>NZ_JBHVHV010000001.1:0-71266 GCF_042800035.1 Sutcliffiella sp. NPDC057660
GTCGAAATCTTTCGAATTATATACGGACATTATAATCGACTAATTCTGGACAGGCAATACCGTCAGCTTTCGGTAATTTAAGGATGTCAAAAACATTATTGGATATCTATCAATTTTTAAGAGTTCATCAAAAGAAAAAACGTGCAGAGTTTATCCTGAGTCACTATAATCTAGTAACAAAGAGAAACGGAAAATACACACAGATGGAATTAGAAAAGAAGAAAAAATTCGAAGAGGATTTTTTTGATTTGTAATAAGTTAATGAAAAAAGACCCCACAAAAGTGAGGTCTTTCAAATTGTATGGAGACGGTGGGACGTGCAATTCCATGCTTTCGTCATGGCACTGACTATATCTTGAACCTCAACGTTGAGGCCCTCTGGCGTATTATGCGAATCATTATTTTTACCATGAATGGCAGAGATGTCGCATCCTAGTATTACCACGTAAAGTGGTAACCTATGAGTCGATACACGGCTGTTGGATTGCTCCACATACCGCTCGGCATTGCCTTATCGCATACTGTCTGCGACTTAGGTTTCACCGATAAAGCCAGATTATCACTTGTATGTTACCACACAAGGCGACTAATAATTAATCGAACCCACGTCCAGAAACATCGCCACTTAAGCGTCTACGAGTGTAGTCAATATATTAGTATTTCGCTGAACATTCCGCCTATTGACTGGCATCCTGGCAGCTAGCCTGATTGTTCTCTTCCTTTGACCTCAGACGGCGATCTCCGGCGTAGCCCACTTAGAGTGAGTCCCTGATCCTACCACATGGGCGATGGAGGGAGGAACCGCTATAGACTGTTATTAAGCAGCTAAAGCGAAGTTGTTGTTTTCTTTGCCAGTTATTATTGGCGTTGACGTTGATGACGAGGACGATCCCCCCGACTCGCAACCCAAGCTCGAACTATCCCTGTCGAATCCGTAACGTCCCCTCGATTGTAAATGTCTGTTGTTGAAATTTAAATCAACAAAGACTCGAGGTGTTAACGGGAAAGATAATGAGCTAACAAGTTAGCTATTCAATTATCAAAGTGCCGCTGTTTCAGCGACAACCTTATTATAGCATACTCACATAACTTTGCAATTGTAAGTTACTGTAAAATACCCTATACTATTCCTTCTGACGCTCACGGAATGCACGCTCAATATCACGTTTTGCTTCTTTCTTCTTCAAGTCATCACGCTTGTCGTACTTCTTTTTCCCTTTTCCTAACCCGATTAACAGTTTTGCATAGCCATTTTTTAGATAGATTTTCAAAGGAACAAGTGCATATCCCTCTTCCTTCGTCAATCCGATCAACTGGTTGATCTGCTTGCGATGAAGAAGAAGTTTTCGTGTACGCAGCGGCTCATGGTTGTAGCGGTTTCCTTGCTCATATGGACTGATATGAAGATTGTGAAGGAATACTTCTCCATTTTGGACACGTGCAAAGGAGTCCTTCAAGTTTGCTCGTCCTGAGCGCAAGGATTTGATCTCTGTTCCCTGCAGAACCATGCCAGTTTCGTATGTCTGTTCAATAAAATAATCGTGGTTGGCTTTTTTGTTGGTGCTGATAACCTTGCCTTCCCCTTTTGGCATAGCGTTCTCCCCCTTCTAGCGGTAGTGAATATTTTACCAAAATTAATGGTCATGTACAAGAAAGAAGAGCCGTACTGCGGGCTCTCCTTCTTTTCATTTTATCTCTTTTTCTTCTTGGTACGTTTTTGCTTAGGCGCATTTTCAAAGAACTGTTTCTTTTTGTTCTTCTTTTTGCTGCTACCGCTAGGAGCTTGCGTGCTCCATCCAATTTCAATATCATTGATGTCGCTTTCCTGCTTACGCTTTTGACTGCGACCTTTTGTCGGCTTCTTGCGGTCTCCGCTCTGGATGACCCTTGGTGCCGTTTTCGTATCAGGACGGCGGGTCCCCTTCATTCCGACCACTTCAAAGTCGATGGAGCGCTCATCCTTATTCACGTTCACGACACGAATGGAAATCTCATCCCCGATTCGGTATACCTTGCCTGTCCGCTCACCGATCATCGCATAATGACGCTCATCATAGCGGTAATAATCGTCGGTCAGGTAGCTGACATGGACCAGTCCTTCAATCGTATTCGGAAGCTCGACGAACATTCCGAAGTTCGTGACAGAGCTGATGATTCCATCATACTCTTCCCCGATTTTATCAAGCATGTATTCGGATTTCTTCAAATCATCCGTTTCACGCTCGGCATCCACGGCACGACGCTCCATATTGGACGAATGCTCCGCAATTTCCGGCAGCTTCTCGCTCCATTTTTCCTGCGTTTTCTGATCGATCTTCTTTTGAATCAGATACGTACGGATCAGACGGTGGACAATCAAATCCGGATAACGACGGATCGGTGATGTGAAGTGCGTGTAGTATTCGGTGGAAAGACCGAAGTGACCCAAGCTTTCCTCATCATATTTCGCCTGTTTCATGGAACGTAGCATGACTGTGGATACGACCATTTCCTCCGGTTTTCCTTGTACTGCTTCGATAACCTCTTGTAATGCACGAGGGTGGATTGCATTACCCTTGCCTTTTACCACATAGCCGAAGTTTGTGATGAATTCGAAAAAGCGCTGCAGCTTTTCTTCCTTCGGATCCTCATGGACACGGTAGATGAACGGCACATTCATCCAGTGGAAATGCTCAGCAACTGTTTCGTTGGCCACCAACATGAACTCTTCAATCAGCTTTTCCGCAACAGAACGCTCGCGAAGGACGACATCTGTCGGAGTTCCCTCTTCATCCACCAGGACCTTGGACTCTTTAAAATCAAAATCGATGGCACCGCGCAGCATCCGCTTTTTGCGCAGAACGGCAGCCAGCTCCTCCATCAACTGGAACATTGGAACCAGAGGCTCATAACGCTCAATCAGCGCATCATCCTTATCAACCAGGATTTTATTCACATCCGTATACGTCATACGCTCCGTTGTTTTGATTACACTGTGGAAAATTTCGTGTTTGACCACTTCCCCAGCATTGTTCAATTCCATTTCACATGAAATCGTAAAACGGTTCACCTGAGGGTTCAACGAGCAAATTCCATTGGATAGACGGTGAGGAATCATCGGGATTACGCGGTCCACGAGATACACACTCGTCCCGCGTTCCTGTGCTTCCATATCGATTGCCGAGCCTTCCGTCACATAATGTGTCACGTCTGCGATATGCACACCCAGTTTGTAGTTGCCGTTATCGAGCTTCTTCACGGTTACCGCGTCATCCAGGTCTTTCGCATCCGCACCGTCAATCGTCACAATCATCTGATCGCGCAGGTCACGACGGTCCCCGATATCTTTTTCGTCAATTTCATCTGGCGTAGCATTTGCCTGATCCAACGCTTCTTTCGGAAACTCCTGCGGCAGGCCATGCTTATGAATGACGGAAAGGATGTCCACACCAGGATCATTTTTATGGCCAAGGATTCGGATTACTTCTCCCTCGGCACTTAAACGTCCTTCCGGATACGTCACAAGCTTCACGACCACCTTATGGCCTTCCACCGCTCCATTCGTTGCGCTTTTCGGGATGAAAATGTCATTGGCAATCTTTTTATCATCCGCAATTACAAAGCCGAAGTTCTTGCTTTCCGTATATGTACCGACGATTTCCTTTACTCCACGTTCGACAATGCGAATGATGGTACCTTCTTGGCGGGAATCACCATTTGCTTTCCGATTGATCCGGACAAGCACAATATCCCCATGCATCGCATTATTCAGCTCGGTAGGCGGAATGAATACATCATCCATATCCCCTTCCTCAGGCATCACAAACGCAAAGCCCTTCGAATGCCCGATCACCTTACCCTTAATCAGATTCATCTTTTCCGGAAGGCCGTAGCGGTTGCTTCTCGTACGCACTATAAGCCCCTGGTCCTCCATATGAACCAGTGCCTTTACAAAATTCTTGAATTCCTCGGAATCCTTGATACCTAAAGCCTCTTCCAGCTCCTGGGTCGTCAACGGCTTATACGCCTCTTCTTTCATATAGGACAAAAGCTTATCCACATGCTGCTGAATTATTTCTTCCATATATATGTCCCTCCTTTATAGAAATGGTCTGGTAAACACCGCTGTTGATTTCCGCACTAGGCTACGCTTTCCACGGGGCGGTGCTGGAGCCTCCTCGGCTTCGCCTGTGGGGTCTCCAGTCAACCGCTATCTCCCGTAGGAGTCTTCGCCTATTGCTCCAATCAACAGCTAGATTCTACTTTAAAAAAGCAATCTCGCTTTTCTTCTCTACTTTTATTATTACCAATCCAACGATTCCAAAAACTCATAAACATCCTCATGCAGCTGATCGCGCTCTTTATCGAGTGTAATCACATGCCCGGACTCCTCGTACCATTTTATTTCCTTGTTATCCGACTCCACTTCATTGTAGATGATGTTGGCACTGTCGGTGTTGATCATATTGTCATGGCGAGCCTGTACCACAAATGTCGGAGAGTAGATCATATCCACATTATTCCGCACATCCGCAATCAATTCCTGCAAAGCCTTTAATGTGCCCATTGGCGTTTTTTCGAAGTCCTTCATTTCTTGTTCGATCTGCTCAGGGGATTTCCCTTCGCGTCTCTTCCATTCCTTTGCGTACTCCAGGACTCCACGATACATGATCTCTTCACTCTTGATATACATAGGCGCACACATAGGCACAATACCCTTGACAGGAACAGTGTAACCCAATTTCAGAGAAAATACGCCTCCAAGGGAAAGTCCAACGACCGCAATACTTTCATGCCCGCGATCTTTCAAGAATTGATACGCCTCCATGACGTCCTGCCACCAATCCTCGGGGCCTGTATGTACTAACTCTTCCGGCGGTACACCGTGCCCCTTATACTGAGGTGCATGACACGTATATCCCCGCTTCTCGAGGAATCGCCCCATCATCCGGACATCCGCAGAGTTCCCGGTAAATCCATGTAACATTAATACAGCACGCTCGCCGCCCTCAAACGTAAACGGCTTAGGCAACTTTACATTCATCTGAAACCTATCCTTTCTATGTATACTATCTATAGTATGCTACTCATATTAAAAAAACAGATACAATTGATCTAGAAAGAACATTTTACCATAAACGTGCGGGAATAGCTTTTGAGGGGGATTATTATACGGTTATATGGAACTAGCTTGCGTTCGAATCTTGAAATGTTTTTATGTGGGTATTTCTAAAAGAAGTAAACAAAAGACTGTTTTTGAACTTCCTTTCGACAGAAAAAGTAAAATAAATTTATATTTCCGCCATAAAAATCAATCAATTTTGCTATTCAAAATGATGGATTTATTTGTCCACCTCTTGTCATGTCCATGTTTTATTCCTAAAAGAATTTTTTTGAGATAACTAGATCTATTCGACATCAATCAGCAACATTCCATAAATAGTTATTTTATAATAAATTTGGGGTATAGGGAGGTCGTTGGTAGTAATACCAAAGTTGTATATCGAATGACTTCGAAACAACAGGAAAAGGCAAACTTGTTGAAAAGCAAGGACGCAAAGTCAACAGATCTAAAGTAGTTTAGAATTACATAACTATTACGATGGCTGGGCTGCCTGAAATACCAAAGTATTTTAGGAGGGAAAAGGATGGAAAAAATATTGGTTGATTTAACTGAAAATTTAGACAAGGAGTGGGTGGAACTAATAGGCAATGCCCTTGAAATTGGAATATCGTCTGAACAAATTAGAGAATTTCTACATAATTTCCCTAACTCTCCCCATAAAAATCTCTAATTTTATTGAATAATCATGTAATTTTGTTCTAAATATCTAACAATCCCTTCGTTATATGCTATAATATGCATGATAGGAAGGTGAAAGCCATGATTGGTGAACGAATTAAAAAATATAGAGAACAACGAAAAATGTCGATGTCTGAACTTGCAGAACGTGCCGGTGTGGCTAAATCATACCTTAGCTCAATCGAGCGAAACCTGCAATCCAACCCATCCGTTCAATTCTTGGAAAAAGTCTCTACAGTACTAGGAGTATCCATGAATACTCTTTTACATGATGAAGACGAAGTCCAATCAAAAGAAAATCTTGATCGTGAGTGGGCCACCCTTGTGAGAGAGGCTATGGACTCTGGCGTAACCAAGGATCAGTTTAAAGAATTCTTAGAGTTTAATAAATGGAAAATAAATCAGGAAAACAAATAATCGCTGACCAGGGTCAGCGATTATTTTCTTTGTGCTAGATTTGTTGGTTTATTTTATATGACTTGATAACAAATGTTAATTGATTTCTAAAAGGAAGGGTTCTTGTTACAACCGAGCCGCTAGCGACTGCTGCATATTGGGGTGATAAATCAGTTGTACATATTGGACATTCCCAGCTATATATCGAACAGCTGCTAAAAGACTTTTGACCGCAAGTCGGACATATTTTCGTGTACATAAGAGCCCTCCCTTCTGTTCATTTAGTGTGTGTGTAGTGGTAAATGAACGGATTTTTAAATCAATTACTTATTAGTTAGTGCCAGCTACGCGATCCACTTGATTTGCTTCTACATGGATTTGGAAGTCCATTTTAGCGTTTTGATATTCGTTGCCAGCAGTTGTTTTAAGGCTAGTTCCGAAAAGGACATGTACATAATGTTGACGATTAATAATCTCCCCAAAAAGGATTCCTTTTTCCATCACTTTAACCGGATCATGGGACAATGTTCCTATTGAAGCTGCACTAGCTTTCTCCAGCTGAGCTTCAATATATTCCGCGCTTACAATAGCTGCAACAGGAGTATCCGCTGAAGCTTCTAGAGTTGCTTCAAGTTGCTCTACATCCGTTTCCCCTTCAATCACCACAATCTCCATTTTCGCTCCGTAGAATTCTTGCATCATTTTTTCAAACTCAAGATGGCTCATATCATCCTCTTCCAAGTACTCTCTGAGAGAAGAATCAATATATTCTGCATCTTGCACACCACTTGCATGTTTATTGAAAACAAAAAGAGCAGTTGATTTATATTGAGAGAAGTCAATATCTGAAGAATCTCCATACAGTTTTCCAGTAAAGCTTGCATTTAGGCTGATACGGCGGTCTGTACTGTTATTTTCGATTGTCTTCCACTCTTCAGCAATCTGAGATCTACTTGGAGCAAGGTAGCCAGAAGAATAATCGAAACTAGCTTGTCCTCCACCAGCAATCTCCACAATCGCATTTTTCACTTGCCCTTGTGCTTCTGTGCTATCTGTGAACCATGAATATGTTCCAAATCCCGCTCCTGCAACTAATACCCCTGCCAAAGCTGTACCAAGGACAGCCTTCTTCACCTTATTAATATTTGTCATTACCTTATTTCCTCCCCCAACAATTTTGATAGCTTCTTTTCGTAAAATGAACGGAATCAGTCGTTGTTGATTTCATCCTCATACAACGCATCAAAGTCAATTTGTTTCGCATCAACCATGACAACCGGTCTTAGAGTAGCTCCTTGAAGGTTGTTGTTCGCATCCTCATGAAGGGTTATCTCTACATCCACTTCAAGCTCTTCTCCATTCGCAAGCGTCATTTCCTCTAGGAAATCCTCGCCATTGTTGTACCAATCCCAACCAGACATTGTCTTTGTTGTGTCACCCCAAGAGAATGTGAAGTGGTACTGCTCTAATGCCTCCTGTAGGGAGTATGCAGCTAGCCCTTCGTACGTTCCATTACGTGGGAAAGCTTTGTGCATATTATCGGAAGTTAAAAGGTCTCCCTTGTTATTCACAGCAAACTTAAGCTGACCGCGAAGAACCACATCCTCAAATGTCATATCGCCATCATGGTCATTGGAGATCGTGAAATCCGTCATCACAGTACGGGAAGGAGCCAGACGTGTGAATGCATCTCTTTCAAAAGTGAATTCGCTGAATCCGCTACCTTCAATTTTCAATTGAGAGTTCTGCACCTCTCCTGTAACTGCTGCATGGCTAGTAAACCAAGAATATGTACCAAACCCTGCCCCAACTGCTAATGTTCCAGCAAGTGCTGTCCCAATTAACGCTTTTTTGACATTCTTCATGTTTGCCATTCAAAAACATCCCCTTTGCAAATTTGTTATATAGTTAGCAAATAGGGTAGACCCTATTTGTTAATCCCTTAATTAGATATTTCTTCTTTTCTAGTCCCGATAATTCCAGTTCTTTGGAAAATCTCAATCAATAGATAGAGGAAAACAGGAACACCAATTAATAAAATGAAGCCTACTGGTCCTGATACGAATTTAGCTACATGTCCTGCACCCGGAATAATGTTTGTTTGCACCCCGATAATACTCTCCGGTGCTACTAGCCCCTCATCCGCAATATTGTTGTTATCGCCTTTAGTGGCGAATAGTGTCTTGCCGTTTTCCTCTGTTGAATCAATGATCCGATGTGTAACCAAGATTCCATCAGGATGCTTGAAAGTAATCACGTCATTCACTGTCGGCTTCTTGCCCGGTTTCACTAAGATGACATCTCCTGCTTCAAAAACAGGCTGCATACTATTAGACAGAATGGTTAGAGGCTTATAACCAATAACACTTGGAACTTTCTCTATATCTCCCTTCGATTGAGAGACAAAGAAGATGACAAGGCCGGCCGCTAAAGCCAGAAAAACAAGTACAAGCGTAGAGAGGATTTTCATTATTCGTTTCATCAAAAAGGCCACTCCTCTTTTATAAAGAATACTAATGTATTTTATTAAGAACGAAAGTGGTAAAATAAAAACTGATCAATATCAGCTCTTATTCCCCGTCTTTTTCCGTTTCGCCGTTTTCTGAAGTTTTTTCAGCCAAAGCTTCTTCAGATTTATCTTCTTGTGAATCAGTCTTTTCTTCTAAATTTGAGCCGTCTTTTTCATGTTCTTCCGACTCTTTTACTTCCTCTTTCTCTTCTTCTACTGGTGTTTCTTTGTTACTGTCAGCTTTATCTTGTTGCTCTTGTTGTTGCTGTTCTTCCACGCCTTTATTGTTTGCTTTCTGAGATGGTGTTTCTACTACTTGCGTTTCAAGAGGTAGAGGTATTTGGAAATCCTCCTCTGTTAATAACTCTCCGGAAATTTTAACTTCAGCAGTAAGGTGTGAATAGGTGTCAGCAATATGAAAGCAAGCCGCATATATCGCTAAAAAAGTCACAATTAGTGTAAGAAAAAACAATTTATTTTCCCTAATCTTAACTCCCATAGACATTCCCCCTTTTCTTGCGAAGCACTCTTATAAAATAGTAGATTAATAAGGCAACTCCACCTGTTACCAATAATGTACCTAAGTAAAAATAAGTCCAATTATCAGTTGCTGTGTTAGGAAGAGAGTTCTCCATTTGATTTTCCTTATCTGTTACTACCGTCTCTACCTGACTTCTATCTGTTAAGGAATCAATCATCAATTCTCCATGTAGTGTAACCGCTTGGTAGGTATTGGATGCATTTTTATGGAGCCTAATTGAGTAAGCAAGTTCAATAGAGTCATTCGGTGTAAGTTGTTTTATATCTAATGAATCCATTGGATTAATCACTTCATTCAAACTTGTCCAAGGTATGGTGTGTAAAGTTCCCTGATGCTTAAATTCAACTTTTATCTCATATAAAAAAAGCATGTTTTGAAGTGTTTTCTCATCAAGACCTTCCTTTTCCAAATGGAAATGAAAGCTTGTGTCAATTTTAACAATGTGTTCATTTTTGTTCGTTATAGTGATATTTTTTTCTTCCGTAACTCTAGAAGGAGCTAATTTGATTGGATGGAATAACTTAACATCTTCTCCCTGTTCTATGTATAGCTTTTCTATTTCTGCTGCGTTTGCAATATAGGGGGAGATCGCTATTAATATCCCTATTACAATTGTAATGACATTCTTTTTATACATGTTGACTTCACCTGCTTTCACAAACAAGTTATAGTTCTTTATAATGAACTATAACTTGAGTATATATTAGTAGCATTCTACTTGAAATACTCAAAATATTTCGTTTTAACGTAATAAAGAACACTTTTCTACTAAATGCTCGATTTATCTCGTTGTTTCATAGTTTTTGTTTCTTATAAAGAAAATAAATATTGATTTTCCCCTCTACAACTTACACAATGTGCCACATTTTTTAAAAAAGGGAAAAAATTCGAGAACATTGCGTAAAGTGAATAAAAGACGTTAGTCCGTGGAGGAACGATTCTTACTAAGGAAACCACCGTTATTGTTAATCAGTGTTTTCAATTTGTATTATTTTTTCAAGAAGAAATTAGAAGAACATATTGCCATAAACTTGTGGGAATAGCTTTTGAGGGGGATTATTATACGATTATATGGAAACTGGAATGTGTTCGAATCCTAAGATGTTTTTTCGAGGGTTTGTCAAAAAATAATATACAAAATGTTTGTTTTGATATCTATTTCGACAGAAAAAGTAAATTTAATTTACTTTTCTACCTTTAAAACCGCGCCTTTTTACTATCAAAATCATCCTTTCCTCCTCCCATTCATTTGAAAATCGCGGATTATATTCCTTAAAGAATTCTTGTGAAATAATTTTGTCTATTCGACATCAATCAGCAACATTCCATAAAAAGTTAATTTATAATAAATTTGGAGTATAAGAAGGACAAAGGTTATAATACGAAAGTTGTATATCAAAACAACAGTCAAAGGCAAACTTGTTGAAAAACAAGGACGCAAAGTCAACAGATCTAATTTAGTTGCGTAACTATTAGGATGGCTGGGCTGCCTGAAATACCAAAGTATTTTAGGAGGGAAAAGGATGGAGAAGACAGTGTTTGATTTAACTGAAAATTTAGATAAGGAGTGGGTGGAACTGATCGGTGATGCCCTTGATATGGGTATTAGTACGGATGAGATTAGAGATTTTCTACATAACAACACTAACTCTTCATATAAAAACCTCTAATTAGTAGGAATTATTACGTAATTTTGTTCTAAATATCTAACAATCCCTTCGTTATATGCTATAATTATGCATGATAGGAAGGTGAAAGCCATGATTGGTGAACGAATAAAAAAATATAGAGAACAACGAAAAATGTCTATGTCAGAACTAGCAGATCGTGCTGGCGTAGCAAAGTCTTACCTTAGTTCCATTGAAAGAAATTTACAATCGAATCCATCAGTTCAATTCTTAGAAAAGGTGTCATCAGTTTTAGGTGTGTCGGTGAATACCCTTCTGCATGATAATGATGAAAAAGAAACCCTTGACCGTGAATGGGCGACATTAGTAAGAGAAGCAATGGATTCCGGAGTAACAAAAGATCAATTCCGTGATTTCCTGGAATTTAATAAATGGAAGATTAATCAGGACAGTAAAAAGTAAGTGCCCTCCAACTTGGCACTTACTTTTTTGATGTAAATGTAATAACATTCAATTCCGGTGTATTAAACAGCCTGAATTTCATGAAAGGCAATGTATCACTGCTCCCCAAACCTGTACTGACATACTGCTTGATCCCTTTGTATTCCCAAAGCCCCTTCACCCTGTCTTGAGGAGGAAAGAGTCCATTTCTGTCGTAATAGGCTTCTGGGACAAAAAACGCACCATAGAAAGGGATTCTAAACTGTCCTCCGTGATAATGACCAGCTAGTAGCAAGTCAAATTCCCTCATAATATAGTTTGGATCACTATTAAGCAAATCGATCCTGCGATCTACTACAGGATAATGATTCAGCGCAATCAAGAGATCCGTGTCCCCTTCGTCCAACACCAAATTATCATTGTGATTTTCCAGCTGCATTCTAATATAAGGAGAGTAATCTCCATCCATATTTGTATCCCTATATGTCTCGATCCTTTTCTCACTAATAATGGAGCTCTCGAAATCCACAATCCGGATAACCGATTCACCAAGATGAATGGCATAATTAGTCTCAAGAAATTGGACTCCTCTCTCCTCCATTCCTATGACAAACTCGTCTTTTACTATTTCGTCTTGTTTTATAAGATAGGGAACCGGATCCGCATTACCAGGGACAAAAAGGGCGTGTTCCTTATTTTTTATTCCTTCAATCAATTTGTAATAAGGCGCATAATTGCTGCTGCTCTTGCTGTTGAGCATATCTCCTGTAAAGACAATTACATCATAATCTAGAGAGTTGATTTTCTTGATCAGCCTTTTTTGATTATGTCCGAATTCCTTTTCGTGAAGATCTGTGACCTGGAGGACAGTAAAACCCTCAAGGTCCTTTGCAAGGGTCTCAACTACAATTTCTTCATGTACAATTTTAATCCGGTTATTATCAATAGCTATAAACAAAATGAGAAATACAATTAATAACAAAATCACTTTCTTCCATTTAACCCTTTTCATAAAACCTCTCCAATAACCTTACTTCTTCCGGGATATTCCCTGTACCATAACCCATACAATTTACAACCTCGCGGACTGTATGATGCACTTGCCAAGATTGCCATCACACTTACATATATAACGGGTATTATCTATTAGAATTAATCGATGAGCAACAAAGCTATTGGAAGGGGTGAAAAAAAGGATGACATCCCTTTTTTTCAGCTCGGAAGGATTACAAGAGGAGAATTTGCATATGTCTCCCTCTTTAATGAGTGGATACATGCTCGTACCGTGCGAGGGAAGATCGATCCACCCTTTTTTAAGCAATACCTCCCTTACAATGGAGACGATCTTTTTATCTTCAGGAAACATTCCTGATGACTCCACAATTCTCAAGCTGCATGATAAAGTCCTCTATCTCTTCTTTTTGCACGACACCTGAAAAGTGCCTCTCTACAGATTCCACGATACTCTCCACAGTCTGGGCTTCGCTCAGAATGGACCAACATTAGCCACCATCCTTGTTTATTTTCGTTACCGTAAAATTCTCCGTATTTAAAATGATCCACTCATCATCTAATTCCGTGGCTTCACAACCACTATTTGAAATATACTCCCTGCTCAAGAAATCACTTCCCAGAATTTATCGTTCTTTTGAAAATATAAGTGATGAACAGGTGTCAGGTTTACCAAATTTTTCAACAGCGCAATTATTTTTTTCGCATCCTCTGCTTCTCGTGACCAATAAAATACCTTATCCATCAACTGGAGGAAGGCATCTGATTTCTTTATGGCATGCTTGTGAAAATCATGGGATTGGTGGAGCAAATATATCCCCTCAACAGGAGAATATTCCTTAAGATTGGTAGACTTAATCTCACTTCGAAAGGGAGAATGATACACGGTCGATTTCCCTTTATCAATTTTTACGATGGCAGCTTCATCAGAAAGGATCGTTCTCGGCATAGACAGCATAGCGGAAGTCGATTTCCCTGCCCCTGACCGTCCCGCAAAAATAAAGGCCTTATTGTCATTAACTACGGCGGATGAGTGTATCAACAACCCCCAATTATGATAAACGATGTAAGAACTATATAAGTTCATCATGGCATGCTTCAAGGCGAGGTCATCATGGAAGTAAAGTTTTGCAACCTTATAATCTTTGTCCACGGTTATTTGATAATCAGCCCGACGGAAGTTGATTTTTCCATTTTCTCGAAAGTTATCCACCTCATAGTTTATAAACGATGTACCATAACCACTTTCAAGATAGATTAATAAATCCGGTTTGACTCGTTTGTTCCCCTTTAGAATCTCATACTCATCAGTAAACTTTGCTAGAAGATGCTTATACGGACTGAGAAATTTAATCTGGTGCTCCCCTATTTTTACATGCAATGTTTTCATGGTTAAGCCGCCTTTTTGAGAAGTTGACAGAGCCAAAGGACAGAACTATTTTCATACTTTTAGTAACTTGCCTTCATCTGGTTCTTCAGCAATTTTCCGAACACACTTTTTCTCTCTTCGGCAAGTTGGCCAAACTCGCCTCGCTGGATAATGAACCCATCCTCCATCACTATAACCTGATCTGCATTCCTTATTGTGGATAATCGATGGGCAATAACAATAATCGTCATTTTCCCCTTCAGCATCTCCAATGCATGCTGGATCTTGGATTCATTTTCTGTATCAAGGGCACTTGTCGCTTCATCTAGGACAAGAATGGACGGCTTTCTTAAAATCGCTCTTGCCATCACAAGCCGCTGACGTTCCCCACCGGATAGTTTAATGCCACGGTCTCCGATCACCGTATCAAGTCCATCGGGCAACTTCCTTACAAACTCTGCAGCAGATGAAAATTCAAGTGCTTCCCATACCTCTTCCTCAGTCGCACCTTGCTTTACCAACATCAAATTCTCCCTGACCGTCGTATTGAAAAGAAAGGGGTCCTGGGGTACATAACTAATTGCTCTTCTTAGGGAAACCAGGCTGTCGCTTGTAAGCGGGATACCGTCTATTAAGATTTCTCCATACTCAGGTTGATTCAATCCCATTAACAAATCAATTAATGTACTCTTCCCGGCTCCGGATTTACCAACTACCGCTGTCATCTGATTGGCAGGGATGTGCAGGTTAATGTTGTTCAGGGCAAATTCAGATTGGTCCTTCCTGTATCGAAAGAAGACATCTTTACACTCCATGCTTGTATGAACTTCCATCGGTCTAATTTTATCAGCAGCTTCAGTAAATTCCCGGGCATTTCTCGACTCATTCTGGATGGCAATCACCGCTTTAAATGCAGGAATAGTGGTAGCCAATTGTTCAAGGGATCCCTGTATACCTGCCACCCTTGGCCATAGCCTAGAGAAGATGACAATGATGAGCATCAATTGCGTAACCTGAGCATTAAAGAGCACCACACCAAGGTAAATAAAAACGGCAATCAGAACAGCAGAAGCGATTTTATAATATAATTGGGATTTTGTTTTGAGTCTCGTATATTCAATCTGCTCATTTTGCATCCGTTCGGTGATATTCTGATACCAAACCATTCTCGATTCTTCCAATGTATTACTCTTAATATCTTTGATTCCATTAATCTGATCTGTGATTCCCGCCAAATAACTTCGGCCCAAGTCATAGTTGCGCTTCCCTAATTCCATCGACCATTTCAGGAATTTTCTGTTTAACAGGACGAGAAAAACTCCACTAATCAGAATAAAACTTGTAATAGTCGGTGACAGCATCAAAGCTAAACCTATCTGAATGACAGTAAAAATCAAGGAAGAAGCAAACTGCAAAAAGGAACTCGTGCCTGCACTTGCTCTGGCAACTTCCGTCGTCATAAAATTGATCAAGTCCGACTTACGGTTTTTGATGAAGAAATTCCAGTTTGCGTGTAAGAAGGAATCATACGTTTGTACCCGTAAATGACGAAAAAATCCTTGCTGGATTATTGCATTCCGTAAGGTAATCTGCCTGTGGACAATATTATGGGCAACAACAATCAGCACATAGATTGCCAATATCCCAGGCAATCCTAGGAATGTAGCAACACCTTCTAAATAGGACAGGACACCTCCTAATGGCGTCCCTGCGGCTTGGAAATTAATGATCCCCGTCATGTTGATCATCGGAATTAAAAGAAGAATCCCAATCCCATCCAACAAACCGATGATAACCATCGAAATCATATTAATATATAGGATTTTCCCCGCATAATGATGGATCTTTGTGAGAAAATAGCGGAACTCCTTCATGTAAATCCTCCTGACATTTTAAGGGCCTTATTTTTCAACTTTCACAATTAAAATCCTCAGTCCCTACACTGAGAGGGGGTAAACATCTAAAAAAGGTTTCATTTATATCTAAAATTTCAAGATGCGGTTTCTCCCACACTTTCTTTTGATATTTCTCCTTAAATTTTCGCCAATTTTTTTAATGTTTCTACTTTCTTTGTATCATTCATTAACTTTTCTACATCAAAGATTACGGCCATTAGGGATGTGCCAGGTCCTTTCATTTCTGCTTTCGATTCTATTGCAAGACCAAATTTCATTTGCATCATTTGAAAAAACTTCTTTTCCATGAGACCTATATAAAATTTAGGCCGATAATTTAAAATATGGTCCTCAAACACATGAAAAAAATCAGTGAAATAACCTTTATGCTGAAACTTTTCACTTAAACATAATTTATCAATTTCCCACACTCTATCTTGGTATTGTTTTATTCCCTTTAGTTCTGAAAAGCAGTATTTACCCGGTCCTTCTACTGTACAGTAAGGACTTTCAGGATTGTAACGCAAAAACTCTATGGTCCCAATTATCTTTTTCTTGTGGAAAAAAGGAAATATTTTATCTTGGAGTAAAAGGAGATTATAACGAATTCCTTGTGGGTCATATGGGTCGTTCATCCATTTATTTTTCTTGCAGATATGCTCCCACATGCTCTCGAAGGCTTGCTGTTGTTGGATATTTTCAACTCTTTCATACATGTATAACCCGCCTATTCAAAGTATATTAAGTAACCCTTCACCAAAAGTAAAAGGGTTACAATTTGATATTAACTTTCTCCACTTATAGGTTCGCAATCATCATCATCATCAGATCCGCCTCCCCCACCTGGTATCCAGCCTTTCATGGTTTGGCGAATATCTAAAACATCTAACGTAGGCTTATTCCATTCGCTTTTCAATACATTCACCTCCTTTACATTAACCTTTGAATACCTTAACAGATAGTGGCTTCGTACTTTTCCTCCATGCCCACAAAAATGGCCGTAAGGGAACATACAAAAAATGTAAAAGTTTTGGTAATGGTAATGTTTCGGCATCTTCTGGAAACGGAAACAAACAGCTTAATAAATATAGTGTTTTTTGTTGATACGACATAAGGAAAAACAAGTGTTTACCATGGTAATCCGAGATATCCTCTGGAACTGCATCAGTATGTAAATTAACCATAGACTGTAAATAAAAGATGGCTTGTTGGGCCAACTGGTGTGACCTTTTTTCTAATAAACTATTAACTTCCAAAGGAATTTCAGAGTTTAACAGATTTTTAGATAAAAATAGGGCCTGACCACCAATCTTTTGAAAGTGGTACTTTTTAAAAAGATTTTCAACCTGGTGCCAGTTTATTTCCTGGCCTAATAGGCAATGGATATCCACTAGCCATCTAAGCCTTGACCAACCATGGCGTGCCCCATGTGTAGCAAGAAAGAAGAACAGATCCTCCTTCCCCAGCATATACACCGTTCCATTCAAAAGAGAGCTCTTCTTTTTACGATTCCAAAGATCTTCAAAACGAGGCTCAAAACCTGGACCAGGATTCAACCGCCAATGCAGCTCACATTTCACCCCTTTTATCCGATGAAAATATGTGACGTGATGATGCCTCCACGTCCAGTCCCCGAGTATGGTCTCAATGTAATCATCCTTCTCATACCCTAGTTTTATAAGCAGATTTTCTGCTTCATCCAAGTTTTCTAAAGGAATCAAAACATCCAAATCACAGGATGTTCTTAAAGAAATATCGCCATATAGCTCTTGTGCAAGTACCGGCCCTTTTAAAAAAATCGTTCGAATATTGTTTGTTAGGAATTGTTGGTTAAGATGGTTCATTTCTGCAGTAAGATGCAGCATCTGAAAAGTATTCTGCTGATAAATTGCCTTCAAATGACGTATAACATAATCGGGTATGCAGGATACATCCATCCTTTTAAGCTGTTGGTGTAGGAGAGGGAAAAGGCGATGATGTTTGGCAAGTTGCAGGAATGCATCCCAGTTTACTTTTTCTAGCAGTTGCTTATATTGATTGTGCCAAGCTGTTGTTTTCTCTTCTTTTAATACATGAAGGATGAAAAGGAGCTCATGAGGAACTTTCTCTAAATCCAGATCCATTATTTTCACTTTGCCGCTCCCTTCCCATTGTTTTGGCGAATTTCCCCACTACTGTAAACTGATTCATCACCTCAGCCCCCGTGATGTAAAAAGGACCTGACCTCAACCATGCATGCGCAATGAGCTTGCCGTTTTCGTCCTTGGCCGTACCAAGGTACAAGGTACTCTCAATGTTCCTCTTTTCAAGCATCTTCATGGCAGCCATCGCCTTCACCAGGCACTGACTTTCCCAAAAAGTGTACTTACTCATAATATGAACAGCTTGGGAAACAGCAGCAAGAACCTTCTGATCTCCTAAAGGTGGTCGTTCAAAGGTCGTCTCGCACATATTTGTGCCCAAAGATGGTGCGACAGTAGCAAATGGGACGCTTTTTAAATAGCGGGCCCAGGCTAAATGGAGATAGGATTCTACCAATAGTCTCCTAGTGTACCAGTCAGCCTCCAATAACAATTTCAGTTTTCTCATGTTATGGTCCTTTCGCATCGGAAGATTAATTTTGTTCAATAAGTCCTTCCTTATGAAGCATTACAATGAACTCCATCACCTGCATTTCACAAGTCTTTTCATCCACATCATATTCCTCCTGCAATTGGCTAACCATCCCATTAATGCTGTTAGGCTCCTGAAGCAGATCCCAGATAGCGCCCCCAACCTCGCCCAGGTTGTAATACTTTCCGTTAGCAATACTAAACATCACTTTTTCTCCATCCATATCACTGATGATGTTTCCAGCCACCTGAGAATATACACAATCATTTGTCATAACTAACCCTTTAGCCATTAACCACTTCACCCTTTCTCTCCATATTAGTCAGAATAAAGTCCGTTATTTTATCTGTTGTAAAATAGGACGTTGGACGCTGTATTCGAAAAAAGCTCATCTTGTTTACCATCCTAGCTGATGTCTGGAAATGCCACTCCATCAACCCGGCTCTTGGGATAAAGAAATTTCGGTATGTATGCTGGAACAACAGATGGAACCTTTCCAGTCCAGTAACAGAAGAAAACTGAAGGTCTTCATTCCCCGTCTTCATCAATTCAAATACACCCGCTAAAGTGAGAGGCTGATTGCAAAATTGTGATGCTACCGGAATAGCAAACTTAGTTTCACGATCAATAATCGGACGGAAGTCACTCGACTCCATCCCAAACTCTTCTATACTCTCCTGCCACAACTTCTGCTGCGGATATGCCGGAGTCACCATCGGGATACCTTGTTCGTTGAAAGAAACGGGAATGACGTCATCACTAATCAATTCATATCCCTGCCTTAACAAAGCCGAAGCTGTCGTAGATTTACCCGCTCCAGAATCACCGACTATTGCGTAGGCTTTTCCATTGATGGCAATAGCACTGCCATGCAGAGGAAGAATTCTGCGCTGCATGAGAATAGCTCCCATGCAAGTCCCAAGTAGATAGAGTCGGATGTTGTCTTCTGCAGCATCTTCATGCGGGCTGACGATGATTTCCTTGCCATTTTGGATGAGGAAGATGGCAGTGCCAGGAACATGGAACATACAGAGGTTTTCCTTTACGTGGAAGTATTGGTTTGGTTGTTTTGAGAGAGACTGCCATTTTGGTTCTAGGTTGCCCGTTTGGATGGAAATATCACTTAAATCCGCTTTTATTATAGCCCTGTTCAACTCAGGGAGCGCATATTCACTTTTAATAGTAAAACCGAACGCTTTGTATAATAACTTTAACGAGTTGTTCATGGAGATCTCTCCTATGAATAGATTTTATCAGGATTAAAAATTCACTATAAAGAACATAAAGGCAAAAAAGGACTGCTATTTATTTCTTTATTAAGAACATGTTTGTGCTTTTAATTTAACACCATAAGAAATCTTTGTCAATTATTTTTCATGTAAGATCCCTTTAAAGATTCTTACTTATAAGACAAGTGCGTATAGGTAGAGGCTGTCAAATCGTCATCAAATTGACTCTCTGATCAGCCTCCTTTTTATTAAGTATGTTTGTTCTTTTAGCTGTAGTGTACACCCTCATCTGGATCCGTCTGAGTTTCATCAGGAGTTCTAATCCCAGGTCCTGCAAAAGTATTTTCTACGTCTAGGATTTCTAATTCTGGCTTCTTCCAATTTTTCATCTTATCACCTCCTTCAAAGATAATTTTTCAAGAATCTATAAGTAATTATACTTCTCATTAATAAGGCAAAATCTAAATCAAACACTTGTTCAGGGCGAGGATTATTTTTTAGATTAGCAGTAGTTTGTATTATTGTTTCTGTGTTTAGATATTCCTTTATTAAAGGATCTTTTATCAACATTTCTAACTCGCAAATAAAATCTTTCCATGAAGGAATCATTCTAAATAGACTGTCACTACCTTGTATCCCTCGAACAAGCTGGTTTAGTCTTACTTTGTCAGGAAGTATTCCCTTTGTCGCTCTACGGATTAATGATCTATCAAAACCATCTTGTACGAATTGGCCTTCTGGAATTGATAAACAAAATTTAATAACTCTAAGATCATTAGTCGGATCACGATTCCACAATTTATATCGTAATGATAATTTTGTATTTACTGTACCGTTTGAATTCCAAAATGTTACTTGTTCAAAACATTTTTTCCTAGCCTCATATGCATTTGGTGTATTATATTCATCGTGTTCAATTCCGTTAGAAATTAGTTTTTCTATAACACCTGTTCTATTAGCAAAATCTTGGTTAATCAAACTAGGAATCTTGTAAGAAAGATTGTGTTTACTAAACATAGTAGGGTAAGCCTTGTTTAAAATCTTAGAAAAGATTCTAGACTTTTTGACTCCAATATTCTTACTGTAAGCATTTAATTCTTTATAAAATAATAGGTACTTCCTCTGCTTTAACAACAATGTCTGGTAATCTAAGTATGGTCCCCAAGATACACTCCAATTTCCTCTAGCACCATTTAACAAAGCTCCTACACCGTCTTGAGAAGCCTTTTCATAAATACCTCTAACCCAAAATGAGTTATGAAAAAATTTGTAGGGCATTTCATATGTTTCTAGCCATGTATCAATTTCTGTGTATGGACTTTTATTAATAAATGCCAAGTAATTATCTTCTATATTGCCAATAAATTGAACAGTTGATTGTATATATGGGCTCTCATCTGCAATTCTATGTTTGGGTGTCCATTGCTTAAAATCACTTGGTGGAATGTAACTATAGGTATGCAACTTTCTACCTTGTTTTCTTAACTCTCTAGCTGCATAACCCACAACTGAACCTGAATCCAAACCTCCACTTAACTGAGCACCTACATTACGAGTTGTTCTTACTCTTGAATTTACTGCTGTTTGAAAGATTTCTTTAAATGCTTCTTCGTAATCTTCATTTGTCTTAAATATTATTTTTTCTTGGACGTCAAACTTATTGAACCTTACCAATTTTATCTGACCATTTTTTACTATTAGTGAATGTGATGGTGGAAGTTGCATAATTCCTTGATAAACAGTGGTATTAGCTTCCACCGTTTCATACATTCCAGGGATAGCTAAGTATTCTGCTAGCCATGATTCATTTAATATTCTTGTTATGTAAGGTAATGTCAAAAGTGGTTTAAGTGTTGTGCAAAAAGCAAAATAATCAGAATTCAAAAAGTAATACAGAGTACGAGTACCGGAAAAATCCCTCGCTCCAAAAATCTGATTTCTTTCTTTATCCCAAATGATAAAAGCAAAATCTCCAACCAAATATTTGGGAGAATCTTCTCTCCATTTCTTGTATGCCTCTAATATTAATTCGTTATCTGTCATTTTGTTTCTTTTATATTGAGGGATCTGCAATCTTTCAAATAGTTCTATTCTGTTGTCAATAATTGCATCTGCTGTTATTACTAATTTCATTTCACTATGATTTAACGGGTTTTGTTCTCCAACGGACTCTGGTGTTATCCATTGAGAATAGCAGCCAAAGAAAACATTTTCTATATGCCAGGATTGGACGTCATCCGCAGGAAAATGGCTTAGTCCCTCCATTAAATCCACACAGTGATCAACTGGAATTTTATTTGATTTAATACTGTGTATTCCTGCAATAGCGCTCATATGTACCTCCAAGTAAAAAAACAAAATCATTAGTTCTATTATGTTCTTAATATAGAACATAACATTCTTAAAAAAGAATGTCAACGATATAATAATTATTTTCCAATGAAAAATTATAGTATGTGGTAAATAAAGAAAAGATGTGCAAACTTCAGAAAGAAGAATTGCACATCTTTATATGTTTTAACATTTAAGAACGCATTACACTCTTTTAACAAAAACTTTAACTTCCATGGGGTTAGTTGCAATAAATTTTATAGTATTTGAATTCAGAATAAACACCGAAAGTGTAACAATTTCCCCTGTAGAATTATCTGTAACTATAATATAAGGAGCAGGAGTTTGGAGATCATGTGATACTATTGCTTCGTAACCCTCGCCATTTGCTTCAAGCCTTACTACTCGCGTGAAAGAAGTTGCTGGATCAAAAAGTGTATATTTCTCACCCGTTAATTCTTGTGTATTAAGATTTATATTAGTTAAAGTTAAATTAGCTATCAGCCCTGAGTAAACCGTTGTTTCTCTACGGTTTATACGCAAATCCAACAAACCCTCGCCAGTGTATTCAACAGAGGTATTTTTGATTTCGTAATTTAATGTATCCCGAGTAAGATAGTTTGACTCAATAATACCTAATAACGGAGCTGCTGTTTTAATCTCACAGCGGTCTATATAGATAAACATCGACATAGGAGTGGTTGAAAATGACATGACAAAATGGTTTAAAGTGTAGTTTTCCGAAAAATTTATTAAACAGTTTTTAAATATCATCGGTGTAATTCTAGTTCTCTGCATCGGCCTTGAATCAAAAAATTCACATTCAATGAATTCATTAGGAGCTGCACTAGTTGTGTGTCCTGTAAGAAAACGACAATTATAGAACTTACATTTTTTGAAAGTTACAGACTTCCTCATCTCAATTTCCACGTCATAAAATGTACAGTATTCAATGAACTTAGAGCCCTCAGGGTACACGAATATTTTACTTATGTTAGGATTAGTACCTTTAAACTGATTAAATCTAATGGAGTCCCCTTCTAAGCTTCCACTATTTCCGGAATAATGTTTACTAAGCATTACAAGGTTTCCTTCACAAATCCCACTACCAACTTTGAGACCTCCACCTACCACATGATTGCCTTTAACAATACATTCGTAAGTTGCATTACCAAGTGATATATCCCCAAGGCAGTAATTCCCTATTACTTGCACCGCTCCAAGCAAACTAGTACCTGAACTGGAAACAGGATTTCCTGATTGTATATAGTTATTTGTAATACTTCCATATTCCATCCCATAAACTCGAATACCGTTGCTGCAATTGTTTATAACATTATTTTCAATAAATACAGAGTACGTACCTACAAGTATGGCATGAAAGCTTCCATAAATATGATTTCCACGGATAATCGTATTATCACCATAAGAATCTTCTTGGTTTATGCCGTATCTCGTCGAATCAGGAAAAGTAGGTGTACCTCCCCAAAGCCAACCATCACTTGAACCGTTATTCCGAATTTTATTGTATTGAATGATATTATAACTTCCTCCAGGCTGTATTCCACCACGATGTCCATCAGCCAATTCATTATACTCTACAACATTATGATGACAGTCTCCCCCATAACGGATAAATATATCAAATTTCTTAGTTGGATCAGTTTCATCCAAGTACATTAGACGCATGTGTGTAGCATGTGCAGGAATGGTGACTGGCGCTTGAACTTTATTACCAATAAGTCTTCCTAGAAAATTACTACCTTGGTAATAGTACACGTCAAATCTTTTATTATTCATTCTGGTGGTACGTGAATACCCCTGCCCACCAATTGTAAAAAACTGCTTATCAGTTGTTCGAATGGAAATCAATTCAGATACAACAGAAGTTGCATTTGAATTAGGAACTACTTCTCCTGTCGTTACATCAATCGTTCCAAGAACTTGGGAACCTTCTCCACTATCTCCAGTTATAATATAACCTTCTGCTACAAATCTAATTTGATCTCCCATGAATCCTGCAATATAACAATGACTCACTGAACAATAACATGCATCTCCTTTAATTATTACACCATAGCTTCCCTCTCTTCTTCGTTCCTCTGAAAACAGGAAACTACGTTCGTATTTATCACCTATTAATCTTAGCCCCCTTAAATGTGAATTTCTAACACCACGTGTAAATTCAAAAACATTACCTTCGAAAAAAGAAGGATGTCGATTTTGATCTGGATCATAAGGAGAACGGTTATCAGAGTCATACATCACTTTTAATGTAGCTCCCATACAGTCGAGTGTTTGGTTGCTCTTTAATTGTATGGGAGTTGGAAAACAGATTGAATATTCACCCTTGGGTAAAACAATATAGGAATATCCTTGCTCAAATGCATAAGAAAGGGCATTGTTAATTCCATTTACATTCTGCATTGCTTTTTGATAATCTTCTAGCTGATAGGGTTTTACCGGGATACCCATTTGCAATCCCCACCTATCCACATCTATAGTAAAAGTTCCTTGAAAAGGGGTAGAAATCTCTCCTCCCTCTAGCGTTAAATAGGTTTGTTTACTATTTATACTTATTGGATGATTTTTTCCTTCTTCAAGGGTTAACATATTATCTTGTTGAACAGGTGGAAAATTCCCCACGTTGCTACTGTAACCATTAGGAAAGGGCCTTGCAACAAACTTTTCTGTTGTTTTATCATATAAAAGGGTGTATCCGTCTTCCAAAAGTGTGACGTCCACATCTGATAGGGATTTTAGACTAGAGATTTTTGTTTTCTTCCAAATCATAAAATGTCATCTCCCTTTTTTACGAAGATTAAAGAAACTTTAATCACTTGTAGTAATTTAATTCCACAAATTTATTCAACACACCTTTTTTCGAATTTATAATAAAAAGATTAATTTTCTCGAAAAATAAGCCAAATATCACAAAATGTATAAGTCATTTTAGATATATACTCATAAACTTCAAAAAAAGTCCTGTAATATTGACACATATTCTTATGTGTTGGTCTGATTCAAAAAACGTAGATTCTTTGTCCGGATTATAAGCAATGGAATTATATCCTATTCAATTATGCAAAAATCAAAAATTGACCATTTCTTAATAAGCTGCTTACGTTAAAAGTATCTTAGTAAAGAAGGTTTCTAAATTGTTCTATTTATTTCACGCGATGGAAATTTTAGAGTTTTTTTATGGTTAAAATGGTTGCAAGGCGTTATCTATTGGTTTTAGTTAAATTCTTATTAATCCACGGGATTGCAACGCGGAAAAAATTCAACCCGCTGTATTCAAGAGATTGCCTGGATTAAAAGATGTATTCTTCAGTTCTATTCCAAAAACAGATGTTCAGCTCTGTTTTGTGATCACAAAACAAGAAGATTTATATAATGCAAAAAAAATGCAAAAAAACAGAATTAACTCAAGTTTAAAGACGAGAAATAATACTGACAGTTATGATGAAGAGCATCAAGATGCAAAAATGCACTTCAAAAATCGAATAGAAGATTAAGTTAATTGGAGTTCTAGGTGGAGGGTCTTTTTGCGTATTTTTCAATCATCAACTATCCAAAAGATATTTAATGACCGGAGGGCTTGAATAGAATTTGGTGGATTTAATTTAATGAGAGAAGAAATAAACAAAATGTTAAAAACGTTATGAGGAAGAAAGTGATAGTTGAAATCAATAGATAATTTCTATCCCTCCAGAGGCTTCTGGAGGGAAAAGCATATCCTATTCCTTAAAAAAGTTTTATTCAGGGAGTTGACTTTTACACATAATTAATATCACTTACTTTCTTATACTTAACTATTCTACATAAATTGTCCTTTAATTAAGTTTTAATATCTTAGCACACCGTCTTTTTTTCCATACTTTTTATTTTTTTAACAAAAGTATTAAATGTATCGTGATAAGAGGAAAATACTGCAACTAAATTTTCATCATTTTTATTTTCAATTCTGAATCTAATACGATTTATTAGAAATAAAGCAAGATAATATATCTTTTTTTCTTTATCGTATGTATGATTAAACAATTTAAATACTCCTGATAAGTAGTGATCAAAGGTACCACTAATAAATTTCTCCAAATAATAGTAGTTACGATGAAAAGTGGCCTCTCCAAACATAAAATTGAAAAGATCATAAAAGAAAATGTGTTTACCTGAGTCAATCCAATCAATAATATAATAATTTTTTTTGTACAACAAAATATTACTAAATACCATGTCACCATGACAATTCACATAGGTCCACTCACTATCTAGTGAATTTTTTATAACAGTACTTAGTGTGGCTAATAATTCACTTCCATCACATAAATTCTTTAAAATGGCTAGTTCATCTCTTATATCTCTTGAAATAAAATGACTATTAGCACTACAATAGATAAAATAGTTTTTGTAATTAGAAAAAATAGTTCTTACAGCATCTTCTTTTTCCCCTAGAGACCAGTTGCTATAAGGTTTAAAATCGATAAACCTTTCTATATATGTTTGTTTTATTGGATTGGAAGAAATAATTGGAATATCAAAATAGTCTTTAAAGATATTAGTAGTCTTAATCAGTTTAAGATATGAATGGTTATCTTTCACTAAATTAACGACTGTTTTAGACTTTAAATCAAAAATTTTCACATCTTGATTATAAGTTACCATTATTAATTCTCCATTGAAACTCGGTTTTAATGACTTTATTTTAATAGTTGGAATATCAATAACTAAATCAACAAATTGTCTAATATTTGATTTAATCCGATTTTGCCAATCAGAAAATATGTATCCAGTATCAACAATTTTTTCAACAAAAAACTTATTCCTGCTATTGTGCTTATACGCAATGATTTTTCCGCTCTCACTTTTAGCGAGCGAATATGTTCCCGAAGTTAGAAATTCACTGTTTGTTTTAAAATAACTTTTCATTTTTGTAGCCAATTTCTTTTTTTCACGAAATCTGAAATTAATATATTTTATTAAGTTAAATAAATTCATTAATTTAATCTTGCCCCCCTTACTTTTAACCTTGAGTTCAATTTTCTATTTTCATTTTCTATTTCGACAAGTTCCGATTTTTTCATTTTAAACACTATATCACAATTTTTTATAGTACTTAGCCTGTGAGCAATAATGATCAGCGTCTTTTGTCCTCTTAAGCCATCAATTGCCTTCATGATTTCTCTCTCCGTTTCGTTATCAAGGGCAGAAGTGGCCTCATCCATAAATAATATTTCTGGGTTGTGATACAGCGCTCTAGCGATTCCAATACGCTGCCTTTGGCCTCCTGAGAGCCTTACCCCTCTTTCTCCTACAGTGGTGTCCAATTTACCCGGTAGACTTAGTACAAAGTCCTTAAGTTGAGCCTGCTCCAAAGCATTCCACACTTGTTCATCGTCTATTTCTTTTGCATTTATTCCGAAAGCAACATTGCCCCTTATAGTATCATCCGAGAGAAAAATAGTTTGAGGGATGTAACCGATTTTTTTCTGCCATAAAGATATTTGATCTTGAAGGTCTATATCGTCAACAAGTACCCTTCCTTTTTCGGGATGTAATAGGCCTAAAATGATATCCACTAATGTCGTTTTTCCAGCACCTGACTCCCCGATAAATGCAACAGATTTTCCAATGGGTATCGTGAGAGAAATATCTTTGACTGAATAATCCTTTTGATTTGGATACTTAAAAGAGACACCAGTTAATTTAATCGCTTCTCTAAAAGTTTTAAGCGGGCTTTTATTTGAATCATTGGTACCAATCTTTGTACCTAACAAAGGATCCTTATTTAGGAACAAATCCTCATAAACCACATTTAAAGCTGGTTGACTATATTTAATTGTGGTAATTAAAGCGACAACCCTATTTATGGAAGGCATAATTCTAAAAGCGGCCATTGCAAATAAGGCTATAGTCGAAACAAGGTTTGTCGTATTCGCACCTTGAAGAACAATTACTAACATAGTTATTAATACGATAGATACTAGTAATGTCTCAATAAAGAGTCTTGGAACAACTTCAAGCATCTTCATATAACGACTATTTTTCACCTTAATTAGACTTTGTTTTGTATATGAATTGATAAAGAAAGCTTCTCTGCCAGAAACTTTGACCTCCTTACTTGCACCCAAACCTTGATTTACCCACTTTATGACAGTCCCACTAACCTTTTGTTGTTCCTTACCCAATTGGCTAATTTTTTTCCTGAATACTTTGAAAAACAGAAAAATACTTATTCCTAATAAAACTGATGCTGTTAATGTTGCTAAAGGTGCAGAGAAGAGCAATAAGACTAGGATAAAAACTATTATCAGAATTTCAGTCAATAATTGAAATAAAGAAAGGACAATCCCTTGAAAAACCCTCGAAACCTCCCCATTAACATTCCTCAGTAATGTAGATGTGTTTCTGTCCAAGTGAAATGTGTAAGGCTTTGTTAAATATTCTTTAAACAACTTACTTTGCAGTTTCACTTGCTGATTTAAGATAACTCTATATTGAATATAATTAAATAATAATAAGTAAGAGTTTTTGACAATAAATATAGCAAGCAGAATAATAACAGAAAAAATGATAAATACCGAGGTGGAGGGGAAATTAAAAAAGCTGTAAATGTTATTTAAAAGTGTTTGTTCTTTTATTACTTCTGGGTTTGTAATAATACCAACAAAAGGAACGATCATACCAATTCCAATTGTTTCTAATGATGCAGCAATCACCATCATCATTAAAATAATTATTAACTTTTTCTTTTCCTTCTTATCAAATAAGTTTAACAACATTTTGATTTTACTCTTCATTATAATCGCACCTTTTTTAGAATCTTAAAATACTTGATTGGATACAATTTCTGTTCCTAGATTCTATCCTATTAACAAATCCAATTTTTCAAACTGCTTATTGGCATCCTCAATAATTTGTTTTCTATTAACAAAATAGTCTCGATTTAATGAGTCAATAATGTCAGCTGTTAATTCATTAATATGTTCTATATAAAAACTATTTTTTTCCAAACCTAAATCTTTTAACATGTTGAATGTTTTATCACTATATAATATAGGAATAATTTTTTGACTATTGGCTAAGGCCAATATTATGGAATGAAAGCGTGTGCCAACAATTATTTCGCATTCTCTAAATTCATTTAAAAATTCATTTACATTTCCAATATAATTATGCACTTTAATATCTAGTTGATTTCTAGCAGATAATTTACTCATAATTTTTTCAATAGCATTTAAATCCCCTTCTTTTTTACAAAAAGAAAAAAATTTAATTTTCAATCCCTTTGCAAGGAAATTTTTTACCAGTTCAACAATTTTATCCACATAAGTCTCTGAATATTTCTCTAAATCCGGTCTATTCTTTAAATCGATTATTGAAAAACCTATAGACTTTTCTTCACATTGGTTATTATCATAATTGTAATTTAAATTAAAGACCACATCTGGCGCACATCTAACATTATGTAATTTTTCAAATAGGTTATAAGAATAACTATCTCTAAAACAAATATCATCAAAATATGAGAAAAATTCCTTATGTTTGTCTACAAATGCTTCATCGTCGTACGGTCCAAAGTTGGCGCCAATAATATACGTTTTTTTATTTTTCTTTTTCAACATTTTGGGTAGTTTAATACGTTTCTGTAGCCCAATTTCCCAATTTTTATTTTCCATAAAAATTGATCCTCCAATAACAACCATTCCATCAAAGAACGAATATTTGAGAAAGTAGTCATTAATTTTTTCAAATATATTTATTGTACGAACCCCAAATAGACTATAATTTATTGATTTAATCACTTTCACATTAATATTACTTGAAAAAATATTTGAATAAGAGTTATTCGATGTTAGTAAATAGAATCTTGTTTGTGGGTATCTATCAAATAATACTTTTAGAAATAAATCATCTCCAAGATTTTCGGCAAAATACGCATTTACTAAGATTTTTTTCATGTGGACATCCTTTCATTTTTAATAATTTTTTTTAGTGATACTTTATCAATTAGCTCTTTTATTCCGACCTTTAAGAGCATTGTTTGTAAGAGAAATTTTTCATTTTTCATCAAACAAATCTTACCAATTAAACCGAGATAAAGTGTTTCGCTTTTGTAACAAATCAAATCTTCTATAAACTCTTCACAACAAAGGATAGATTTAAGCAATTCAAGCTTCTTTTTTTCACTTAAATCACCAATTGCGACATCCTGTAAATACATAAGTGTTAAAGTGGTAAAATGTGCTTTAACTTTATCAACATGAATTTTATACTTGTATTTGTCACATAGATTAATGAGAAATTTTTTATTATCTAATATATAGTTATATAAATCTGGCCTAAATTTCTTTGTTAATGATTCTCTGTCACGGTTCATGTAATGGTATAAAGGTGTGTCAATAAAAACTAAGTTTTCAATTTTACACAAAAGTTCAAAATTAAGACGTGCATCTTCACTATGACTTTTATTTTCATCAAACATCACCATCTCAAATAAAGATGCTTTATATATTTTGTTGAAACATGGTACAATACTAAAAGTTTTACCTTTTAATATTGATGGAATTATTTCATTTATAATTCTTTCCTTGTTTAACTTGGTGTTAGTGTCCTTCCACACCGTAGAAATTTTTACATTTTGATTGGTTGTATTTACAGTCTTAATAGAACATATAGTTATTTCTGCATCTAGTTTTAATGCAGCCGTTAGTAGTAATTCATACATATTAGGTGCAATGATATCATCAGGATCAACAAATCCGATATATTTCCCCTTTGAAGCCTGGATACCTCGGTTCCTCGTTGAAGATACCCCACCATTTGATTTATGAATTACAAGAATTCGGTCGTCAATCTGTGCGTATAATTCAGCTATATCACCGCTGTTATCTGTTGAACCATCATTTATTAGTATGAGTTCAAAATCTTTTAAGGTTTGACACAGGATGGATTCTATGCAATTAGGAAGGTATTTTTCTACGTTGTATATTGGTACCACAATACTTAATATTGGCAAATAATTCATTCCTTTCCTTAACCAAATATCGTTTTCCCTTTGTTGTGTGTACTGTTAAAAATCCTTAGATTATTTTCAAGCTTTTTTTGTAATATCTCGTTACCAATTAATTCCCTAATACTTTTATAAATTTCTTCTTCATTTATTTTTACAATTAGCCCGGTTTCCCTATTAAGAAACTGTTCCTTTGCTCCGTTAACTTCCGTAGTAATAATCGGTTTGTTTAGAAACCTAGCTTCGAGTGTTGTAATACAGTAACCTTCGTATCTAGAGGGTTGCACATAAATATCACAATCTTTAATAAAAGGGTATGGATTAGTTTTTGAGCCTAGTAATATGAAGTGACCTACTAAATTATTTTCTTCAATTTGTTTTTCATATTTTTCACGCGACTTTCCTTCTCCTATGCAATACCACCTTACTTTGTAGCCGTTTTTTATTAACTTTGACATAGCATTAATTGCTAAATCTTGACCTTTTTCATATGTCAACCTTCCAACAGTTAAAATCCTTATACCATCAAACGAATCATTAAAACTTTCATGTTTATTTGCTAACTTACTTATCTGTTCACTTGAAATGATATTTTCATGCAAAATAGTTTTATTTTCCAATAAAGGTAACTTCATTAAGAACTTTTCTTTTGCTTCTTCCGATACTACAGCTATCTGATCGTATTGCTTATATAACTTAGATGAAAAGGTAATATTAAACCCTATCTTGTTAATATCAAAGTGAATCCACTGTATTTTTTTCTTTGCAATAATTTTTTCTAAAACAAAATAGCTTATGAAGTCCATGGGACCAGCATAAGCTACGGCAATATCGTATTCTGTTGAATCAATAGGATAATATTTAAGTATAAATTTAAATAGTATTCTTCTTTCCTTTTTTAAAGTACAAAGAAAATAAATAATGCATAATTTTAAAACTTTAAACAAATTTTCACTACGAAATTTCTTTAGAATCATTTCTCGCGGTGGATCATTAAGTATATCTTTCATTTCTTTATATCCATTAACAAATTTAACATTCACCCATTTAGGAATATGATTTAAAAAACCGCCATAATTCTCTAACATCATTATTGTAATATCAAATTCCTCTCTTGGCATTTCATTAATCATGTTAAGCAATGCTTTTTCTGTTCCCCCAATATTCATATTGATAACCATAAATAGGATTTTCTTTTTCATAGAAATTTACACTCTTTTCTCATTAAAATTATCCTATAAGATTGTGAAATTTATCTATTTCATCTAGATTTCCTTTTGGCTCTGTTTTTAAGTATTCTATTATCTCCTCTTTTAAAGAAACATCTTCAATAAGTTTCATTATCCCATCAAAAACAGCGTTACTATTCATATCAACAACAAGTCCATTTTTTTTATGCACCATTTGATTGTACACCGCATCGAATCTTGTTGTAACAACAGGTACATTCAACATTCGAGCCTCAGCAATCGCAAGGCCAAAACCTTCAAACCTAGATGTTTGTACATAAATATTACTGTCTTTAATAATTGGATAAGGATTTGCTGTTGTCCCTAATAAAATAAAATAATTATTCAAATCTTTTTGTTGAATATATTTATTAATTTCTTCTTCTAGAGGGCCTTTCCCTAATACGTACCACTTGAAGTTGACCCCAGCTTCCTTCAATTTCTTACAAGCCTCTAACGCAATATCATATCCCTTTTGGCTTGCCAACCTACCGATTGTTAATATTTTCAAGCCATCAAATTCAATGTAATTATTGTATTTTAGGTTTGACATTCTAGAAATAAACTTTTGATCGTTGATATCATAGATAACTTTCATTTTGGTTTGAAATTCAGGAAAAGTGTCTAAAAATACCTTTTTTGTAGTATCTGATACTGCAATAATATTGTTAAAGGTTTCATAAAAATTTTTTTGATAACTTTTATCTTTTATATTTAGTTTAATTACTGCATTTACCCAAGTAAATTTCTTCCTAGCTTTTACTTTTTCAGCAACATAAAATGTAGGAACACCTTGAGCATAACTAATTGCGATGTCGTAAGAATTAGGATTATTATCGATTACGCTTGATATGCTTTCCCAATAAACCCTAGCCTTTTGAAGGTTTGTTCGTTTTTTAAGACGTAATCTAAAAGTATATTTCAATCTAGCTTTTAACATTCTCAAGCTTATTTTATTCAATTGATACAACTGAGCGGAGAGTTTCTTCTCACTAAATTTTGTATAAGAGAGAGGGGGAAGAAGGTTTACTTCTTTAGGTAAAAATGTTTCTAACATTCCTCCATATCCGAATAATAAGAGATCCACCTGGAATTTTTGATAGTCTAGCAGGGAAAGAAGAGTAACAAGACTCTTCTCTGCTCCAGCACAATCGAGGGAATCAATCACAAATAACATCTTCTTTTTTTCACTCACCATCTCTACATCCTTACCTTCTCTTTCACCAAAGTAGTAGACACGCCTGGAGTATAAGGGAAATAAACAATATCGACTCCAACTTCTGCAAACTGTCTTTCCACCTGGACAAAGAGTGGCTTTCCCTTCCAGTCATCTCCCACAAACATGACATCAAACTGTAGGAGCTTCCAAGCCATGAACTTATCCCTATCAACCTGTGGAACAACTGCGTCTACATATTTGATTCCTTCGACTATTTCCAGTCTTTCCTGAAACGGGATGACTGGCTGCTTGTTTTTGTATTTCATTACAAGCTCATCAGTACTAACTCCGACTATCAAATACTCGCATTGTTCTTTAGCTTTTTTCAGGATGTTAAGGTGTCCGATATGAAATAAATCAAAAACCCCTGTCGTGTAGCCAATTTTATATTGCTTCATATAATTTTTTCTCCTTTTCTTTAAAACACACTTCATAAATACGTTTTACGAGTTTTTCTGCAGCTTTGCCATTTTCGTATGTGCCGATGAGTGACGAGAACTCCTTCAACTTTTGTTCGTATTTCTTGTGATTGAATTGTTGCATGAGTAAAAGTAACTGATCCATGTCAGTAGCATGGTTGAAAGGAAGGTCCTGGATGTCAAAATACAAATTCCGATCATTTGCCATGTATTCATCTAAATCCGGTACATAAAGGAAACATGGCCTCTTCGTAAGAGCAAAATCAAACATCAAAGACGAGTAATCTGAAATTAAAACATCTGAAATGCTCAGTAATTCTTGAATGTCATCATAGGCTGTGACATCAATTACATCCTTTCCGTATACCAATTCTTTTGATTTGGATGTCAAATGGGGATGCAATTTCACCAAGAAAATCCATTCCCCACCATACTTATTTTTTATCTGGCTTAGAATTTTGGAGTATTCTAACTTATAAATCTCTAAATTGTTTCCTTTTCTAAATGTCGGAGCATAAAGGATAATCTTGCTCTTTTTAGCGATCTTTAATCCATTCAAGATTCGGGATCTATAATTTACATTGTAATTATTTATTAGCATGTCGTTCCTTGGTGTGCCGTGTTCAAATATTTCTCCTTCATACCAGAAGGCACGTTTGAAGATCGATGTACTATACTTACACCCCGATAAAACCAAATCACACTTTTTAGAATCTTTTTTTGCCATTTGGACGTAATGACTTGGAAGGGAAGCCTCAGCATCCTTTTCAATCTGTTTTAAACGTAAGGAACTATGCCATGTTTGTATGTAATATTGATTTTTCCTTTTCACAAATAAATCCGTCGTACGGAAATTCGTGATTATCACTTTTGAAGTACATAATTCATAAAAATACTTCAACGACATCGTTTTAACGACTTTCACGTCCTTCAATTTTGTTGAAGGGTTGTTTAGAGCCCAGACAATATCGAACGAATTCTTTGGATATTGTTTTAACATGTGCTCAGAAATATATTTAGGATTGCAGCCATATTGGTTACCATAATAGCTGAAGAAAAAAATCTTATTTTCCTTTACCGGTAGTGAAAAATTGAAAAGATAAATGATTGCTATTGAAAGCCACTTTCTCAAAAATCCCATCTATGACATTCTCCTTTATGCATTCAAGCGTTCCAATTTCACCGGTCCAGGGATAACCTTAATTCCCCTAAATATCTTCAGCATCCCCTGATAAATGAAATTCAAGTATGGATGAATGCAAAATAGATTCAACTGCCTTGCAAGAGGTGGATGCTTACGTACTGCCTTCTTTAACTCCGGATAATTCTCTTTGATGTAGCTTTGAATTTCCCGTTTATAGTGTCCACCCTGATCGACTTTGCGATTAAGCAGCATCAGATTATAATGAATGATGCTGGTTTTTAAGATCATTCTATATGATTCATTTTTCAGACCTGAATAATGTTTTTCAATAAAGCCATGCCGCTCCTTCATCCCGCTGAGAATATCCAGACTCTTGATGGTATAGTTTCCAACGATACTGTCACTTCTTTGATAGTAGTAAAACAATGGCTGATGTAACATCACAAAGGTTTTTACACGATGCATCACTTTATGCGCCCAAAATACATCCTCGTATAATACACCTTTTTTGAAAGGGATATCATTGATTAAATTAGTACGATAAAGCTTCCCCCATGCAAAGTTCTTGACCCTTTCATTGGCCACTAACTCTCTCATCAAGGCTTTATTTTTCAACACTGTAGGTTGATCTCCCTTGGAATGGTATCTATTATCAAATAACAGGTAATCCTCATATGCATAAAAAAAAGCCGATTGAACAACATCAGCTTTAGTAGCAATACTATTGGTGACCAGCTTTTGAATCATTTCTATGTGAAGCCAATCATCGCTATCGACGAAGATGGTGTATTCTCCGGTTACATGCTGCATTCCATAATTCCTGGCATCGGATAAGCCGCCATTTACTTTATGAAGTGCCCTGATCCTGTCATCGTTCTTCTCATAAATATCAATGATCATCCCACAATTATCAGGGGAACCATCATTCACTAATATGATTTCTAAATTCGAGTAAGTTTGATTCACTATACTGTCCAAGCATCTCCTGAGATACTTCTCTACATTATATATAGGAACAATTACGCTTACTTTTGGTAACATATTGTCCGCTCCTTAAACCAATTGATAAAGCTTATCTAGTTCTGAATGATTTTCATAATTTGTTGACAGGCAATTATGGGCAAGTCTGCTTCTAAGCTCTGGATTGCGGTACAACACTTCAATTGTCTCTGCTATACCTTCTATGGATAAGTCGCAGATGATGCCATCCACTCCATCTTGTACTTGACTGCGTGCGGTTGGATAATTTGTAATCAAAACCGGTTTCCCAATTATTTGAGCTTCACCGACTGTGACAGCCTTCCCTTCATATCTCGATGGTTGCACATATAGATCTGCTTCCTTTATAAAAGGATAGGGGTTTATTTTCTTTCCTAAAAGAATAAAGTGATCTTCCAACCCATTAGAAGCTATTAGCATTCTAATGGCATTTTCATCCCCCCCGTATCCCACAACATACCAAACCAGATCCTCATAGCCTTTAGCTATTAGTTTTTTCATGGCATTTACCGCCTGATCAATCCCTTTGGCATGCGATAGCCTTGCCACGGTGATTATTTTAAACCGTGAATCAGCAACCAACGGATTATCAATCTTTTCTTTGGATAACTCTCTTACTAATGCAGGAGCTGTAATGTTTTCCAAGACGATCACCTTTTTGCTAAGCGATGGGTACTTTACCAAAAATGCATTTTTGCATTCCTCAGAAACGGCTGCAATATAATGAAATCTGTCCCACATTTCCAGATCCAGCTGTATTTCGGTATCTACTGTTGAATAATCAGTGTGAATCCAGGCAATCTTCTTCTTTGCATCCACCTTGTGGGCAACAAAATAATGCGGCCATAAATAACTGATGGCTACATCATATTCTTTGTCGAGCTTCGGTAAAAGAGGCAAGGAGTATTTCCACATATATTGCATTTGTTTGTATCCACTTTCCGCTGATCTATCCAGGGTTGTAATTAGCTTGGAATATAGTCTGAGTGCCCCAATTCCGATGTTACCTCTTTTTACTGTTTCCCCTATAGATAATCGGAAGGTTTTATATGCCGGTAGTTCTTGAAGCAACCTTGCTTTTTTGGGGAGAAGGTTCATGAAATCCCCCGTATGGCTATATAACATGAGGTCCACTTCATGATTTTCATAGTCAAAGTTATTCAACATACTTAACAGGCTGCGCTCAACCCCGCCCACCTCCATATCGAAGGACGAAATTAAAATCCTTTTCATATTTCCCTCCATTGATTTTTTCCGTTGTAGATTTTCACTAATTTAGAAATACCTTTAGTTAAGGAGTAACCACTTTTTTCAAAGGAGCTACTGATCATGGATACTTCCATTTTATTTTGATTGGTTATTTCGATTATTTTCTCTGCCCATAAATCATGATCATCTTTTAAGGAGAGTCTTGTGAATAATCCCAATTTCAGATCTGCTTCAGGCTGGATGGCTTCCGACACGATACAAGGCAACCCGCTTGCCTGTGCCTCAAGTAGGACGAGACCTAGACCTTCATATTTGGATGGGAACACGAAAACATCCATGGTTTGAAGCATTGTATCAACATCTTCTCTTAGCCCAACAAACCTGATGTAGTTGGAAACACCTTCATTCTTTGCAGCTTCTTCGATCTGCTCTTTTAAATCACCATCACCAACTAGCAGCAAAGCGAAAGAGTCATCTTTTTTTATGAGGCATTTTAAAAGCTGCAGTAAAAACCGGTGATTCTTTGCTTCGATAAATCTTCCTATATGACCTATAACTTTCTTATTTTCCAAACCTGATTCCTTTTTAAACACTGACACTTCTTCTTTTTTCCCAGCCATAAACTTTGGGTAATCGATTAAGTTGGGAAAGTACATATACTTTTGATTCTCTTCTGTTGCGTTACCAAATAAATACGCTCCAGCTTGTTTACTACATGCCAAGTAGTGAGTCGAAAATAATTTGGTCGCAGTTCTCATGGAGAATATATACAGCTTCCTCAAGAATGTATCATTCTTATCAAGCGTGGTGTGCGCATGTGCAATCCGAATCTTAACGCCGGCAAGCTTGGCTGCAAGGTTTGCCATCCCGCAATGAAACAAGGTGTGGGAATGCACGACATCATATGGACCATAATCTTTTAATGCTTTGATCATATTCATCAGTGACTGTGTCTTACTAATCCTTATAACTCGACCACCTAAGCGAATAATTTCTTCATCATAATGTGCTGGCTGTAGACTAAATGATAAAAAATCAAAGTGAACCTTTGATCTATCAATGTTCCTAAATATATTCATCAACATGGTTTCCGTCCCTGCCCTATTCATGGCACCGACAATGTGAAGAACCCTAATTTTCTTGTTCATATCCAAAGGATTTTCACTACTTTCAAGCAAGCTTTTCCACCACTGCTTTCATCGATTCTTTAATAATATTGATGATTCTGTATTGTTCATCGATCGTTAGATTCGACCCTGAAGGAAGACATATTCCATTGTTAAATAACAGATCCGATATACTTTCTCCATTACTGTGAGGGTAATAGGCTGCAGACTGAAACAACGGCTGCAAATGAAGTGGTTTCCATACCGGACGCGCCTCTATATTGTTGTCAGCCAGATGACTGAGTAATTCCTGAACAGTCACTCCAGCCTCTTCCTCATTTATTGTCAGGGCCGTTAGCCATCTATTCGTTCGCGTATTTTCCAACTCTGGCATAAAGTGAACGCCTGGTAATTGGGCAAGCTCGTTATAATACCGCTCGAAAATAGCCCTCCTTGATTCCACCCTTTCTTCCAATACCTCCAATTGTCCTCTCCCGACACCAGCTAAGATGTTGCTGAGACGATAGTTATACCCCATCCTGCTATGTTGATAATGTACGGCTTGATCTCTTGCCTGTGTAGCTAAAAAACGTGCTTCTTTTGTTTTGTTAGTGTCATTTGAAACTAGCATTCCACCACTGGAGGTAGTAATGATTTTGTTCCCATTAAAGGAAAAGATACCATATTCACCAAAGGTACCACTCGGCTTACCTTTATAGAAAGAACCCAAGGACTCGGCAGCATCCTCTATTATTGGAACACCGTAATGATTACACAGCTCCAAGATTTCATCCATTTTTGCACTTTGTCCGTATAGGTTAACAACTATAACTGCTTTGGGTAGCTTTCCGTGAATTAACGCATCAATTAAAGCATTTTGTAGCGCTTCAGGTGACATATTCCAAGTTTCCGGTTCCGAATCAATAAATACCGGCTCCGCTCCTTGATAAAGAATCGGATTCGCACTCGCTACGAATGTTAAAGTGGAACAGAAAACAGTATCTCCTTTTCCCACACCTAATAAAGAAAGAGCCAAATGAATCGCTGCAGTTCCTGAACTAACTGCTACAGCATCATTGACTCCTACATAACTGGCTATTTCTTTTTCGAAAGCATCGACATTCGGGCCGAGTGGGGCAATCCAATTTGTTTGGAAAGCTTCTAGCACATACTTCATTTCCCTTCCACTCATGTGAGGGGGGGACAGATAGATTCTATTATTGGACATTGATTGCGACAACCTCATCACCTTCTTTCGCTTTTATCCTGGCAGGGACACCTACTGCTGTACTAAATGCAGGTATATGGTTTATTACTGTTGCACCTGCTCCGATCGTTGACCATTTCCCAATACTTATGTTCGGTATAACATTGGCTCCTGCCCCGATATGCACACCTTCTTCAATATGAACCGCGCCTGTTAAGGTTGCATTGGGAGATATATGTGCAAAGTCCTCAACGACATTATCATGCTCCACAATACCGCTTGTGTTTATAATCGTATGTGCTCCTATCTTCGCATCCGTGTTTACTACTGCATTCGCGAGTATAACTGCACCGACTCCTATTGTTGCGGAGGCACTGATTACCGCTTTCGGATGAATCACTTTAAGATACTGTGTTTCTTTCAAGGCCATTTTCTCCACGATCATTTTTCTCACTTTGTTATTTCCGATTGCAATGATAAACTTAATGTCCGGATCAATTAGTAGTAATTCTTTGTTTGATCGGATGTGACCCAAATAAAGCTCATTTTCAAGCTTCAGTTCATTATAATTATCATCTAGATATCCAATGATTTTTGTGTCCCTCTGTAGAGCAATAGCTTCACTGACTACTTTGCTATGTCCGCCTTGACCGACAATAATCACTTTAATCATCCATGACCACCACCAACTCTTGATTTCACTCTTGAAAAAGGTTGAATAGTTGCATATCCAGGTTGGGTTATCCCTTCCCTTTTCAATACTTTTACAACCGTTAAAAAGAGGATTTTCATATCAAGGAAAAAGGAATAGTTTCTGACATACCATATGTCTAAGTCAAACTTCTCCTCCCAAGAGATTGCATTTCGTCCATTCACTTGTGCCCACCCTGTAATTCCAGGCTTCACTAAATGCCTCTTAAATTGCTCCTTACTATAAAGTGGAAGGTATTCCATTAAGAGTGGTCTTGGTCCTACGATACTAAGTTCACCTTTTAAGACATTTATAAATTGCGGAATTTCATCCAAACTGTATCTTCTTAAGAATGATCCGAATGATGTTAACCTTAATTCATCTGAAAGATATCTTCCATACTTATCAACGGAATTTGTCATGGTCCTAAATTTATAAAGGATGAATGGTTTTCCGTTCAGACCTGGTCTTTGCTGTTTGAAAAGGATTGGTGATCCTAGTTTAAACTTAATTAAAATCGGAACAACTACAATGATGGGGGAAAGTAATGATAATAAGAGTAATGATAGGATGATATCTACAATTCTTTTCATATTCTTTGCCCCCTTTTATAATGGCTTAATCCCCATTGCTTTTCATGTTTAGAAACTCAAGTTTAATATCTTCAATAACTTCAAGGACACTGATGTCTTTCGACTCCTGCCCTTTTTTATAGATGGAAAGCAGGATGTTTTGTAACTTTTCCTGTGTACATTTATCTCCTATAGACATAATTTAGACTCCTTATAAATAATTGCTCTTGTACAAAATACCCAATGCGATGACATGTTCATAGTAAAAGTAAACTAAGTAGAAAATAAATATCCCATAATAGAGGAATTTTTGGTCTTTTTCTTTTACTAACCTGACTACCCAAGCAATTAAGATTAAATTGTATAGGCCAAAGTAAATAGTAAATCTTGCAAATATCCAATTTTGCGAAGCAATTATCATGAAGATCAGATTCAATATACAGAGATTGACAATATAATCACTATTGGGGAAGATATCTCTAAGCTTCTCTCTGCCTAAATACGCAATAAATAATGGCGCAGCATAAACTACTACCCTTAGGATACTGGCGCCACCTTCCGAGAACTCGCTGTAATGTCCGTATTGTGTATCCTCCAACGCACTAAAAAGTATGCTTGAAAATTGGTTATACCCAACCACGACAATCATAGCAACAACTAACAAAGCAAATGTAGACTTGGTCCAGGCTTTTCTTCTGACCAAAAAATAGATAGGAATAAGTATGAGTGCACTTTGATGAAAAGTGGAGGCCAATAAGACAACTACAATGAATTTTTTCCAACTTCCATCCATGATGTATTTTGTCGCTGCAAAAATAATGGCTGCAGCAAGAAATTGTCTTATGCCATTCATGGAGACTAAGAACAAGCCACTTGTTATATAAACAAAGAGGCTAAGTTCTATCATTCTAGAGTACTTGTATAGGACTAATACGATTAGCATATTGGTTATAAATGCAGTTGCTAGAATTAAAATTTGTGGATCTCCAGACAAAGTTTTTAATATCATTTGAAGGATGCCAAATCCTATATCCTTTTCACTCCATACAAACCCCCAAGAAAATTCCTGTATTTGGAAAGAGTGCCGATAAAAATATGTGTCCCCGATATTTGTACGTAATCCTGATACTAATATTAGTGTGACCATGGCCAACATCGTTAAATATCTATTCGGTTTAATTTCAACAGGCGAATAAATGGAAGTAGACAGAGCAGGTGTGGAAAAGTAACGAGCGGCAAAAGCCAAGGAAAACACAATTACCAGGTTAAGATAAAGTACAGTCATTTTTCTTTAATCCTTTCATGAACAGCACTCTAAGCAATCCTTGTTTTCGAAACAATGTATAAATACAGCAGATATCCAAATGGGATGGCCAAGGTTGTAATTCCCTTGTCAGGAGCATCGGAAATAAAATTCCTGTTATTCATGAACAAACTGCTGGATACATAGTGAACAGCTTGCCTAACCTTGAATCTAAAACTTACAAATGGAAGCTTCATCAATTCTTTTCGATAAAATGCAAATCCCTTTGGATTCTTACGATATTGCCTTAACATATTTACTGATGAACCATCAGGAAGATACTCGACGATACATAATGCTTCATTCATGATAAGTAATTCGTAGTCTTGATCCAATTTATAATACTTGTAATCTAGGCCTACATATTTTTCTCCTTTAAAAGTGGGATAGGGATATCTTTTAGTTAATTCTGTTCTGTATACTAACTTTTTATCTCCCTTTACGCCGTGTCTGTAATACAAATTGAAAAGTGTGGATGTTTTCTGCCCTTTAGGTAATGGCGTCCCAATAACCTTACCGTTTGTAAAAAGATCTAAGCCAACGATTCCGCTTACTTTCTCGCTTCCATGTTCTTTCCAAAAGGACACTATTTTCTCTACCGCATCCTCTGGCATATAGTCATCCGAATCAATACATACATTTAATTCGGTTGTGATATGCTCATAGGCAGTGTTGTGGGCACCATGCATCCCTTGGTTTTCTTGCCAAATATACACTATCTCTATCTGGTTTTCGTTTCTCCAAGTATCTACTAATTCTTTTGTTCCATCAGTTGACCCGTCATCGATTATTAACCAAATGAAATCTTTGCTTGTTTGATCTTTTAAACTTTCGTAACATTTCCCAAGACAATAGCTTCTATTATATGTTGGTGTAAAAACCGTCAATAATTTCATTTCCATTCCACCCTTTATATTGCCGAGTAAAAACCTTCCACCCATGATGCCGTGTTTCTGATGTCATACCCTTTCTCAGTTAATGCTGAGGCAGAATTTGTAGATCTATTCTTTGATGTTGTTGAGAGCAAATTAATCTCCTTCACCCATTTTTCTTGCATTTTCAATGGTAGGAATTTCACCAGATCCAATCCCAAATCAACTTCATTCGTAATGGTATCTGAAATCAGACACGGTAATCCTGCACATTGAGCCTCAATCAATGTAACCGGTAAACCCTCGTGTAAGGAAGGGAATACAAACAAATCAATCCCTTGTAAAAGGCTAGGAATATCACTTCTTACACCCGAGAAAATGACTCTTTTCCCCAGTCCTAAATGGTGAACCTTCTTCTCCATCTCTTTACGTATTACTCCATCTCCTATCAGTAAAAGATATACATGCTTATTCTCCTTAGCCACTTTTGCAAATACATCCAACAGGTACGAATGATTCTTTTGTTTATTAAACCTGCCGATATGACCCAATACAAAAGCAGAACTATCAAGTTGGAACTCTTCTTTTACCTTTTCCCTCCATTGAGGTGAAAACATAAAGGTCCCAGGCTCGATTCCATTTTTAAGGACTCTCGCATTCTTTTTTTGTCCTTTAAACAACCACTGAGCAGCCTTATCAGAGCATGCGAGGTAGTGAGTTGCATTTATCAAAATCGCTTTACCTACATACCATTTATATAGTCGGGCAAGCATACTTCCTTCACTGCTCGTATTATGACTATGTGCAATTCGATTTGGGATATTATGATCCTTTGCAACCTTTAAGACAAGTCCACTCATCTTATCCAAGTGAGAATGAACTATTCTATACTCCTTATGAGAGCTAAAAAAGTTGATCAGTTCTCTGATATATCCCCTGTGTCCAACATCTGAAATATAAGGAATACGATGAACCTTACCACCTAGCCTTTGAATTTCTTGGTCAAAAACCCCTTCTTTACATGTAAGGAAATCAAACTGGATTCTTGATCGGTCAATGTTTCTATATAAGTTCATCAAAAGCGTTTCAGCACCACCACGATTCATATTAACAACAACATGCAGTATTCTTAATGGGCTTCCCAAAGCCTTCTCACCTCTTTGTCATTCATGAAATCTTTATACACCATGGCTAGTTGATTAAAAACGCTCTCTTTATTGAATTTAAGTTGTATGTATTGTCTGCCGTTCGCCCCCAATGAGTTCCCTATCTTTCTATTCAGATAGATTTTTTTCACTGAATGTTGAAAACTCTCAACATCCATATCCTTTATCAGGAACCCATTCCATCCATCCTTCACCAGTTCCCGGTGTCCGCGGTTGTCACTCGCAACAACTGGGAGCCCACAAGCCATGGCTTCCATAATATTCACCGGAAGGCCTTCACGGAAACTGGATCCTATCGCGACGTCACATGCTGGGAGGATCTGGTCGATGTCTTTCCTGAATCCCAGGAATTCCACTTGGGACGATACTCCAAGTCTTTCTGCCAACTTTTCACATTCAGCCAATAGCGTTCCTTCGCCTGCAAGCAAAAGACGAGCTTTGGGAAGCTCGTCTTTCAGGTTTGCCATGGCTTTTATGAGAAGCTTTTGATTTTTATTCTTATTGAATTCTCCTGCATAAAATAGAAGAAAGTCATCTTGCTTGAAGCCAAGCTTGAGTCGACGCTCTTTTTTCTGCTTTTCTGTGAATGGTTGAAACCGTGTTGTATCAACACCTACTCCGTTTACCAGGTCGATTCGCGCAGCTTTAAACTGATGGTCAACTGCCAGGCTGTAGTCTTCTGTATTGATGGTTATCAAGCAATCCGTTAAGCGGGCCAGTAACTTCTCAATAGGATAATAGATAATCCAGTTTAATAATGGAGCACCTTTACAAAAGTGAAAACCATGTGCAGTGTAAATAACTTTTGCCCCTGCCTTTCTGGCATTCCTTGATGCTAGACGGGCCAGCACTCCTCCAAGTGGGGTGTGACAGTGTATGATAGAATATTGGTTTTCAGATATGATAGTTTTTAATTCCTTGTATGCTTTGATATTTCCTACTTTAAAAGGTGATCGTTGAATTGGGATATTGTATTTCTGATCTGTAAATGGCAAAGAGATGTTCCCGGATGCTGCAACATGGACTTCCCACCCCTGTTCTTTGAACCATCTCATCGTTGGAAGATGGAAGGCTTTAAAGTGGTAATCGACCGTTGCACAAAACAGAATTTTTTTAGCCATGATCTTCACCCACTATTTAATTGTTTCCCTATTCATAACATCAGAAAGGAACTCCAGTAATGGATACCTCAGATCTTCATGCTTAAGGGCAAATTCAATTGTTGTCTCAATAAAACCCATCTTTTCCCCAACATCGTACCGCTTTCCTTCAAACTCATAGGCATAGACCGCCTCAAAATGATTCAATGCGGCGATTGCATCTGTTAGTTGGATTTCTCCTCCTGCTCCAGGTGCTTGTGTTTCAAGTATGTCGAAAATCCTTGGTGTCAGGATGTATCTCCCCATGATGGCGAGGTTGGAAGGCGCCTCTTCCAATTTAGGTTTTTCTACTAAAGCATTAATGTTATAAAAGCGGTTGTTTATTTCTTTACCATCTACAATCCCATATCTGGATACTTGTTCCGGATTTACACTTTGAACTCCCAATATACTGGAGCTGAATCGATCGTATTGATCCATCATCTGTCTTAGACAAGGTGTATCTGATTGGATAATGTCGTCGCCAAGCAAGACAGCAAACGGTTCATTCCCGATAAACTTGCGGGCGCACCATATGGCATGACCTAACCCTTTTGGCTCCTTCTGGCGTATATAATGAATATCCACCATCTTCGAGGATTTCTGCACTTCATTTAACAGCTCCACTTTCCCTCTGTTCAATAAGTTCTGCTCAAGCTCGAATGAATGATCGAAATGATCCTCAATTGCTCTTTTTCCTTTTCCTGTCACGATAATTATGTCTTCGATTCCTGACTCAATTGCCTCTTCCACAATATATTGAATGGTTGGCTTATCCACGATCGGCAGCATTTCTTTTGGCATGGCCTTTGTTGCTGGAAGGAACCTGGTTCCAAGGCCAGCTGCCGGTATTATTGCCTTTCTTACTTTCACTAGTCTCACTCCCTCATTTATCCTGTTACCGATAACATCACTTTTGATACCGGCTGCTCTTCCTCCACTACTTTTCTGTTTGCCAGACTCAGTAATGTCTCTCTGATATGCTGGCTTTCAGATTCTTCAAGTGTATCAAGCATCTCCTCGATTTCGTTCATAAATAACTGGGATGTTTTCCCGATATAAATCTTTGGATAGACTTGCTTATCTTGTATTTCATTTTCGTTTAATAGTTCTTCAAAAAGCTTCTCTCCTGGTCTGACACCTGAATATTCAATTCCGATATCTTCTACGGAATGACCGGAAAGCTTTATTAGATTCTTTGCCAAATCAAGTATCTTTACAGGTTCCCCCATATCAAGGACAAAGATTTCTCCGCCCCTGGCAAGACTACCTGCCTGGATAACCAGTCTGGAAGCTTCGGGTATGGTCATGAAATACCTGATCATATCAGGGTGGGTAACCGTAACCGGACCCCCGACAAGTATCTGCTTTTTAAATAATGGAATGACACTTCCTCGACTACCTAACACATTCCCAAATCGTACCGCAATAAATTTCGTCGTGCTCTTCTTATCAAGGTCCTGGATGATCATCTCCGCCAATCGCTTCGTTGCTCCCATCACACTTGTAGGATTAACTGCTTTATCGGAAGAAATCATGACAAAGGTGTGGACGTTGTTCCAATTAGCTGCAAGAGCCACATTTTTTGTTCCCATTACATTATTCTTTACGGCCTCTTCCGGATTCCTTTCCATCAAAGGTACATGTTTATGTGCTGCAGCATGATAGACAATATACGGAGAGTGTTTTTCCATCACCGTGTTCATTTTCTTACTATCCTGTATATCTGCAATTTCGGTGATGAATTCTATTTTTGTATTTTTATATGTCTCTTTTAGCTCCATTTCAATGGAGTAAATACTATTTTCACCATGCCCTAGCAAAATAAGTTTGGCCGGATTAAACATGGAAACCTGCCGGCAAATTTCTGACCCTATAGATCCACCAGCCCCAGTAACAAGGACTACTCTATTAGTGATGGTTTCTGAAATACTATTAATATCCAATTCTACCGGTGGTCTCCCTAATAGATCCTCCACTTGCACATCTCTGAAATGGTTCACAGAAACCTTGCCTGTCATTAAATCTTCCAACATAGGAAGTGTTTGAGTCTTTGCCTTCGTCTTTCCACATTCCAGGAATATTTTATGGAGTTCTTTTTGATGCAAAGAAGGTATAGCTATGACGATATGATCTATTGCCAAATTTTCGACTGTATCTGCAATATCCTGTTTAGATCCTACAACGGGAATACCCAAAATATCCAGATTTTTCTTTTTGGTATCATCATCTATAAATGCTACCGGCTGTAACTCAGAAGCGGGATTATTTAGTAACTGTCTAGCTACCATTCTACCTGCCGCACCAGCTCCCACAATCAGGGTCCGCTTCACAGATTCCTTTTTAATCAAGTAACTGTCTCTTACTATCCTCCAAGCGAATCGAGATCCTCCAATACATACCAGGTAAATAAACCAGGTTGATATAAGGAATCGCGTTTGGATTCCGTCTAGTATAAGAAGTTGGGCTGTAGCTGTAAGAAGTGTGTTTAACGTAACGATCTTAATAATTATGTATAATTCCCCCACACTCGCATACTCCCATGCCTTCCTGTACAGCTTATACTTGTGAGAAATCAATGAATGCCCTACTAATAAAGAGATAATGGAAAAAAGTAAAGTTTGATTATTTCCACCGATATAACTACCGGTTGCAAGAAAATCACCTAATATGATAGCGAGAAAAAGTAATAATAGATCTGTAAACAATAAGCAAGATAATCTGATAAAACCTGTCAATTCCTTTCCTCCCTCCTGAAAATGGTTATAGTTTAAATTCCTTAAGGATAGATCGAATACTACTTCGGTTCCATTCCTAAGGAATTTAATTAAACATGGGCATTCAACCCGCCCTCACACCACACTACCGACAACTTGTGTCTAAGGCTGTTACACCCACAGCATGATCGAGTGCCTCCATTGATACCGGCAAGGAGACATCGCCGTTATATAGCAATCAAATTTCTTAATTAAGAACGAAAGGTTTAAAAAAATTTATTCAGTAATCCTCTAGGCTTCGCATTCAATATGACACCAAGCAAGTTTGCCTTGGCGATTTCCAAAGCTTTCTTTGCTTCTAGTGCGAGAGAATTTTCCGTCTTACCATTTTTAACGACGAGGATGACTCCATCACATTTACTGGCAAATATCCTCGTATCATTTCCTTCCAGGGCTGGAGCTGAATCGATAAGTATGTAATCAAAGGAGCTTGATATCACTTTAAGAAGTTGATCCAAGGTAGTCGATTTGAAAATTTTCTCCGTGCTATATGGGATAGGTCCGGCAGTTAAAACTTTTAATCTACCAATATTTGTTTGGTTGACGGTTTCCTCAAATGTTTTTTGACCAGTCAGGATATTAGTCAAGCCCATCGTATTTTTTATTTTGAATACCTTATGCAAGGTTGGCTTTTTTATGTTTGTATCGATAAGAAGCACAGTTTGGCCGTTTTCTGCTAAGGCAGCTGCCAGGTGAGTGACGATGGTCGTCTTTCCTTCTTTATAACACGGAGAAGTGAATATGAGCGTTTTACATTTATTTTCAAAGGATGAAAATTCGACATTCAACCTTATTCTTTCTATCTCTTCAATTAATGATTGAGGTGTTTGCTTTATGTTACGTTTAAAACCTTTTTTAAATAGATTTAGATTCACTGACGTCACCTCTTACATAGGATTCACTCTTTTTCTCTTTATTGTTGGAAAGTATTTTCTTTTTATATTTTGAAACAGTTCCAAGTACAGGAACTTCCAATAAATTTTCCAAATCACGCTCGGATCTTATTTTGTTATCCAGACTGTCCAGTAAGAAAATGAATCCAATCCCTATAATGATACCTAGCACAAATCCTATTTGTATTAAACGGTTGGATTCTGGATTTATTGGCTGCTGATTTTCCTTTACTTCTGCAGGTGATAATATTTCAATGGATTTGAAATCCAACGTGCTCGCCACTTGGGTTTTAAAAACTTCCGCTGTTTTGTTCGCAATTTCAGCCGAGCGATGCGGATCAGAGTCAATTACTGCTATTTTTACTATTTGCGAACTTTCTACAGTATGAACACTGATTTGATTACTTAAGCTTTCCATGGATCTCTGCAGGTCAAGTTCCTGAATAACCGACTGTAGCACAGGAGGCTCTTTTACAAAAACCATTAAAGTGTTAATAAAGCTTGAACTATCCTGTATAAGTAAACTGGCGGATGTTTGGTAAAGGGGTGTCGGCTTGGAAATTGAATTGTAAAATGCTGAAGCGGCAGTTGTAATCATTACTATTAGAATCAGTATCCATGACTTTTTTATAAGTAGTTTAATTATTTTACTGATTTCTATTTCCTTTTCTTTCCCATTATTCATGACTTTCGCCTACTTTCTTGTGAAAAAACACTATGCTTTATTAAGAACAATCAATGTAAAAAAATTTACAATATTTGATTTAACCAAATTATAGTTCATTATATAGAACGTGTCAACGAACAATTTCGCTTCTTTTGTTCAAACTATTCTATTGAATTCACTCTTCCTTAAAGTAAGTGTAATTATCTTCTTTCCAAGCATTAGTTTTTCTCTTTCAAAATTCCGGTTTGCCATGAATTTATTCTGATCTGTAATATCATATTTGCAACTGGGACATTCCCAACTCCCAAATTCAACACTGCTATAAGAGTTATGCTTGCATCTACTGCAAATTTTCATGTACATCGAGGGTAATCATCCTTATTATATGAATTTTGATAAGAATTATATAACATTTCGTTCTTAATAAAAAACATTGAATCTATCTATTTTTTAATCATAAAGAATCTTTTTCTTTTATTATCTTCATTATTCGCTCGTTTTCTAATCTTTTCGTTTTTTCCAAAGAACAAATAGTGCTATATAATGAACGATATACATAAAAATAAGGAGATAGATAATGATAGGAGAGCGGATTAGAAAGCTAAGGAAAAGCAAGGGGTATTCGTTAAGCGAGCTTGCTGAAAAAGCTGGCGTATCAAAATCATATTTAAGCTATTTAGAACGGGATCTTCAAACAAATCCTTCGTTGCAGTTTCTTCAGAAAATATCATTAAGTTTAGGGACAGACATAGAATATCTACTAGATGGGGTATCACTTGCTGAAGTAGAAAAAAACCGAAATATCGTAGATGAGGAATGGAAAAAGTTAATCCAGAAAGCCATCCGAGAAGGTATGACAAAAGAGGACTTTGTTAAATATCGAGATTATCTCCAGTTTCAAAAATGGCAAATGTACAGTCAAAAAGGCAGTAAGGAGGAAGGTACAAGTGGCTAATGATTTAGATTCGGAATGGATCGATTTAATACTGGAAGCTAAAGAAATAGGTTTGACTGAAGAGGAAATAAGGGATTTTTTTTATGGAATCAACGAGAGGTATTAGTTAATAATTAAGCATTAATATTTGAAATCTAAAACCTGGATTATGAATGCTGACTAAGCAGTTCATACATCCCGGTTTTTTTGTGTCTCAAAAAAGGAAAAGAAACGAGGGATTCATATAAATCCTTCACCAATTCTAGTATTATATACATATAATTTATTTTTAAGGATGTTTTAATATGAAGGATTTAAGTGGGTTACCGAACTTAAAGGTATATCGCCTTGTAATGGGTACGGGTATTATATTGATGATTCTAGGCGTACTGCTTACGTTCTTTACTCAGGAGCATTTAGGCATCTCCTTCTATCTTCATGCCATAGTAGTAGCGGTAAATACCATATTGATATGGGTTTATCCAAAAAAACAGACATCTTTGATAAGAACTAGCATTAATATTATGCTGGCCATTTATTTTTATTTGATGTTTGTGATATATCCGTTTACATTATCTCCGATGCTGATCATCTGTTTCATTCCGGGGATTGCCATTCTTTTTTTCAATAAGAAGCTCTTCTACTTCACTTTGCATGGAAATGTTGCCGTAGTTTTGTCGTTCATGCTCTATGTCATTTTTGTGGATAAAGGCGAAGTTTATTTTCTATTTCATAAAGATGTGTTAGGATATGCAATCAACTTCTTGGCTAGTCAGGTGATGCTTCTGTTCATTTTCTTGCTGTTGGAGAAACGCATTGAAAATCAAAAGCTATACTATCAGCAGATTCAAAAGGATGAACGGCTGAAGACAACCGGACAGCTGGCGGCTGCGGTTGCACATGAAATCCGGAATCCGATCACCGTTGTACAGGGATTTCTGCAATTGTACAGCAACGACCAGCCTCAGGAAAAAAGGAAGCATTATGAACTGATGCTCGAGGAACTGAAAACGGCGGAAAGAGTCATCTCGGACTTTCTGTCATTGGCAAAGCCTAGTGATATGGAATCGGATGTTGTGAATGTAAAGGAATCACTTCATAATGTATTGGATTTGATTAATTCGTATGCATTGATGGAAACAATTCAGATTCGCCTTATCGTAGAGGATGACTGCGATGTATCCTGCAGCCTGTTGGAGTTCAAGCAGCTCTTTGTGAATATTTTCAAGAACGCGATTGAGTCATCCAAGGCCGGGGATACAATTGAAGTCCGGGTGAAAAAGGAAAAGGAAAAGGTTCAAATCGTGGTTTCAGATCAAGGTGTAGGGATGACAGAGGAACAGTTGCAAACAATAGGTACTCCCTTCTATTCGTTGAAAAGCAAGGGTACCGGATTGGGATTAATGATTTGCTTTAATATCGTGAAAAAGTATAATGGAACGATTTCATTTATGAGTCAGGAAGGTATCGGTACAGATGTGACGGTTTCATTTCCTATCATAAAATAGTAAAAACCACTCTCCTTTTGGAAAGTGGTTTTTATTTATTAAGCGAAGTATGCAATTGTCAGTGTTAGGATGAAGAATAACACGGAAAGAACAACTGTTGTACGGTGTAGAATAAGGTCTAGACCGCGCGCTTTTTGTTTACCGAAAAGTGTTTCCGCTCCTCCGGAGATTGCTCCTGAAAGGCCAGCACTTTTACCGGATTGAAGTAAAACAACTGCGATAAGTCCTAGTGCTACAATAATAAGTAAGACAGTTAATAAGATCGTCATGAAACCTACACCTCCTGCGAACGCACATATAACATTACATTAAATGTACCATATATTGTGAAGGGGGACAAGAGGGAAAAATGGGGTGACGGGTTTGGAGTTTTTGTTGGGGATTGCGGCTTAAGATCGGGGCCTGACCCTCGCAGTTGTTGTATTTTTTAGATTGCATGGGGGCGACTGGTAGTGTGGGGGGGGTTTGGCTTTGGAATGTTGTTAGGGCAAGGATGCTTAAGACCGGGGCCTGACCCTCGCAGTTGTCATGCTATTCATTAAGTATTGAGGCGACTGACAGTGTGGGGTTTAGGTTTTGTGGTGGCGGAGGGTCAGGCCCCAGGCAGCCGTCGTCTCTTTATTTAAAATAGGTAATTATCTTTTTCTACTTTTTTGGAGTTTGTTTTGGGGAGGCTGGTGACTTTTGTTTGGTGGTAGCGAAGAGCCTACAGGGCTCTTTGGCTTGGTTGATGCGTGGGGTTGTAATGGTTTTGAAGACTGTATTCCCGAAAATAAAAGACCCGGCATTAGCCGGGTCCAGGTAACTTATTTTTTAAGGTTGTAGAAAGATTTCAATCCGTCGTAGCGAGCTGTGTCCCCAAGCTGGTCTTCGATGCGAAGTAGTTGGTTGTATTTTGCTACGCGGTCGGTACGTGATGGTGCACCTGTTTTGATTTGGCCGGAGTTTGTTGCTACGGCGATGTCGGCGATTGTGCTGTCTTCTGTTTCACCGGAGCGGTGAGAGATTACTGCTGTGTAGCCAGCGCGTTTTGCCATTTCGATTGCTTCGAATGTTTCTGTCAGTGTTCCGATTTGGTTCACTTTGATCAGGATGGAGTTACCGATTTTGCGTTCGATACCTTCAGACAATTTCTTTGTGTTTGTTACAAAAAGATCGTCCCCAACTAGTTGTACTTTGCTTCCGATGCGCTCAGTCAATAGCTTGAAGCCTTCCCAGTCGTTCTCGTCCAAGCCGTCTTCAATGGAGATGATTGGGTATTTTTCTGCCATTTTTTCGTAGAAGCTAACCATTTCCTCAGAAGTGTAGACTACGCCTTCACCTTTTAGGTGGTATTTGCCGTCTTCTTTGTTGTAGAACTCAGAAGCTGCAGCATCCATTGCCAGCATTACTTGCTCGCCTGGTTTGTAGCCGGCTTTTTCGATTGCTTCGATGATTGTTTGAAGTGCTTCTTCATTTGAACCTAGGTTTGGAGCGAATCCGCCTTCGTCACCTACAGCAGTGTTTAAGCCTTTAGCACTTAATACTGATTTAAGAGCGTGGAAGATTTCAGCGCCCATACGTAGCGCTTCTTTGAAGTTTTCCGCACCAACAGGCATTACCATGAATTCCTGGATGTCTACGTTGTTGTCAGCGTGCTCTCCACCGTTGATGATGTTCATCATTGGTACTGGAAGAGTTTTTGCATTGAATCCGCCTAAGTATTGGTATAAAGGAACTTCAAGGAAGTCAGCTGCTGCACGTGCTACTGCCATGGACACACCAAGGATCGCGTTTGCACCTAATTTACCTTTGTTTTCTGTACCGTCAAGCTCGATTAATGCTTCGTCAATTGCCACTTGCTCAAGAACATCGAAAAGACCTACAAGTTCAGGAGCGATGTGCTCGTTCACGTTTTCAACCGCTTGCTGAACACCTTTTCCTAGGTAACGGGACTTGTCGCCATCGCGCAGTTCAACTGCTTCGTACTCACCAGTTGATGCTCCACTTGGTACTAATGCGCGTCCGAACGCACCTGATTCTGTGTAAACTTCTACTTCGATTGTTGGGTTACCGCGGGAGTCAAGGACTTCGCGTGCGTAAATATCAGAGATAATTGGCATGTAAAACTCTCCTTTGAGTTAAATTTATTTTTTAATTAAAGACGTTCCAGTCATTTCATTCGGTTTTGCCACTCCAAGCAAGTCTAACACTGTTGGTGCCAAATCGCCAAGAATACCTCCGTCACGTAATTCCGCACCTTTGCGGGTTACGATCACAGGTACAGGATTTGTTGTGTGTGCAGTCATTGGGTTACCTTCTGTCGTGACGACTTCATCGGCATTTCCGTGATCTGCGGTGATGATGGCCACACCATCTTTTGCAAGAATGGCATTTACCACTTTTCCTAAGCATTCATCTGTCACTTCCACAGCCTTGATCGTTGGCTCAAGCATTCCGGAGTGCCCGACCATATCAGGGTTTGCGAAGTTCAGGATGATCGCATCATGTTTGTCCGCCTCAATTTCGGCCAGGAGTGCACTTGTCACTTCATAGGCACTCATTTCCGGCTTCAGGTCGTAGGTTGCCACCTTTGGAGAATCGATGAGGATACGTTCCTCACCAGGGAAGGCTTCCTCACGTCCACCGCTCATAAAGAAGGTAACATGTGGATATTTTTCCGTTTCGGCAATACGCAACTGTTTCAGGCCGTTTTGGGATAGTACTTCACCAAGTGTATTATCCATTCCGACCGGCTTGAACGCTACATAGCCGTCCACGGTTTCACTGAAGTGTGTAAAGCAGACGAACATCAGGTTGTCCGGGTGCTTAGGTCCACGGTCGAAGGAGCGGAAATCCTTGTTTGTGAACGTATTGGAAATTTGAATCGCTCGGTCTGGACGGAAGTTATAGAATATAACCGCGTCGTCCTCCTGGATGGTTGCAACAGGGCTACCATCTTCCTTTGTCATGACAGAAGGAAGAACGAACTCATCAAAGATTCCGTTGTTGTAAGAGTCATTGATACATTCCATCGCATTGGAGTAGACCGGGCCTTCTCCGTATACCATGGCGCGGTAGGACTTTTCCACACGATCCCAGCGCTTGTCACGGTCCATGGAGTAATAACGTCCAGAAATTGTTGCGATTTCCCCGACTCCAAGGTCAAGAAGCAGTTCGTTCAGCTGCTTGATGAATACAGGCGCGGATTTAGGTGCAACATCGCGGCCATCAAGGAAACCATGGATATACACGCGCTCCAATCCCTCTCTTTTTGCAAGCTTCAATAGCGCAAATAGATGCTGGATATGACTGTGCACGCCACCGTCGGACAGCAAGCCGAAGATATGGAGGTTCTTGCCGTTCTGTTTTGCATGGTTGATGGCATTCAGGAAGGTGTCATTTTCATAAAAATCGCCTTCTCGGATTGACACGTTCACACGTGTCAAGCTTTGGTACACGATGCGTCCTGCCCCGATGTTCAAATGGCCAACCTCGGAGTTGCCCATCTGTCCTTCTGGTAGTCCAACCTGTTCCCCGCTAGCTGTCAATTCAGCATGAGGATAGGTATTCCAGAAATGATCGAAGTTTGGTTTATTTGCTTGCGCAACGGCATTACCCATTGTTTCTCCGCGCAATGCGAAACCGTCCAAGATGATTAATGCTACTGGCTTTTTACTCATTCTTACCTGCCTCCAAAAGCTGTAAGAAAGATTGTGCCTCTAAGCTTGCTCCGCCTACAAGCGCTCCATCGATATCGGATTGCGCCATGTATTCCGCAATGTTCGTCGGCTTTACGCTTCCGCCGTACTGAATGCGGACTGCATCTGCTGCAGCTTGATCGAATTCAGAAGCAATGACACTACGGATGTGTGCGCAAGTTTCGTTTGCATCTTCAGCAGTGGAAGACTTGCCTGTTCCGATTGCCCAGATAGGCTCATATGCAACAACAGTTGTTTTTACTTGATCAGTTGTTAAGCCTGTTAAAGCTTTCTTCACCTGATCTCCAACGATGTCATTGGTTTTGCCGGACTCGCGCTCTTCCAATGTTTCTCCGCAGCAAACGATGGGTACTAAACCGTGTTTGAATGCAGCAAGAGTTTTCTTGTTAACTGTTTCGTCTGTTTCAGCGAACATTTCACGACGCTCAGAGTGACCTAGAACGACGTAAGAGACACCGATATCCTTTAAAGCTACAGGGCTGACTTCTCCTGTAAAAGCTCCGCTATCTTCAAAGTGCATGTTCTGTGCACCTATTTTAAGATCCTTGCCTTCTACATTTGTTACAAGACGCTCCAAGAATAATGCAGGCGCACATACAACTGCGTCCACTTTATCTGGAGAAGGTACAAGTCCCTTTACCTCTTCCACAAAGCTTGTCGCTTCAGAAAGAGTTTTGTGCATCTTCCAGTTACCAGCAATAATTGGTTTACGCATGGTATCCTTCCTTTCAAAGCCAGATTTTATCTTGCTGTATTACTTATCGTTTAACGCCACAACGCCAGGAAGCTCTTTGCCTTCCATGAACTCTAGGGACGCGCCGCCACCAGTCGAGATATGGCTCATCTTGTCTGCCAGGTTGAACTTTTCAACCGCAGCAGCAGAGTCTCCTCCACCAATGACAGAGTATGTATCCTTTGCTTCTGCCAGGGCTTCTGCTACTGCTTTTGTCCCACCGGCAAATGCATCCAGTTCAAATACTCCCATTGGTCCATTCCAGATAACAAGCTTGGATTTTCTGATGACATCTGCGTAGATTTCACGAGATTTTGGTCCGGCATCCAGTCCTTCCCAGTCACTTGGAATTTCTTCAATAGGAACAATTTTTGTGTTTGCATCGTTAGAGAAATCGTCTGCAACTACTATATCCACAGGAACATAGAAGTTTACGCCTTTTTCTTTTGCTGTTTCCATGAACGATTTAGCCAGATCAATTTTATCTTCTTCCAACAGGGACTTTCCAACATCATAGCCTTTTGCTTTGATGAATGTATAGGCCAGTCCGCCACCGATGATGATGTTATCCACTTTGTTCAGCAGGTTTTCAATCACACCGATTTTATCTTTAACTTTCGCTCCTCCAATAATCGCCGTAAATGGTCGATCTGGATTGGAAAGTGCTTTGCCTAGTACTTCTAATTCTTTTTCCATTAAGAGGCCTGCTACTGCCGGTAAGTGCTGAGCAATACCTTCTGTGGAAGCATGTGCACGGTGAGCTGCGCCGAAAGCATCGTTTACGTAAACATCAGCAAGTGCTGCAAACTCTTTTGCAAGTTCCGGATCGTTTTTCTCTTCACCAGGATAGAAACGAACGTTTTCAAGTAAAAGAACGTCTCCCTCGCTCATTTCGCTTACCATGTTCTTCACAGAATCACCGTAAGCTTCATCCGCTTTTTTCACATCTTTACCAAGAAGCTCCTGTAAACGGGCTGCTACCGCATTTAAGCGAAGCTCTTCCACTACTTGCCCTTTTGGACGGCCCAGGTGGCTCGCAAGCAACACTTTCGCTCCTCCATCAACCAAGTGCTTGATGGTCGGCAATGCTGCGCGGATACGAGTTTCGTCCGTTACTTGTCCATCCTTCATCGGTACGTTAAAGTCCACGCGGCAAAATACGCGTTTGCCTTTTACGTCGATGTCACGAATACTTTTCTTGTTCATCTTCAAACGGCCTCCCTTAAAAGGAATTTGTAGTTTTTCAAAAACATGAAAAGAGGGAGGGGGTGTGTTCCCCAATCCCCCTCTACTTCACATTTCTTATTATAGAATGCTTTCGTGGTTTATTCCAAATATTTAAGAATTAAAGTCCTTTAGAAGCGATGTACTTCGCAAGGTCAACTACACGGTGAGAGTATCCGCTCTCGTTGTCGTACCAAGAGATAACTTTTACCATGCTGCCTTCCATTACCATTGTAGATAATGCGTCGATAGTGGATGAATCAGGGTTACCGTTGTAGTCACCAGATACTAGTGGCTCTTCGGAGTAGCCAAGGATTCCTTTTAATTCGCCTTCTGCAGCTGCTTTGAACGCTGCGTTTACTTCTTCTGCAGTTACGTCCGTGTTAAGTTCAGCAACAAGGTCAACCAGGGAAACGTTTGGAGTTGGAACACGCATTGCTCCACCGTTCAATTTACCTTTTAGTTCAGGTAATACTAGGGATACCGCTTTTGCAGCTCCTGTAGAAGTCGGGATGATGTTCTCAGCTGCTGCACGCGCACGACGGTAGTCTTTGTGTGGCAAGTCTAAGATCTGTTGGTCATTTGTGTAAGAGTGAACAGTTGTCATCATTCCACGCTTGATACCGAACTTGTCGTTCAATACTTTTGCGAATGGCGCCAAGCAGTTAGTTGTACAAGATGCGTTGGAGATAACGTTGTGGTTAGCTGCATCGTACTTGTCTTCGTTAACACCCATTACGATTGTGATATCTTCATCAGATGCAGGTGCGGAGATGATTACTTTCTTCGCTCCAGCTTCTAAGTGTTTCGCAGCGTCAGCACGCTTTGTGAAGAAACCAGTAGATTCAACAACGATGTCAACTCCAAGCTCGCCCCAAGACAATTTCGCTGGGTCACGCTCAGCTGTTACTTTGATTGTTACGCCGTCAACTACAAGGTTGTCTCCGTCCACTTTCACGTCAGCAGCCAATTTGCCGTGAATGCTGTCATATTTTAAAAGGTGAGCAAGCATGTTAGCGTCTGTTAAGTCGTTAACTGCTACTACTTCTACCTCAGAGTTTTTTAATGCTGCACGAAATACGTTACGTCCAATACGTCCAAATCCGTTAATACCAATTTTTACTGCCATGTTAATTTCCTCCTTAGTATTCTAAGAAATTTTTTGTGGTCCCGTTTAACACCGCAGTTGATTTCCGCACTAGGCTTCGCTTTCCGCGGGGCGATCGTGGAGCCTCCTCGGCTTCGCCTGTGGGGTCTCCACTGATCGCTACCTCCCGCAGGAGTCTTCGCCTATTGCTCCAATCACCTGCTAGTATGCATAAAAACATACTGTGTTTCCACAGAACCTTATTATTAAGGGTTGTTACTCCCTAATTAACTCTTTTGCGGCTCCTTCATCCGTTATGAGGATGGTATGGGGAGCTTTTTTCAGATATGCTCGGATCGCTTTTGCTTTCGATGCGCCACCCGCTACTGCAATCACACATTCTATCTTTTCCAAATCTGCCAACTGCATTCCTACGGTTTGAACTTTATGCACTACTTCCCCGGCTTCGTTAAAATAGTAGCCAAAAGCTTCTGCGACTGCATGTGCCTGTTCGATTTTCTGCATATTTTCCGGTGCTGTTTTACGGCGCTCTGCCATTGTTTTAGCGTCTCCAATTCCATGAATAACCATACTAGAATTTTTGATCAGCGAAATCACTTCTTTTATCGATGGTTCCTCTATCATGGACTGGTACGATTCGTGACTGAGCGAATCAGGAATATGGAGCAATCGGTAGTTGCCCATCGCCTTTTCTGCCATCGTCGCACAGATCGTATTTGCCTGGTTCTGCACCTTTTCGCCAAGCCCGCCACGTGCCGGGACAAAAAGCAATTCACGGTTTTTCGCGTCCGGCTTCATCATTTCTGCGACGGAGGAAATGGTTGTTCCACCAGCCACTGCAATGATATTTTCGTCATGGAATCTTTTCCGCATGGTGTTTACGCATGCCCGACCCATTTCTTTTTTAACCCAAGGGGATTGGTCACTGTCTCCCGGAACGACGACTACCTTTGAAATCCCTAACTTTTCTTCTATTCCCGCTTCAAGCACCTTTAAACCGGAAACCTCTTTCATGATCTCCTCCAGGCTTTTTAAAAGAACGGTACCTTCTTGTGTCAGTGTCATGCCGGCAACACTTACATGAATCAGGTTCTGTGCTTTAAGGAAGTCGACTTCACTTCGCAGCACACGCTCACTCAAGCCCAGACTACCTGATAAACTTCTTCTTCCAATCGGCTGCATCAACCTTATGTAACGTAGTATTTCGTATCGTTTCTGCATAATGGAAAGAAGATCAGGCAACAATTTCTTTTGTACTTCGATAATCTGCTTCATTATAGCTTCCCCTTTAAGGTGCAAATTTTACCTGGTTGGACACAAAATGTCCCGCTATGACATATTGTGTCCCAGTAGCGGTAAAAAAAATCACCCTTGCTACAAGTTGATTGTAACAAAGGTGAAACCCTTATGCAACTAAGGTCTATCGGTTTTTTTCAAGTAAACGCTTTCTTATTTCTTCTTTGTTTATGATACCGTAACCAAGCATTTCTCCATCCAATTCCACCACCGGAATCATGATCTGATATTTTTCCAGCAAGGCATCGTCCTGATAGATATCCACTTCTTCTATTGTAAAATCCATCTCGCTCTGCAGCTCCTGGAGGCGAACTTTTGCCTTCTCGCAAAGCGGGCAGTCCACTTTTGTATAAAATTTCAGGTTCACATCTCTTACACCCTTCTCAATCGTAGCGTTTTCTCATCGAGGAGCTTGGGATGTTCAATAGATCCCTATATTTCGCGACCGTCCTTCTAGAGATAGCTATATGATACTGCTTTTGGAGGAGGTTTGTCAGCTGTTGATCGGACAAAGGCTTCTGTTTATCCTCCGCCTTTACCAGTTCCTCCACAAGCTGCTGCACTTGCTTGGTTGATTTTTCTTCATCATATTGTCCTGTCAGGCTCTGGCTAAAAAAGTATTTCAGTTCAAACAGTCCGTATGGCGTCTGTACATATTTCTCCTTTGTCGCCCTGCTAACCGTCGACTCATGTACGTTAAGGCGTTCTGCAATATCTTTAAGTGTCAGCGGCTTCAAGAAGGATGGCCCGTTCAGGAAAAAGGACAGCTGTGCCGACACAATCTCTTCCATTACTTTAACAAGGGTGTGCTTGCGATGCTCGATGCTCTTGACGATCCATTGACATTGCTGGAGCTTCTCCTGAAGATAAGCATCCACTTCTGTTTGTGAAGAGAAGCTTGATTTGTATTTTTCGTTAATCGCAATCTGCGGCACGATCTCCTCATTCAACGAAACGATGAACTGATGATGGAGCTGCTGTACAATCAAGTCAGGAATGATATACCTTGGCTTTTCCATTGTTTCATATAGATTCCCCGGTCGTGGTTGGAGCTTCACGATTTCATCATGAACCTCCTGAATCTCCTTTAAACTGATTCCATGCTTTTTCGCCAAGGTCTTCCACGCTTTTTCAGCAAAAAGGGTGAAATCTTCCTCCAGGATTCTTTCTGCGAGATGTAAACGCTTTGGTAATCGTCTCAGCTGAAGCAGCAGACATTCCTTTAAATCCCTAGCTCCGATCCCTGCAGGCTCCAGGCTTTGAATGCTTTTAATGGCCTGTTCAACCTGTAGAGTTGAAACCCTTAGCTGCTGTGCAATTGTTTCGGCTTCTTCCTGCAAGTATCCGTTCGCGTCTATATAATCGATCATACGTTTTATGATTTGGAGTTCGTTTGCTGGCAAACAGCTATCTAAGAGTTGATGCTCTACATGGTGATGAAGGGTTTCTCCGTGCCTGCTGAAGTTCTCGATTGAAAAAGCCTGTTTTGCCCCTGTTGTGCTGCGCTGTCTAAGGCGCTGAACGCGTGAAGCGGCAAACTCCCGTGGAGCCTCCAGTTCCTTCAGCTCTAAAAGGGGGTTTTCCAGAGATTGCTCTTGCAGAAAATCAAGCAGCTCATGCGAAGAATACTGCAGCAACGTTATGGCCTGCTTCAACTCCTGCGTCATCGCAAGCTTCAGCGTCTGTTCCTGATACAAACCTACAGATTGCTTCATTCCCATTCTCCCTTCTGTCCTTACCTTCATTTTGTCAGTCTTCAGGTGCAACCGTCCGTTGCCCCACTTGGTTTTCAGTGTTTCAGTCAGAAAACGGACGCTGGCACCTATCATCACTTTTGCCTTCTTGTAAGCGCATACTTATTGTACATGAGAAACCCGATAATTTGTATCGAAAAATGTTGGAAGCCCTGCATCCCCCTATAACTATACGCCCACTTCAAAGCGGCAATGCAGAGAAGCGGGAAATAACATCTTATTGTAATAAAAGAAAGGGGCCTGACCCTCAGCGCTTTAAAGCGCTGAGGGTCAGGCCCCTGTTGTTATGTAAACAAATAGAAAACCCAGTGTGCCGACACTGGGTTGAAAGTTAAATGTTTTTCACGGCGCTTGTCCGCTACATGTAATATCGTAACATAGGTTTTTGCATGAACCCAGCTGTAAGTTTTTCCAGCCGTATGTAAGGTTGGCGCGCTCGGAGGGATTCGAACCCCCGCATGACGCGGTACCGGAAACCACCGCTCTATCCCCTGAGCTACGAGCGCATGAAACTTTTACGTGCTACCGATATTATAGTCTATACTCCTCAAAGTTTCAAGACAATGTTCGTTATAGTCCTATATTAATATTTCCCCCTTTATCCGACACCGTTTCCGGATTCCACTAAAGTGAGGTCCCCTTTAAACCATTTTCAAGTTTAATTCCCTCCCAGAATGGATATCATTATTACATGGAGAAAAATAGGTTTTTTTGCGATGGTTTTTATTTGACCATTATTGACCTTATATGTATGATAAAAGTACATAAAGTTTATGAAATACCTGCTGATTGATTTAGGTTCCCTAAGATTACTGTAACACTTTTTTTGTTGCGGAATTTAATACATAAGAACCTAGCAAAACTCAGGTTATTACCTAATTTAAAGGAGGAAAAGTGAGATGAACTTAATTCCTACAGTTATTGAACAAACAAGCCGTGGAGAGCGTGCATATGACATCTACTCCCGTCTTTTAAAAGACCGCATTATCCTACTTGGAAGTGCAATTGACGACAACGTGGCAAACTCCATTGTTGCTCAGCTACTATTCCTGGCTGCGGAAGATCCAGAAAAGGATATCTCGCTTTATATCAATAGCCCAGGCGGATCCATTACTGCCGGTATGGCAATCTACGACACAATGAACTTCATCAAGCCGAACGTCAGCACGATGTGTGTAGGTATGGCGGCTTCCATGGGAGCATTCCTACTCTCTGCAGGTGCTAAAGGCAAACGCTTTGCGCTACCAAGCTCTGAAGTCATGATCCATCAGCCACTTGGCGGTGCACAAGGCCAGGCAACGGAAATCGAGATCGCTGCAAAACGCATCCTATTCCTACGCGAAAAGCTGAACACGATCCTTTCCGAAAACACAGGCCAGCCGATCGAAGTAATCTCACGCGACACAGACCGTGACAACTTCATGACAGCTGAAAGAGCGCTTGAGTACGGATTGATTGATAAAGTTATTAAAAATAACTAATAGTTAGTTGAAGAACCCTGATTCGAATGGATCGGGGTTCTTTTACGTATTATCACCTTGTATATTTCGGTCGTGATTACTGCAGACTACCAATTACGCCCGGAAATTTCATTTTTCGCCCGATTTATCGGACTTTGCGCCCGAATTTTTATTTTTGCGCCCGAAAACCACTGCCTTTCGCCCGAAGAGAAGCCACTTTCGCCAGCTTCCACTTTTTTCCAGCGTCGGTATCCTCTCGGTAACTATGTTTTTCAATAAAATCACGCATTATCCTCGCATTCCATTTTTTAAACAAACGATTGTTTCACAACTCCCCGCAACTGCTCAACCACGTGTCGCAAAACTTCCCCAAACAAATTAACTTTTAAAAAAGGATTTCCAGTATAATACTCCGCCTCAAAAGCGGCTACACCAGCCCAAACAAAAAAAGGACACCATCCACGGCATCCTTTTCCCTTAATTCTCTTGCTGTACGTATGTGGTTAATGCTGCAATTGCATCGTCTTCGTCGTGGCCATCGGCAATCAGGGTGATGGTTGTTCCGGAACCGATTGCTAGGCTCATTAGGCCCATGATGCTTTTTGCGTTCACCTTTTTACCGTCTTTTTCTAGGAATACATCTGATGAGAAGCGGTTTGCTTCTTGTACGAAAAGGGCAGCTGGGCGTGCTTGTAAGCCTGTTTTCAAACGAACATCTACTTGTTTTTGTACCATTATTCTTCCTCCTCTATATCTATTTATATTTTAAAATTAATGAACCGTTTCTCCTGCACGTAATTTATCGGCGATCTCATCAATTTTGCGCAAGCGGTGATTGATACCTGATTTGCTGATGGTGCCGCTGGACACCATTTCCCCAAGCTCCTTCAGGGTCACATCCTGGTAGTTGACGCGGAGCTCTGCAATTTCCCTCAATTTATCGGGCAGGATATGAAGCCCTACAGTGCGGTCGATGAAGCGGATGTTTTCGACCTGCCTGATGGCAGCTCCTATCGTTTTGTTAAGATTCGCGGTTTCACAGTTCACGAGACGGTTGACACTATTCCTCATGTCGCGCACGATGCGGATATCCTCGAATTTCAACAGTGCTTGATGGGCACCGATGATACTGAGGAAATCAGCGATCTTCTCCGCCTCTTTCAAATATGTGATGAATCCTTTCTTGCGTTCCAGCGTTTTACTGTTTAAGTGAAACATATTCATCAGTTCACTCAAAGATTCGTTATGTTCGTTGTAAAGCGAAAATATTTCTAGATGATAAGAAGACGTTTCCGGATTATTCACGGACCCTCCTGCTAGAAATGCCCCTCGCAAGTACGAGCGCTTGCAGCATTTCTTTGCGATTAATTCCGGCGATATGTCACGGACAAAGGTAAAGCCGTCCTTCAGGATCTTCAGTTCATCCAGGATATAGTGCGCCTGCTCGGCATAGCGAACAATGTATACATTATTCTTCTTCAGCCTCATTTTCTTACGTACAAGCAGCTCGACACGTACATCATATATCTTTTTTGTCAGCGTATAGATCCTTCTCGCTATCGCAGCATTTTCCGTTTGAATGTCCAATATCAATTTCCGGTTGGAAAAGGAGAGTGAACCGTTCATTCGAATCAATGCGGCAAGCTCGGCCTTTACGCAGCAATCCTTGATTTCAATCGTTGTTAATTCTTTCTTTGTTTCAGAAGCGTAGGACACGATTGATCACCCCCCAGTGAATAATTTATGGGGAAGCGATGAGCCAATTTAAAAGGAAAACCCCTCATCTCTAACCACCTAAGACGTGCACCCGTTTGCATTTTTCTATTTTTCTTGCTGTATCATCGAGTATAAAAGCGCTGCCACTTTTTGTGTATCATGTCTAATATATCCATCTTCGTAACGGATAATCTTATCATGGACAATCTTCAGACCCATTTCGGACAATTTTGCGATGTCATAGACAACAGGAGTAGCATATTCCTTTTTGTAGCGGAATTTTATCTCTTCCGGAATATCCTCTTCGTTTACAAGAATCGTATCCATAAACGGACACCCAAGATGGTCATACAAGGCTTTTACATGATCGCTTGCTGTGTAGTCCAGCGTTTCGCCGGCTTGCGTCATCACATTGCAGATATATACTTTTTTAGCATCAGACTCACAAACCGCCTCCCCTATTTTAGGTACCAGCAGGTTTGGCAGGATACTAGTATACAGGCTCCCAGGCCCAACAATGATCAGATCCGCTTTCCTGATTTCCTCCACGGATTCCCGGAGAGGCTCCACGTTTTCTGGTGTCAGGAAAACTCGCTTGATCTTTTTACCGGAGTATGGAATTTTGGATTCACCGGAAATCACCGTTCCATCTTCCATTTCCGCATGAAGAATGACACTCTGGTTCGCTGCAGGGAGCACCTTTCCCCGTACATTCAATACCTTGCTCATTTCGCGGATTGCATGAACGAAATCCCCTGTGATGGTGGTCATTGCCGCCAACAGCAGATTGCCTAGTGAATGGCCGGATAGCCCATTACCCGCTTGAAAGCGATGCTGGAAAAGATCCTCTACCAATGGTTCGACATCGGATAGGGCTGCTAGTACATTGCGGACATCACCAGGCGGCGGAATCTGCAGCTCGTCCCGCAGTCTGCCTGAGCTTCCGCCATCGTCTGCCACTGTTACAATGGCGGTAATGTCCACATCATAGTGCTTCAATCCCCGGAGCAGGACAGGAAGACCTGTTCCTCCTCCAAGAATTACGATTTTCGGAAGTTTGGAACGACTCATCAGCGTTTATCCTTTCGTCGTTCAATATCACGATGTGTTATCAGCGTATCATAATCATCCTTGAAATGCTTTGCAAAGTACTCCGCCAATGTAACGGAACGGTGCTGGCCGCCTGTGCAGCCAATCGCGATCACAATCTGGCTCTTTCCTTCACGCTTATAGTAAGGAAGCATAAAGGTCAAGAGGTCTGTCAGCTTTTCAATGAATTTCTGTGTTTCCGACCATTTTAGCACATAGGAAGATACTTCTTCATCCAATCCGGTCATCGGTCTCATATGATCGATGTAATGCGGGTTGGGCAGGAAACGGACATCAAACACTAGATCCGCGTCAATCGGAATTCCGTACTTAAATCCAAAGGAAAGAACGTTCACCTTGAAAGTTTGTTTGGAGTGCGTTGCAAATTGTTTGAGGATTTTCTCTCTAAGTTCTCGCGGTTTTAAATTGGAAGTATCCAGAATCAGCTGGGCACGGCCCTTCAGCTCTTCTAACAACTCACGTTCATGCTCGATTCCCTCAAGCGGCAATCCGGATTTCGCCAACGGATGCGATCTTCTTGTTTCCTTATAGCGGCTGACAAGCACCGAATCCTTGGCATCCAGGAACAGGATCTGAGGCGTCACCCACGAAAGCTCGGAAATATCGTCAAGCGCCTCGAACAAGCTATCGAAGAATTCGCGGCCCCGGAGATCCATGACAAGGGCTACCTTGTTCATCTTGCTTCCGGACTCCTCCATCAGCTCCAAAAACTTCGGCAACAGTGTAGGAGGAAGATTGTCCACGCAGAAAAAGCCCAAATCCTCCAAGCTTTGAATGGCAACGGTTTTACCGGCTCCACTCATTCCAGTAATAATGACTAATTCCACATCACTGCTCGTACCTGTACTCATGCTTCTTCCTCTCCTTTATTGGTAACTGTTTTCGCATACATTATTGCTTTTTTCGAATACAATATATACACGTAAAATTTCCTATCATCGTGCTCTTTTCGGTGTATTAAATCATTTACTTTTTAAATAATGCATAGTTTTTTCATTGTAAAAAATCCAAAAGCCTATTTTTTACGTCAAAAACAACAAACTTTACGAAAAGAGCCTTATTAATTGGGATCCAGACGATAGGATAACAACTCGAATTCCGGCGTATACGTAAACGTACCAAAAATCATCCCTGATCCTTTTATCAAATAATCCAGAATATGAAAATCTCCCGGAGCCATCGGCAATTCCGCTATACTGTCAGCCTTATGCCATTCGATTTTGCCTTCCTCAGACTCCAACACGTTCTGGCCGTCAAATTCCGTCGCCAAAAATGTGAACATCATCCATTCTGAAACAATCTCATTTCCTTCTTTTATCACAAAAGTAAAAACACCCTTAAGGGCAGGATTTTTTAAATATATGCCTGTTTCTTCGCGATATTCGCGCACAACGGAATCCTTCACCGACTCCCCATGCTCCATCTTTCCGCCAGGGGCTACCCACCAGCCGCGTCTCGGCTTTTGCAGCAGAAGGACTTGATCATCACGCACTAATACACAATTTGTTACTCTTTGCATGATTCTTCACCTCAAATTTATTGGAAAAGCTCAGCAGGAACGTTCATTCTCCATACTGAAGCAAGGCTTTGTAAAATTATTCGATTTTCAGAACTAGCCAAGTGTATCATTTCTATTTTACTTTAAAAGGATGAAATAAGACACAGTAAAGTTCTACAAATTAGGGAACTTTGAGCTTGCTCGAAACTGGATTCAAAAAAGGTATCGATTCCAGATTTGTGAAAACGCTTTACTCCCATAAGTATAGCATAACAAAGGATACATGTAGAACAAGCCTGTTAGAATTTCTGACAATATGTAGCATGGATAGAAGTTAAGTAGAAGAAGATGTGAAAAAGAAGCAAAAAAAATTGGCACAGGAAAAAGGGAACCCGTGCCGTCAAACTATATTTATAAAAGGGGGTCAATTACTACTTATATAATAACCGATTATTGTTTCAAAGCTGTTACAGATTGGTTAAAGCACAGTTACGATTTGATTAAGAGGATATTTCGACAAGGTTATCTATAATCCTCCATCTACCGACAAGCGTCTTAGATTTTCTCTGCTTGCTGCGCTTTTAACTCTTCCAAAAGCTCTTCTACATAATGCTGTGCGCTTTGCGCAGCGATACTTCCGTCCCCTGTTGCCGTAACGATTTGTCGTAAAGTCTTCTCACGGATATCTCCTGCTGCAAAGATGCCGGGTACCTTCGTTTCCATACGCTCATTCGTTTCGATGTAGCCCATATCATTTGTGATACCAAGGTTCAGGAATGGCTTTGTCAGTGGAAGCATACCTACATAGATGAATATACCATCCGATTTGAAATCCTGTTCGGAACCGTCTTTTGTGCTGACAAGCGTCACACTGCCCACTTTTCCGTTCAGTTCATTGATTTCCTTCACTGTATGACTCCAGATGAAGTCAATCTTCTCGTTGTCAAAAGCACGCTGTTGAAGGATCTTCTGAGCACGCAGCTCATCACGACGGTGTACAATTGTCACTTTTGAAGCGAAGCGGGTCAAGTATACGCCCTCTTCCACCGCAGAGTCTCCTCCACCTACAACGACAAGCTCTTTTCCTTTAAAGAAAGCACCATCACAAACCGCACAATAGGAAACCCCGCGGCCGCCAAGCTCTTTTTCACCAGGAACGCCGATTTTCTTGTATTCCGCACCGCTGGAAATGATAACCGTGCGGGCTTTATAGGATTTGCCTCCCGCATTGACTGTTTTATATTCCTTGCCATCAACAATCTCTTTTACGTCACCGTATGCATATTCCGCACCGAATTTTTTCGCATGATCAAACATTTTTGTAGAAAGCTCAGGACCAAGGATATGGTCAAATCCCGGGTAGTTTTCCACTTCCTCCGTGTTCGCCATCTGTCCGCCTGGCATTCCGCGCTCGATCATCAATGTGCTCAGGTTTGCACGTGAGGTATACACTGCAGCTGTCATTCCAGCCGGTCCTGCTCCGATAATTACCACATCATAAATTTTCTCTTCTGTCATGTTGTACACTCCTTTAAATACTTTCTGTCGCTATTTTTATGAAAGGACCTTTGTTTTTCATCCTGTTTTTAAGAAGCCTATAATCTGTTTTTCGGAATACTTCTAGTAAAAGTATTCCCAGTTACTATCCTATATAACAGACTAGTTATACGTCCAATTTTTTGCTCATGCTCTATCCGTTAATGTGTTTTTCGTTCCTGGACAAACATTATAATGCTTAAAATAAAAAAATTCAGGCCAGCAATAATCGGCCACACAACAAGAAACCAAGGAGTGTTCTGCACACCATTGCCGATTGGCCCCACTTTTGGTTGACTTTCATAATAGAGTCCATACAAAGGAAGACAAATCATAAACACAGATAATAACAAGATCACGTACTTTCTCATGTTTACCTCTCCTAGCATTATCCTTTTACATTTATTGTAACATGATTCAATTTCAAAAAATCACAAAACAAAAAAGCCAAGACAGTGATATTGTCTCAGCTTCTTGTCAAGGTGTGGTGTCCATGAGGTCCTCTACCTTTTTCACATATTTTCTTATGGTGCTGACAGACACATTGTAGTGCTCCGCCAATTCCTTTTGCTTGGCTGCATAGCCATTATATTTGCTCCAGACATAATCAAAGGCACTTGCCCACGCTGGTGCATTTGTGAAGCTGCCCGTTTCTTTTTGTGCTCTAGCGAAAAGGACGAACCATTCCTTCACTGCCTGATCTGTCGAATGAAGCTTTAGTAGGGATGCTATCTCGTAGCCGATTGTTATGCTAAGCGGAACATCCTTTTTCTTGAGCAGGACTGCCATGGCAAAATCGCGTACACTGGAACTTGCATATGGCTGGTCGAGCACATTCTTTATGGTCGTTTTCTTGGAAAAGCTAAGCGTGAAAATCTTAAACAGCTGCTCTGCTTCTTCCAATTCCAGATCCACATCATCCAGCTGCTTCCATGGTTCCGTGCCCGCTTTTTCAGGGTTCATCTCCAACACTTTCGCCCATGCCTGCTCGGCAACTTGATAGCGCTCCGTATGATAGGCCGCATTTGCCAACCAGAAAAAGAACGTGCCATCTCCCTGGAAACCGTTGCGTTGCAGGGAACGCAGCCACTTGTAAGCAAGGTCATGACGTCCAATCAAGCCGAATGTCGCACCAAGCTTATAGCGATGCTCCACCAGGATAGGCGTCACCTTTTCCAATCTTCCTGCAAGAACTTTCATCTCATCCAGGTTATTTTCGTAATGGTAGAACACAAGAAGATTGCATAATGCATGAAGATTGCCAGGATTTTTATCCAATACATCCTCCAGCACATCACGAGCCTGAGTCAGATTGCCTTTATAAAAATAAGCGAGCGCCAAATTGTTGTACGCCGACCAGAACTGCGGATACTCCTCGATGATCTCCTCCAAAAGCTCCAGCGCTTCATCAAGCTGGCCTTTTTCCAGAAGATTGCGCGCCTTCTCCTGCATCACGATGAGATGATCCTGCCCCATCACATAATCCTCGGGCTCATCAGTTTCAATGGAAAGCAGATCCATCAGGTCCTCTGTATCCTCGACAAACTCCCCATCAGGCTCCATGGTCAAATATTCCTCGGCATGCTTTCTGGACTCCTGGAATAATCCAAGATACGCATAATTGTTCGCCAAAAAATAATGGCAATCATGCATCTCCGGCTCCAAGTTCTCCACAATATCCATCAACAGCTCGTTCGAACGCTGATAATCACCAAGCTCCGTCAGCACAATCGCCAACTGGCACATAATGGACGCATCACTCGGCTTCAAATCCTCCGCACGCTGCAGCCATTTTCTCGCTTTATATAAATCCCGCTTCCGATAAGCACGAATTCCCTTTTGATAAAAATAATCCCCATTCTGCGCAAATGGGATCACCTTAGTAACACTCTTCTTCAAATTCGGTTTCTCTCCCATTATAGCCTCCAACAAAACATACTTTACCGTTCGTAGTATAACACAACTCCCCCCCTCACAACAGATGGCAAAATTATTCAACAAAAAAACCCCTAAAAAAGCAGCAAAACAACCCTCTCCACACAAGCCAAAGCGCCCCCAGCGCTTCGCTCCCCCCCTACGCAAACCACCCTCCCCAAAACAAACTAAACAAAACCCAACCCCTCCACGATTTCGTCCCCTATAAATCCGACGGCCGCCTGGGGCTGACCCCAAAAACCAAACAACCTACCCCAACCAAACAACCTAAGCGCACCCCACCAACTCCACGACCACATCACTCGGGGTCTGGCCCCGGTCTTAAGCATCCCTCCCCAACAAAAAATCCAAAACCTCCAAACAACCCCAACCCAATTAAGCCA
>NZ_JBHVHV010000001.1:71366-100926 GCF_042800035.1 Sutcliffiella sp. NPDC057660
AAGCGCCCCCAGCGCTTCGCTCCCCTACACCACGCAAACCTCCCCCTCCAAAACAAACTAAACAAAACCCAACCCCTCCACGATTTCGTCCCCTAAATATCCGACGGCCGCCTGGGGCCTGACCCCCAAAACCACACCAACGCTTCAAACCAAACAACCTAAGCGCACCCCACCAACTCCACGACCACACCCCTCAGGGTCTGGCCCCGGTCTTAAGCATCCCTCCCCAACAAAAAATCCAAAACCGCCAAACAACCCCAACCCAATTAGCCAAAGCGCCCCCAGCGCTTCGCTCCCCTACACCACGCAAACCTCCCCCTCCAAAACAAACTAAACAAAACCCAACCCCTCCACGATTTCGTCCCCTATAAATCCGACGGCCGCCTGGGGCCTGACCCCCAAAACCACACCAACGCTTCAAACCAAACAACCTAAGCGCACCCCACCAATTCCACGACCACACCACTCGGGGTCTGGCCCCGGTCTTAAGCATCCCTCCCCAACAAAAAATCCGGAGCACAAAAAAAGCGCCCCCCAGCACCCTCTCAGCTGCCAGAAAAACACTCCCACATCACTTACTCTTCGTATGCCGCTCCTCCAAAACCGCCAGCACCTCATCCAAACGCACATCCTGCTCCCTCAGCAGCACCATTAAATGAAACATCAAATCAGCAGCTTCCCAAGTAAGCTCCTCCTTATCACGGTTTTTCGCTGCAATGATCACCTCGGCTGCCTCTTCCCCAACCTTCTTCAAAATCTTATCCACACCCTCTTCAAACAGGTAAGTGGTATAGGACCCTTCAGGCATCTGCTGCTGTCTTTCTTCTATTAAACGTTCCAAAGTCGAAAGTATCCCTAATCCCGAACCGCCGGCCACCGCACTGTCCTTCAGCATAACCTCATGAAAACATGTATCCTCGCCCTTATGGCAAGCCGGCCCATTCGGCTCCACAAGTACAAGAACGGCATCCTGATCACAGTCATAGCGCATTTCAATCACCTTCTGCGTATTGCCTGAAGTGGCCCCCTTATGCCAAAGCTCACCCCGTGACCGACTCCAAAACCAGGTTTCGCGGGTCTCCACAGTTTTCACAAGCGACTCTCCATTCATATAGGCAAGCGTCAACACTTCGCGACTTCTGACATCCTGTACGATACACGGCACAAGGCCCTTCTCATCAAAGCGCACCGCTTCCAGATTAATTTCCACACTCATCGAACAAGCACCCCCTTCTCTTTTAAAAATGATTTCACTTCACGGACTGACGTTTCTTTATAGTGGAAGATGGATGCAGCAAGCGCCGCATCCGCCGCACCTTCTTCAAAAGCATCAAGAAAATGAACCGCCTCACCGGCTCCACCGGACGCAATGACCGGTACGCTAACGGCCGAGCTGACCGCTTTTGTCAAAGCAAGATTGAAGCCTTTTTTCTCGCCATCGCTATCCATGCTTGTCAACAGGATCTCCCCGGCTCCCAGGTGCACCGCTTCCTTCGCCCAGGCAACCACTTCCCATTCCGTCTCCCGGCGGCCGCCATGTGTATAGACTCGCCAGCTTCCAAGGTCCACATCAAACCTAGCATCAATCGCAACCACGATACACTGCGAGCCAAAATAATCACTGCCCGCTTGAATGAGCGTCGGATTCAGCAAGGCTGCAGTATTCAGGGAAACCTTATCCGCTCCTGCACGCAGAAGCCGTTTCATATCCTCGATCGTATTGATCCCGCCTCCGACAGTAAAAGGAATCGCAAGCTTAGCAGCAACCTGCTCGACCACTTCGACCATCGTTTCCCGACCTTCATGGGAGGCTGAAATATCCAGAAACACCAGCTCATCGGCACCTTCTTCATCATAGAAAGCCGCAAGCTCCACCGGATCGCCCGCATCTCTTAACTCTACAAACTGGACCCCTTTTACCACACGTCCTTCTTTTACATCCAAACAAGGTATGATTCGCTTAGTCAGCATTGTCACTTCACCTCTTCTATCGCATCAGCAAGTGAAATTTTATTCGTATAAATCGCCTTACCGACAATAGCTCCTACTACACCACGCCCAGCGAACTCTCTTAGCACCTGCAGATCGACCATTGAACTTACTCCGCCTGACGCAATGACCGATGCACCAGTCACACTTGCCAACTCTGCTGTGGCACCCACATTTGGTCCGGAAAGCATGCCGTCTGTTGCAATATCGGTAAAAATGAAGGTTTTTGCGCCAGCCTCTGCAAGCTCAAGTCCTAGAACTGTCGCTTTTACTGTGGAAGTTTCCACCCAGCCTTCTGTGGCAACATAGCCATCCTTCGCATCCAGGCCGATTGCGATCTTTTCTCCATGGCGCGCCAGCATTTCTTTTACAAAGGAAGGATTATTGATTGCTGCACTTCCCAAGATAACGCGGTCCACACCTTGTGATAAATAGAACTCAACGTCTTCAGCACTGCGTATGCCGCCACCAATCTGCACCTTCGCCGGAAGCTCACGTGCAACCTGCAAAACAAACGAATGATTCACAGGAGCTCCAGCCTTAGCCCCATCAAGATCCACCATATGTATCCATTCAGCACCCTGTTCCACAAAGCTTTTCGCCATCTCAAAAGGGGAATCGCCATACACCGTCTCCTTACTATAGTCACCCTGCAGCAACCGCACGCATTTCCCGCCACGCATATCGATTGCCGGATAGATAGTAAATGTCATCTATTTCTCCCCCTTTTCCGTCAAGCCTACAAAATTCTTGAGAATCGCAAGACCAGCGTCACTACTTTTCTCTGGGTGGAACTGTGTGCCGAACACATTTCCTCTTCCTACTACAGCCGGCACCTGCACGTTATAGCTGCTGCTTGCCAGCAATTCATCCGAGACAAAACCAGTCACATAATAGGAATGGACAAAATAGACAAAATCATCGTCAAGTCCCTCCAAAAGCGGAGACTCCTGGTGAAAGTCCAGCTTGTTCCATCCCATATGGGGAACTTTGTAGCTCTCACCACTTGGAGTCACCCCAGGAAAACGAACGACCCTGCCTTCGAGCAGACCGAGTCCTTCCGTTACACCGTTTTCCTCACTTTCCCCATACAAGAGCTGCATGCCAAGACAGATTCCAAGCAGCATTTTACCACGATTCACTTCATCTAAAATAAACTTGTCGAGCTCTGTCTCTTTTAAAATAGCCATCGCATCGCGGAAAGATCCCACTCCCGGCAGAATCAAGCTATCCACCTTTTCAAGAACTTCTTGCTCCGAGGAGATGACATATGGTACATCCATCCGTTCCAGCGCCTTGCTCACACTATACAAATTTCCCATTCCGTAGTCGATGATGCCGATCATTCTATAACATTCCTTTCGTGGAAGGCACTCCTTTTACACGGGGATCGATAGTGGTCGCTTCGTCCAGGGCACGTCCCAATGCTTTAAAAATCGCTTCTATGATGTGGTGTGTATTGCTACCGTAATGCACGATCACATGCAGGTTCATCCTTGCCTCCAACGCCAGCTTCCACAGAAATTCATGCACAAGCTCCGTATCGAATGTTCCGACCTTTTGGCTTGGGAACTCCGCCCTGATTTCAAGATGTGGACGGTTGCTCAAATCCACAACCACCTGGGCCAAAGCTTCATCCATTGGGACAAATGCATTGCCATAGCGTTTTATCCCCATCTTATCCCCAAGTGCATTTTTCAGCGCCTGGCCGAGGCAGATTCCGATGTCCTCTGTTGTGTGATGATCATCGATATCCACATCCCCGTTTGCCACGAGATCCAGGTTGAACTGGCCATGCTTGGTGAACAGGTCCAGCATATGTGTCATGAAAGGGACCGGTGTTTCAAGCTTTGCAGCTCCTTCTCCATCTATCGTAAAAGATAAATCTATCTGTGTTTCTTTTGTATTCCGCTCGATGCTTGCTGTTCTTGTCATCAGAATTCCCCTCGCTTCTTAAATCTCGCTTCCACTGCACGTGCATGCGCCTCAAGACCTTCCAATCTTGCAAACGCTGCAATTTTATCCACATTATCCTCAAGCGCCTGTTGACTATACATGATGATGCTCGACTTTTTCACAAATTCATCCACAGATAATCCACTGGAGAACCGCGCCGTCCCATTTGTCGGAAGTACGTGATTCGGGCCTGCAAAATAATCCCCAACAGGCTCTGAGCTGTATCTTCCCAGGAAAATCGCACCTGCATGCTTGATAAAAGGCAGCAGGTTCATCGGTTCTTTTGTCATCACTTCCAGATGCTCCGGCGCCAACTCATTGACCACCCGGAGCGCTTCCTCCATCGACTCTGTCACATAGATGGCCCCAAATTCGTTGATTGAAGCCCGAGCAATCTCTTCCCTTGGCAAATTGGACAGCTGCTTTTCCACTTCCAGCGCCACACGCTCCGCAAGTTCTCCACAGGTTGTCACCAAGACACAGGAGGCACGCTCATCATGCTCCGCCTGTGATAGCAAATCCGCTGCCACTTCATGGGCATTTGCCGTTTCATCTGCCAGTACGACAATCTCACTTGGGCCGGCGATGCTGTCGATATCCACAAGTCCATACACTTCTTTTTTTGCAAGCGCCACAAAGATATTCCCGGGTCCGACGATTTTATCCACAGGCCTTACCGTTTCTGTACCGTAGGCAAGGGCTGCAACCGCCTGTGCCCCGCCGACTTTATAGATTTCATCCACACCGAGGATATCTGCAGCCACGAGGACACCTGCCGGAACAGTTCCATCAGCAGCCGGAGGCGTCACCATCGCAATTCGCTCCACTCCGGCAACCTGCGCCGGAATAACGTTCATCAGCACTGAGGACGGGTATGCCGCCTTTCCGCCTGGAACATAGACGCCCACAGCATCAAGCGCGGTCACCTTCTGACCTAGAATCGTTCCATCCTCTTTTGTGGATAACCACGATTGCCTGACCTGCTTTTCATGGTACTCGCGGATATTCGCTGCCGCCTCCTGGATCACCACGTTGATGGATGTCGGAAAAGCTTCATATGCCTGGATGATCTCCTCTTTAGTCACCAGCAGGCTATCCAGCTTCGCGCCATCCCACTTTTCCGTGTAGGATAACAGCGCAGCATCGCCTTTTGTACGTACTGCCTCTATGACTTCCAATACCGCTTTCCGCTGCTCTTCCGTTCCCTGATCAAGCGAGCGGCGCAGTGATATGCTCTCTTCTATTCTCTTTATTTTCATGGAGCTAGACCTCCTCTACCACTTGCGCCAATCTATCCACAAGCTCATCTATTTGCTGGTCCTTCAAGCGATAACTCACAGGATTAACAATCAACCTGGACGTGATATCCACAATCCGTTCAAATTCCACCAATCCGTTCTCTTTTAAAGTCCGACCTGTGGATACAATATCCACAATCCGGTCGGAAAGGCCAATCATCGGGGCAAGCTCTATCGAACCGTTCAATTTCACAATCTCCACCTGCTCCCCCTGTTCACGGAAATAACGGGAGGCGATGCCGGGATATTTGGTGGCAATCTTCGGCGCTACATCCTGCATTTCTGTACCAGGCAGTCCCGCAACAGCCAGATAACAGTGGCTAATTTTCAAATCAAGCACCTCGTAGACATCCCGCTCCTCCTCGAGCATGACATCCTTTCCAGCGATTCCGACATCAGCCACTCCATGCTCGACGTATGTCGTCACATCCATCGGCTTGGCCAGGATAAAGCGCATGTTCTCAGCCGGTACATCGATAATCAGCTTTCTGGAATCATCCAGATCAGGAGGAATCTCGTAACCGGCCTTCACTAGGAGTGCTGCCGCTTCTTCAAAAATCCTGCCCTTTGGCATCGCAATTGTCAGTACGCTCATGATTCATTCCCCTTTCTGGCTTTTCCGAGAAAAAAGGTCACCTCATGAAAGGAGCCTGTGCATGCATCGACATTTTCCACACCACTGATATCCTGCAGCACCACCCGCTCACCCTCTTCCCTTTTCATTCTCGCAAACTCGATCGCTTCTTCCCGCCGCTCCTGGCTGAAAAGAACACCATGTATTGCAGCGGTCGCCTTTTTCATATCCTTCGCCTCTAAAAGACGATCAAGATGGATTCCGAATCCGGTGGCGGACTTATCCCGGTCAAATTTTTGGAAAAGCTGATCATAGCGTCCGCCGTTCCCGATCGGAAACCCGATATTTCCCGCATAGGCCTCAAATACAATCCCAGTGTAATAGCTCATATGGCTGACGATATTCAGATCCAGCTTTACAAAATCCTGAACACCATAGGCTTCAAGCATCGTCCATAACTGCTCCAGCTCTTCAACCGCTTTTCTACCAGCTTCGCCTTCCACAATCTCTTTTGCAGACTGAATCTGCGTGGAATTTCCACGAAAGGTCAAAAGCGACAGTAGGCGCTTTTTATCTATCGAGGATAACGGCAAGCCTTTCACATGCTCACGATACCCCACATAATTTTTCTCATATAAAAATCTTCTTAATGTCGCTGCACGTTCTTCATTCCCGACAATATCAAGGAAAATCTCTTGAAGAAAGCCGACATGCCCGATCGCTATCGTAAAGGTGGATAGTCCGACCTTCTTTAAAAGGGAAACCATCAAGGCAATCATTTCTGCGTCCGCACTGATTGACCGGTCCCCGATGCATTCCACTCCGATCTGCTCGAACTCTGCAGGTCTTCCTGCCTCATTCTGCTGGGCACGGAATACATTCGCTGAATACGCCAAGCGCAACGGGTAGCCTTCATTGACTAGTCTTGAAGCCGCCACCCTCGCAATCGGTGCCGTCATGTCAGGACGCAGTACCAATGTATGTCCCTGCTGATCAAGCAATTTAAAAAGCTGTTGATCTAAAATCGCAGAAGCCTCACCGACCGTATCATAATATTCCAAGGTCGGAGTCTCCATAAACTGATAGCCCCATTGATTGATACCCGTCGTCATCGTATCCTTGACCATTTTCTTCGGTTCATATAATGAAGGGAGCGTATCCCGCATTCCCAGTGGTTTTTCAAACATAAACAGTTTTGACATCTGGCAGCCCGCCTTTTGCTGAAATGATAAATTGTAGAATAAATTCCAAATCCTTTAGTTCGCTAATATGGTAACATACTAACAAATTGATGATTGATGGTCAAGTGTTAAGTGGTGAGTTGGGTATGTAGGAATTCTATGAGGTGGATATATGCTGTTACGGCTCCTATACCCTATTATGACTAAAAAAAGACACTCTATCCTAGAGGTTGGAGGGTTGGAGAGCATTACTACCATAACAATGAAGTGCCAATTTGCTCCTAGGCTGAACTTATCTTTTTATATTGTTGATGATGGACTTTTTGCCTGCCGATCAGTGCAAAAAGGGCTTTCATCAGGCTTATGTTGGACCTTTTGCCTGACAATCTGGGCAAAAAGGGCTTTCATCAAGCTTATGATGGACCTTTTGCTCTATCTTTTTCGTGATTTGCCCCTTCATCGCCTCTAGGAAGACTTTTTGCCATCCTTTTCGATTAATAGACTTTCCATAACCCCTCTTCTTACACAAGGTTTTTCACCACACAAAAAAACAGCCCACCCATAATATTGAGTGGACTGCATTAAATCTACCTTACATTTTCAACCGCTCCGCCATCTCTTCCTTCGTATAGATGACGCTCATTGGGTTGCCGCCGACGAAGACGCCAGGCGCAACATCCTTATGTACGAGGGTACCGGCGGAAACGATGGCACCGTCTCCTATCGTGACACCAGGCAGGATGGTGGTGTTTGCACCGATCATGACCTCGCTGCCGATCTCGACATCTCCAAGGCGGTATTCCTTTACAAGATATTCATGGGCGAGAATCGTCGTATTGTATCCAATCACCGTATTACGGCCCACGCTTATTTTCTCCGGGAACATCACATCAAGCATCACCATCAGCGCAAATGAAGTCTGATCGCCGACCTTCATTCCGAGAAAAGTGCGATACAGCCAATTTTTCATTCCGAGAAATGGTGAATACCTCGCAAGCTGAATGACGGCGAAATTTTTCACGACTTTTAAAAAGGGAACCGTTTTGTACACATGCCAAAGGGAATTTGCACCTTCCACCGGATAACGGGTCGTCCTTCTACTCACCCTTTGTCACTCCAACGAGCGGAAGGATGTCTTCCATATGTGTGAGTACATAATCCGGCTCAAATTGCTGCAGGTACTCCACGCCTTTGATGGTCCAGCTTACAGCAGCCGTTTTCGTTCCGGCATTTTTACCAGCAAGGATATCGTGATAGTTGTCTCCCACCATGATTGCCTCTTCAGGAGTGGATCCAAGCTGTTGCAGGGCAAGATGGATCGGCTCCGGGTCTGGCTTGGCATTCGTTACATCATCCAGACAGACCACCACATCAAAGAAAGCATCCAGTCCGGTCAATTTTAATCCCATCACGACCGTTCCACGCATTTTTGTTGTGACGATGCCGAGCTTCAGCCCTTTTTGATGAAGGAGCTTCACTGTGTCATAGACACCTTCGAACTCCTTGACCAATTCATCATGCTTGGTCATATTGAATGTACGATAGTGGGTGATCATTTCCTCCACTCGCGCTTCATCCATTTTGACGAAAGTGTCATAGAGAGGCGGCCCAAGGAACGTGAGGATATCTTCACGCTGGTACTGGTCCGGATAGTAGTGGTTCAAGGTGTGTAAAAAGGACTCAATGATCAAGTCATTCGTATCGATCAATGTTCCATCTAAATCAAACAATAAGGTGTTAATGCTCATAGGTTGCTTCCTTTCTTTTTGAAACTTCGATTCTCTTCCAGATGAATGCTACGGCAATTGTTAATAGTATAGCCGTAACAAGGCGGATCACAAGCAATGGCCAGACAGGAATGCCAAGCGGAATGAAGATCAATGTATCCTCCACAACGGCATGGCAGGCAACAAGGAAAATAAAAGCCAGGGTCAGGTCCTTTTTGCTTACATTATCCTCTTTTACAGCCTGGATCATCACTCCTGCACCATAGGCAAGACCAATCGTCAAACCGGCAACCATTGTCGTTGCGGTATTTTCCTTCATGCCAAGCAATTTCATAAAAGGGGCCATCCATTTCGAAAAGACGGCGAGCCAGCCCAATTCCTTCATATATTGCACAAGAATCATCAATGGTATGACGATGATGGCAAGCTGCACGATACCCATCATGCCGCGTTGCACCGCATCAAAAATTATTGGAAAGAATCCCGACACAGCCTGCTCGGACTTTGAAACCAGGCCGTATTGTGCCTGCTCCTGACCGCCGTTCCATGCAAGGTTGATGATGATTCCGGAGAATATCGCCAAGCCGAGGCGGACGATGAGAATCACCCAGATCTTCAAGCCCACTTTCGCCGCTACCGTCGATTCCACCAGGAGATTATGGGAGAATGACAGCATAATCGCCAATATGAACACTTCTTTTACAGTAAGGTCCAATGTCAGGATGGCACCGATCCCGGCATATAAATTAAGAAAGTTCCCAATGACAAGGGGAATAGCCGCTTCTCCGGACAGTCCGAAAATCCCCATCAATGGCGCAATCGCTTCTATGATAAATTGCAAAATCGGGGTATGCTGCAAAATCCCCACAATCAATGTAACCGGAAAAATCACTTTACCTAAGGTCCAGGTCGTCTTCAGACCGACCATGAGACCTCGTTTGAACGTCTCTAGCAAGGCGCTCCCCTCCCCTTTGTAACACAAGCCGTACCATATGCGGGGGCCGTTTATCTTTTTTATGAAGCAGTATCTGTATCTAAATATTTCTTATTGGCAAGCCCAGTCATGCGGCGCACCACAATCAGGCCGATAGCAAGCAATACAAGTGCGATGGAGATGACCTGCGCAATACGCAGACCTTCCGTCAGCATCAAACTGTCGGTACGCATTCCTTCCACAAAGTAGCGTCCGATGGAATACCAAATCACATAGCTCAAGAACAGTTCTCCTCGGCGCAGGTTCACCCGGCGCAGAAGCAGCAGTAATCCAAAGCCGACGAAATTCCAGATTGATTCATAGAGGAACGTCGGATGGTAATAGGTTCCATTGATATACATCTGATCGATGATGAATTGCGGCAGATGTAGTCCCTCTAGGAATCCGCGTGTTACTTCTCCTCCGTGAGCTTCCTGGTTCATAAAATTACCCCAGCGTCCTATTGCCTGGCCAAGGATGATACTTGGTGCTCCAATGTCAGCAAGCTTCCAGAATGAGATTCCACGTACTTTTGCAAAAACAACGCCGGTTGCAATGGCACCGATCAAGCCACCATGGATGGCAAGTCCGCCTTCCCAGATTTTGATGATTTCACCCGGGTTGGCACCGTAATAATCCCATTGGAAAATAACATAATAGAGTCGAGCACAAATGATGGCAATCGGTATCGCAAAGAGCACTAAATCAACAAAAATATCTTTATTCAATCCACGGCGTTCAGATTCACGCATGGCAATCCAAAGTCCCAGCAACGCACCGGTTCCAATGATCGCCCCATACCAGTAGATGGTGATGGGCCAGCTGATTAATATCGGATCCAACGGCTGAATGTTACCCATTAACATTTCTTCCACACTCCCATAATTTAAATATCCTCATGTTCCCCTTCATCGATAACACCGGATAACCGGTTCGAGAACTGTTCAGCCGCATTCATGCCCATACGCTTCAGGCGGAAGTTCATCGCCGCTACCTCAATGATGACTGCCAAGTTTCGTCCAGGACGAACCGGCACCGTCAATTTTGTCACCTCGGAATCGATGATCTTCATCTTTTCCTCTTCCAGTCCTAGACGGTCATATTGCTTGTTTTTATCCCATAGCTCAAGATTGATAACAAGCGTAATGCGTTTATAGCTGCGTACAGCCCCAGCTCCGAACAGGGTCATCACATTGATGATACCCAGCCCGCGAATCTCCAGCAGATGCTCAATCAGCTCCGGTGAATTCCCGATGAGCGTATCTGTATCCTCCTGGCGGATCTCTACGCAATCATCAGCAACAAGACGATGGCCTCTTTTTACAAGCTCGAGCGCCGTTTCACTTTTACCCACACCACTCTTCCCGGTTATCAGGACGCCGAGACCATAAATGTCGACCAGCACACCATGCACCGCAGTTGTTGGAGCAAGCTTTCCTTCCAGATAATTCGTCAAGTGGGAAGAAAGACGCGTCGTTTTCATAGAGGAACGCATCAAAGGGACACTTTCCCTTTCTGCCGCTTCCACCAATTCCTGCGGCACTTCCATATCACGCGAGATAATGATGCCAGGCGTAATATCCGTGCAGAGCTGATCCATTCGATTCTTTTTCTCAGTAGGTGTCAGCTGATCAAGAAAAGAAAGCTCCGTTTTTCCCAATAGCTGAATTCTTTCTGCAGGATAATAAGTGAAATAACCTGCTATCTCAATACCAGGCCTGGAAATATCACTTGTCGCGATGGGACGGTTGATCCCTTCTTCACCCGCAAGCAATTCAAAATTAAACTTTTCCATTAGATCCTTTGTCCGAACTTTTGGCAAGGCCAAAACCTCCTTAGCTATATAAAAAACCTTATTTCTATATGTAAAAAACAACCTGTTCCCATTTTAGCACTTTTTGACTTTATTATTAAGCGGAGAAACTTATCGCAGGAAAATAAAAAGCCCCGAAGTGTGGATTCCGGGCTTTGATTACCTATTTCTTTTTATCCTGCAACGGTTCGACAATTGCTTTCTGTATCAATAGATTCAATATCGAGATGACAATCGCCGCTAAAATCGCTGTGCCGAAGCCGTCGATATCGAACGCATCCCCCATCAGGGTAGCGGTCAGCATGAGGGTGATGGCGTTAATGACAAACAGGAACAGACCGAGCGACAAAATGGTAACCGGCAAAGTAAGGAGCACCAGTATCGGCCTTACGATTGTATTCAGAACTGCAAGTATCAAGCTCGCAATGATAGCCGCTCCGACCCCGCTCAAGTAGAAGGAATCGAAGTAGCCGGATACGACAATAAGGACTAGCGCATTAACTAATATGCTTGCGGCCCATTTCATGACCGCATTTCACCTTCATCATTCGGCATCAGGAATACGAGCACAAAGTAGGTGATAAGCAGTGGAACAAAGCCTGTCGGGAACAGGGCAATGACGAAGATGACACGTAACAGTGTCGCATCGATTCCCATGTAGTTGGCAAGTCCCCCAAGTACACCCGCAAGTTTTCTATCATATTTGGAACGAATAAGATTTTTCTTCAATTTATTTCACCTCAAACGGTTTTATGGAGATAGATCCAGTCGTTGTCTCCGCCAAAATATGCGTGAGCGCTGTATCTTCTTTTTTGACTTTAAAGTGCATGGCTTTCTGCACCACTTCATTTTTCTCTTCCACAACATCCATTCCCGGCATTTCACATGTAAATCCGCCAAGATTGGTCTTCAATTCCGCCTCTATACTGTTTGTCGTCGGCAGGTATAGGTCGATGCTGCCGGTCTTTGTTTTCGCCATCACGGAGCGGACGGAGTCCCCAGTCAGTTCACCGGTTACATTTCCGTTAAAACTCTGGATATCCAGCTTCTCAATGTCTCCTTTAACAAAGACCTTTCCATTGATAGTTTCGGCTTCAAGTTCCCGGCTGTTGCAATCAATCAGCTTGATATGTCCGTTTGCCGTTTCCACTTCCATGTCGGAGCTTGTTGCGCGGTCAATCATAATCGAACCATTTGCTGATTTCAGCTTCATCGTCGTTACATGTAGACCTTCCCCTTCAATTCGGCCATTAAACATGCGCACATGCAGGTTATGGTACTCGGTCTCCGGGATGTAGACCGTTGCGTCCACTTTCAACTGCTTCTTCTGAACGGAAAAACGAAGCTTTCCAGATTCGATTGAAAACAGCACTTCCGATAAAAATGCTTTGCGGGCGTCATCCTGTGTCTCCACTTCGTAGACTTTCGCCTCACACTCGATCTTTACGTCCTTCTCTTTCCATGGCACTATCTTCACATTTCCATTTGCCACATCTATATCAATGTCCTGCAGATAAACATCGGACTGTTGGAAAATGTGCTGGATGGAAGTAGACGGCCCAAAATTGAAATCAAGGTCAAGGTCCTTGATTTTCTGCAAGGCGCTTCCTACAAAATCCAGGATATTATTTTTAAAAGAGGAAGCCTGCTTGCTGTAGGAGGAGTAGTCTTTCTTCGTTTTCTGCTTCTCGCCCTCCTGTGAACTTGAACCATACCCGGTCTTAGAAAAAATCTTGGATGATAATGCTGCAAAAATATCATTCTCCGCTTCTTGCGAGGCTTTGGCATTTTTCGTCCACTCAGTGACAATCTCGTCATTTTTCAATTCTTTTTCCTGGCTGTTCTTTTCCAGACTCTCTAATAGAATAATTGCTTCTTCTGCCGTCAGCTTTCCTTCTTCCACCAGCTTCAAAATACGTTTACGCTCTTCCATTCTCTCTTCCTCCTTTAGTATATCCATTCAGAATTCTTTGTATTAGTTGGGCAATCAGTTACCCTTTTACGATTCTTTTAAAAGTTGAATTCCTTTAACAATATTCCAAACTGTAGTTCCTATTACCAAAACAGCACCAATAATAATCAGTACTATGAACCATAATACCGCTGCCTGGTCCATTACAAAACCGAATGCAAAAAGAGGGACGACAATCAGAGGCAGCAGATGTGAGAGCAGTGATGCCATCGCATGCCCCTTCACCTCCTGTTCATCCGCTATAAAATACACCACAAGCGGCAGCAAAAACGGTGCAAAAAACAAACTGAAGTAGCATAACGCCGACAAAACCTTATTATTCTTTCCCAAGACGGCCACCTCCCTTCCCTTTCCAAGACCCGACATTAATAACCCGCCAGGATCCCAACTACCTACTAATACGCATACCCTACCCCAAAAGTTTCACACTTTCTGTAAAGCTCATTTGATACAGAAAATTTGTAAAGATTGTTGCTTGAAAAAGGGGGTTATTTTGTAAACTTGTTAAACACCCCTATTAATTTCCACTCCAGGGGTTCGCTTTCCGCGGGCGGCCTCGGGAGCCTCCTCGGCGCTAGTGCGCCTGCGGGGTCTCCCTTGACACGCTGCTCCCGCAGGACAAGGAAGGCTCCGGCAGCGATACATCGCACGCAGAAAATGCTTGCATTTTCAAGGAGTCTCACCCCTTGCGCTCCAACCAATAGGGGGAAAGTAAAAGAACAAATCTTACTGTAATAATAGCAACAAAGTATGATAAAAGAGGTTTTTAAAACATTTAAACCTTGAAGGGATGTACTGGTAGTAAAAATCCAGCACCCTATTTCAGAAAACGCTTTGTCTCTTATTCTCTATCTTTAATTTCTTACTATGTTCATTGTCGCATAATTCCCTGCATTAGGGGTCAGACCCCAGCAGTATTCTTGCTCCCTATCTACTACGTCTAGAGGCTTACATTAAATCAAATTTGTTAAAGACCTAAATTGGTTATTACGTAGTCCAGCTGTTGATTGGAGCAATAGGCGAAGACTCCTGCGGGAGACGGCGGTAGGCTGGAGACCCCACAGGGCAAAGCCCGAGGAGGCTCCAGCACCGCCCCTTGGGTCGCTGCGCCTAGTGCGGAAATCAACAGCGGTGTTCAATGTTGCAATAAAATTAACCCTTCAGTTTTAGGTCACACCATTGGAATGGTATAATGGAGAATAATAGTTGGGTATAGTGGGTAGTAAGTAGGATAGAAGGAGTGATGAGTATGTTTGATTTTGTAATGGAGCATTTATTAACGATTATAATCGTACTGGTTGTCTTATTTGTAGTAATCCCCTTCCTAAAAAGCGTGCTGTCAAAGCTGTTAATCATAGGTCTGGTATTGGTAGGACTGGTGTTCTTCGGAATTCTTGGCCCTGACTTCACGGAGTCCTCCACCAATTACGTGGAAAATACGATCCGACCTGTCGTGACCAACGAAATCGACAAAGCGGATTTCACCTATGATGAAGAAACCAAGGAATATATCGTGCAGAGCGCCTCTTTTCATCTGAAAGGGAAACTCAACGAAAATACTGGCGAAGTACGTTTCAAGGATAAAACTTACGAAATGGATGTCCGCTTTCTGAAGGACATCATCGAGAAAAAAGTGGAAGAGGAACAGGCTAAAGAATAGTCATCAACAACCGCCAGACGAAAGTACGTATAATAGTAAAATAGAAAAAAGGGCTGGAAGCTTTGACGGATTATCCATCAAAGTTCCAGCCCTTTTGTTATGTTTTAGATCTTAACCTTTACTTACCGTTTCCACTTCACGAACCTTCTGTTCCATGCGGTCACGATCACGGAGAAGCACCGGTCTCAAGTATTGTCCGGTATAGGAAGCTTCCACTTCGATGATTTCCTCCGGGGTACCTGTTGCAATAATGGTACCACCTTTGTCGCCACCTTCAGGTCCAAGGTCGATCATGTAGTCGACCGCTTTGATGACGTCCAGGTTATGCTCGATGACAAGAACCGTATCCCCGTTCTCCACCAATCGCTGAAGAACCTTGAGCAGTCTCGCAATATCGTCCACATGAAGACCTGTGGTAGGCTCATCCAGGATATAGAGAGAACGGCCGGTAGATCTGCGGTGCAGTTCAGAAGCCAGCTTCACACGCTGTGCTTCTCCCCCGGAAAGGGTCGTTGCAGGCTGCCCCAGGGTGATATAGCCCAGTCCCACATCAAAGACCGTTTGCAGCTTGCGCTTGATTTTCGGGATGTTCTCAAAGAAGCTGACTGCATCTTCCACCGTCATCTCCAGGATATCGGCAATGTTCTTTCCTTTATATTGGACCTCCAATGTTTCACGGTTGTAACGCTTTCCATGGCACACTTCACAAGGTACATAAACATCCGGAAGGAAATGCATCTCGATTTTGATGATTCCATCTCCACGGCACGCCTCACAGCGCCCGCCTTTTACGTTAAAGCTGAAGCGCCCCTTTTTATAGCCGCGTACCTTCGCCTCATTCGTGGAGGCAAACACATCACGGATATCATCGAACACGCCAGTATAGGTTGCAGGATTGGACCTCGGTGTACGCCCGATTGGAGACTGATCGATATCAATCACCTTGTCGAGATGTTCCACCCCTTTGATTTCCTTATGCTCCCCAGGCTTTGTTTTCGCATTATGCAATCGCTGGGCCAATGACTTGTGGAGAATATCATTGATGAGCGTACTTTTTCCTGACCCTGATACCCCTGTTACAGCAACAAAGCAGCCAAGCGGAATTTTCACAGAAACATTGCTCAAGTTGTTTTCATTCGCACCGACTATTTCAAGGAAGCGATCCTTGACCACTATTCTTTCGGTCGGCAGCGGAATGAACTTCTTCCCGGACAGATATTTTCCTGTCAAGGAATGAGGATCGTTCATCACCTCTTCAGGTGTACCCGCAGAGACGATATTCCCTCCATGTACGCCAGCTCCAGGTCCGATATCAATCAGATAGTCAGCCGCGATCATCGTGTCCTCGTCATGCTCCACCACTATCAAGGTATTTCCGATATCTCGCATGTTTTTCAGCGTCTGGATGAGGCGGTCGTTGTCTCGTTGATGCAATCCGATGGAAGGCTCATCGAGGATATAGAGAACGCCAGTTAGCCTCGAACCGATCTGGGTAGCCAGTCGGATACGTTGCGCTTCCCCCCCTGACAGTGTTCCAGCTGCCCGGCTGAGTGAAAGGTAATCCAAGCCGACATTGTTCAGAAAGCCTAATCGCTCACAGATTTCACGCAGAATCATGTTGGCGATTTTCTTTTCCTTTTCGGTGAGATCCATATTTTCAAAGAATTCAATAGCCTCCACGATGGAAAAGTTGGTTACATTTCCGATATGGAGTTTGTTTATTAGAACGGACAAGCTCTCGATTTTCAGGCGGAACCCTTTACAGCTAGGGCATGGCTGCTGCGCCATGTACTTTTCCATCTGCTCGCGGATGTAATCGGAGCTTGTTTCCTTGTAGCGGCGTTCCACATTCGGAATAACGCCTTCAAAACGGATATAGCTTTCACGAACCTGACCAAAATCGTTTTCATAGCGGAAATAGACTTCATCTTTTCCACTGCCATATAGGATTTTGTCGAGCAGATGATCCGGTATTTCACTTACTGGCACATCCATATCGATGCCATAATGGTTGCAGACCGCCTGCAGCATTTGAGGGTAATATTGAGAGCTCGTAGGCTCCCAAGGCGCAAGGGCATGCTCTTTTAATGTGAGTCGTTTATTCGGCAGGACCAGGTCCACATCGACTTCGAGTTTCGTACCAAGCCCATCACACTTCTGGCAGGCGCCATAAGGGCTGTTGAAGGAGAACATTCTCGGCTCAAGCTCCCCGATTGAGAAACCGCATTGCGGGCAGGCATGATGCTCGCTGAACAGCAGTTCCTCTTCTCCCATCACATCGACAATGACCTTGCCGTCACCTAGGCGCAACGCAGTTTCCAACGAATCGGAAAGACGCGTTGCCACACCTTCTTTTACGACAATACGGTCGATGACCACTTCGATGGAATGCTTCTTATTTTTTTCCAACTCTATTTCATCCGTTACCTCGACCATTTCCCCATTAACACGAACACGGACATAGCCCTGTTTCTTGATGTCTTCGAGCGTCTTCACATGCGTCCCTTTACGCCCTTGCACAACTGGCGCCAGGATTTGCAGCTTTGTCCGTTCCGGGTATTCCAGGATTCGGTCCACCATCTGCTCGATGGTCTGTGAAGAGATTTCAATTCCATGCTTCGGACAAGTTGGACGCCCCACCCGCGCGAAAAGCAGACGCAGATAGTCATAGATTTCCGTAACCGTACCTACAGTCGAACGCGGATTGCGGCTTGTCGTCTTCTGGTCGATGGAGATCGCAGGCGAGAGGCCTTCAATTGCATCCACATCCGGCTTATCCATCTGTCCTAAAAACTGGCGTGCATACGCTGACAGGGATTCCACATATCTCCGCTGCCCTTCTGCATAAATCGTATCAAACGCAAGGGACGATTTCCCTGAACCTGAAAGACCCGTCAAAACGACAAGCTTATCCCGTGGGATTGTCACATCGATATTTTTTAAGTTATGGGCTCTGGCCCCTTTCACTACTATCTTATCCATTGCCATTCTTCCGTCATCCTTCCGCTTTTAGCTCTAAGATGAGATCACGAAGCTCGGCAGCCCGTTCGAAATCGAGTGCTTTTGCGGCGTCCTTCATCTCCTGCTCCATACCTTCTATGAGCTTTGCTCGCTCTTTTTTGTTTTTTGGTCGTAGTATTGCCTTTGTATCATATTCCCCTTGATTCTCGGCCGCAAAAGTGGCTTTGATAACATCGCGAACCTTCTTCTGGATCGTGGTCGGGGTAATGCCATGCTCGAGGTTGTACGCTTCCTGTATTTCACGGCGGCGCTTCGTTTCACTTAACGCGATCTCCATGGATTTTGTTACTTTATCGGCGTACATGATAACCTGACCGTTGGAGTTACGCGCAGCGCGTCCGATTGTCTGAATGAGGGAACGCTCCGAACGGAGGAAGCCCTCTTTGTCTGCATCCAGAATGGTGACAAGGGAGACCTCCGGAATATCGAGACCTTCCCTTAATAGGTTGATTCCCACCAGTACATCATATTTTCCAAGGCGGAGCTCACGGATGATTTCGATCCGCTCCAAGGTTTTTATTTCAGAATGGAGATAGGCAACCTTGATGCCGAGCTCCTTCAGGTAAGCTGTCAGATCCTCGGACATCTTTTTCGTAAGGGTCGTTACAAGTACTCTTTCATCCTTTTCCACCCGTTTATGGATTTCGCCGATCAGGTCATCAATCTGACCTTTGATTGGACGGACCTCTATCGTAGGATCCAATAGGCCTGTCGGGCGGATGATCTGCTGGATCATTTCCGGTGTATGCTCTATTTCATAAGGTCCCGGTGTAGCGGAAACATAGACGATTTGACTTGTTTTTTCTTCAAACTCTTCAAATCTTAATGGACGGTTATCCTTTGCGGACGGCAGACGGAAGCCATGATCCACAAGCACCTGCTTTCTCGCCTGGTCCCCATTGAACATTCCCCTGATCTGCGGAATCGTCACATGAGACTCATCCACGACAAGCAAAAAGTCTTTCGGAAAGAAGTCGATCAAGGTGTATGGAGTCGAGCCGGCCGGTCTTAATGTCAAATGCCTGGAGTAGTTCTCGATGCCGGAGCAGAAGCCCATCTCGGCCATCATTTCCAGGTCATAACGGGTGCGCTGCTCAAGCCGCTGCGCTTCCAGGAGCTTGTTGTTTTCCCGGAGCTCCACCAGACGCTCTTCCAGTTCAGCCTGTATATTCACGATCGCTTTTTTCATTTTTTCTTCACGGGTTACGAAGTGGGACGCCGGGAAAATGGAGACATGATTACGGTCTCCAAGTATTTCGCCTGTGAGGGCATCCACTTCACGGATGCGGTCGATTTCATCCCCAAAGAACTCCACGCGGATACAATGTTCATCGCGGGAGGCCGGGAAAATCTCCACTACATCGCCTCTTACACGGAAAGTTCCACGCTTAAAATCAATATCGTTGCGGGCATATTGAATGTCTACAAGATCGCGAAGCAGGGCGTTGCGTTCCTTTTCCATGCCTGTTCTTAATGAAACAACAAGGTCGCGGTATTCTTCCGGTGACCCTAACCCGTAGATGCACGATACACTGGCGATAATGATAACATCCTGCCGTTCAAAAAGGGACGCTGTCGCCGAGTGGCGGAGCTTATCGATTTCGTCGTTGATACTCGCATCCTTTTCGATGAAGGTATCTGTGGAGGGCACATAGGCCTCCGGCTGGTAGTAGTCATAGTAGCTGACAAAATACTCTACTGCATTGTTCGGGAAAAATTCCTTGAACTCACTATATAACTGCCCTGCTAACGTTTTGTTATGGGCAATGATCAACGTTGGCTTGTTCACTTCTTTTATGACATTGGACACTGTGAAGGTTTTTCCTGTTCCAGTTGCCCCAAGCAAGGTCTGATGCTTCTTGCCGGCATTCAGCCCTTCCACAATCTGACGGATGGCCTCGGGCTGGTCCCCGTCCGGCTTATATCCTGACACTAGTTCAAACTGATCCATCTACACAGCCTCCATTTCCGTTCTGAACTTCTACCAATATTCTACCACAAAGCAACCCCAAAACAACAAAAATACGAACTGACATTCGTTTATTTTTAATTCATGATGCCATCCTTGTTGATATTAGGCTCTTATTCTATTATTGTTATCCTGTAGAGGAAATGTGAAACCTGTTTGAGGGAGATTAGGATGAAAAAAAGTCTTTTTATCATTATTTTATGCGGTTTTATGTGGATGATAGGCTGCAGCACGAACAGTATACCCACCGAACCGCTAGAATTTTCATACATAGATGAAAAAGCACTTCAGAATCCAGAGCAAGAACTTACGTACAGCGAAATTGATGGGGAGTATGTGCACGATTTTATTGATAGGAACAAGGACAAGACCGTTCGCTGGACGGCGACGGTGATACGTGTGGACGATGAGCGGACATTTGAGCTACAGGAACCGCTACTGCCAACAATACTTGTTACTGTTTCGGATGCACCATCGCAGCCCATCAAAGTGGGGGACCTCGTGACCTTCACCGGTGTGCTGACAGGCTATGGGGAAACATACGGCAAGGACCCATTGTGGGTTGTCCGTCCGGCAAGATTAGAGAAAACGACAGAGGAGGAACGTTCTGCTGTGGAGGCATATCGCCTTGCGGTTGAAAACGCAAAAAAGGAGACGGACTCTGAATAGAGCCTGCCTCCTTTTTGCATTCACCGGAATTTCTTCACCATTTGTCTTGCATAGATGAATCCAATTCCAATCGAAATCACATCTATTAAAATGATATACCATTCTTCGGTATACCCCTTTATCATGGAACCTATGAAAAGCGCTATCGTCAGCCCTGTCCCCACATACAGGCTATATGTGACCCGGGTGAACAGCACCACAAGCAGCGCAGGCAGAAATACCGCCAACAAAACCTTCACCAATAACAAACTCATAACCTCTTTCCTGTCAGACACTTTTTCCTAATTCACATTATAACAGGATGGAGGTGGGGGAAGCTATAGATTCCCATGGTTTGCATCGAGGAGCGAGGAGTTCTAGCGATTTTTTTCAGACTTGTAGCGATTCTGGGAAATCTTCTAGCGATTATCTTTGCAAGTGCCCACTGATCCTCTATTCCACCTCTATCGCTGTAAGTGTGACATTCCTTAATTTCTTTTGCTTGTTTGCCAACTGAATTTTATTTACAAATGAAAGAACGTTCATGATCTCTTTGTCATCCTGCATGACAAGGCCGACAAGATACGTATACCGCTTTTTCTTTTCATTGATTCTGACACCTTTAATAGTCGCCTTAAAATCCAGGACCTTCTCAGAAATTGTAAAGCGCAGCCCAAGTAAAATTTCCTTGTTCTCCGGCAACAGAACCTTGCTGACAAACCGGAACTTCTCTCCATTTAGCTCATCCAGATAGATCGGGGTACTGCCAGTTGTAACTTCCTTCCCTGCCACCTTCAATATGGTCATGCTTCCAACCACATAATTCCTGATCCGGTAAAGCCCTTCCCATTCTGCCAATTCATCCAGAGTTGTCTCGTTCCCCACCTAAATGCCCCCATATTCGAAATGTTTATTATTATTATCGGCAAAATAGCATATTGAATTTAGACAAGTTTCGACATTTGTAGGTGGCTATGACGTTTTTAGTATAAAAGGCCCATGCATTCTTCTGCATGGGCCTCACACTATCTATTCATTTTCATTCGCCATGATATCAATCAGGCCGATTTTCGGATTCTTTTCCTGGAACCAGCGCAGGGAGAAGTCACTGTCAAACAGTGCCACATACTGATCGTTTCTATCCTTCACGAGGATGTTGCGGGAATCAAATAGGTTTGTATCCACATCCTGAGTTTCCAGCCAGCGAGGAATTTTGGAGCCGATCATGTTATAGACGACCTCCACATTATACTCGCCCTTCATGCGGTATTCGAATACGTCCAGCTGAAGCTGACCAACCGCTCCAAGGATGTACGCTTCAGTACCGTATTGACGGAACAGTTGGATTGCACCTTCCTGCACAAGCTGCGTGATACCTTTTCCGAACTGCTTCCCTTTCATGACGTTTTTCGCTTCCACTTTTACAAAAAGCTCTGGAGCAAACGTAGGGATTTCGTCGAATTCTACCTTTTGGTTGCCATCGAACAACGAGTCCCCGATCTGGTACACACCAGGGTCATAGATTCCGATGATATCACCAGGGTACGCATGGTCCACGGTTTCACGGTCAGAGGCCAGGAACTGCTGCGACTGCGACAGCTTGATGGTTTTACCGGTACGGGCTACAGATACAGTCATTCCGCGTTCGAACACACCGGAGCAGATTCGCAGGAACGCCAGACGGTCGCGATGGGCCGGATTCATGTTAGCTTGAATTTTGAAAATAAAACCGGAGAATCCAGGCGCCTGCGGTTCAATTTTTTCTTCGGAAGTCTGACGCGGCTGCGGCTCACTCGCAAGATCCAGGAATGTGCGGAAGAACATTTCGACGCCGAAGTTGGAGATCGCACTTCCAAAGAATACAGGAGTCTGCAATCCGTTCTTCACTTTTTCAATCGAAAAGTCGTTACCGGCTTCCTCTAAAAGATCGAAGTCCTCTTTTGCTTGAACGAACGTTGGGTGTGTAGAGATTTCTTCTACCCCATCCAACTCTTTAAAAGGAATGCGATCTTCCTCGTCCTTCCCTTGGTAACGGATGAACACTTCATTGTAGCGGTCATAAACGCCCAAGAAGCGTTTCCCCATTCCTACAGGCCAGTTCATCGCATATGACTCGATCCCGAGAACCTCTTCAATCTCCTCCAAGAGTGCAAGCGGCTCTTTTCCTTCTCGGTCCAGCTTGTTGATGAACGTGAAAATAGGAATCCCGCGCATACGACAAACCTTGAAAAGCTTGATCGTTTGAGGCTCCACCCCTTTTGTACAGTCGATGATCATCACCGCGCTGTCCACTGCCGTAAGGGTACGATACGTATCTTCACTGAAATCTTCATGTCCAGGAGTATCGAGAATGTTGATATGGCGGTCCATATACTCAAAGCTCATGACACTGGACGTAACGGAAATTCCACGTTTCTTCTCGATTTCCATCCAATCCGACGTCGCAAACTTGCCGGATTTCTTACCTTTTACCGTACCCGCTGAACGGATGACGTTTCCGAATAATAGAAGCTTCTCCGTTAAAGTCGTTTTCCCGGCATCCGGATGCGATATGATCGCAAACGTTCTTCTACGGTCTATCTCTTTATTTAAAAGTTCATTTTTCACAGTTTCCGTACCTACCTCTCAAAAATTACACAATAGTGATATTATAGCAGAAACATAGCTCAATAAAACATAGTAAAAGGACGAAAACCTATTTCCAATACAAGGTTTATCCTGTATACTCTTTGTAAATATATGTTAGGAGTGAACAAAATGGCAAAGAGCAAAGCGAAAAAGCTGCGTGAAAAACTTGCGCGCGAAGGAAAAAGAAATCCGGAAAACGGCCGGGGAGCATATGCACTCACAAATCTGACGACAAAAATGACGAAGACGAAGAAAGAAAAACTGAATAAGATCTATAAAAAAGAACGACAATCTCGCTACGGTATGGATAGAGAGAATGTCGTTCTTTTATTTTGTTCGCTCCGTTAAACACCAAGGGGCGGTGCAGGAGCCCGCAGGAGTCTTCGCCTATTGCTCCAATCAACAGCTAGTTCAACACTATGCTAAACATAACCTTTTTGCTAATTGATTGGCGACAGTTCTTCCATCAAAAGTGGATATCTGTTTTATTTTTGAAGGCTCTCACTGGGATTAGGGTCTATCGGACTTTTTTATCATTCTATCGAACTTTTTTGGCTCTCTATCGAACTTTTTTGATTTTCTATCGAACTTTTTCTGCCTTCTATCGAACTTTTCTCCAGTTCTATCGGACATTTACCAAAAATTTCATAAAAAATACCGGAGAGCACTAAGACTCTCCGGCACAATACCTTATCGTTGTTGAAACTTCACAATCTCATCATATTCCTGCTGGAACAGTCTGCTCAAGCGGATAAAGATTGGGGTCAGTTCTTTGTATGTTTCCACCGCTTCGGCTTCCGGCGTGTAGCTGTTTGTCGATCCGACCATCTCCGCCATCACGTCAAAGCTGTCGATCTCGCCTAACGCATACAAACCGAGTACCGCCGCTCCAAGACACGAGCTCTCGACGCTTTCCGGAATGCTGACCTGCTGATTGAAGATGTTGGACAGCATCTGGCACCACACTTCGGATCGGGCAAACCCGCCTGTTGCATGGATTTTATCCGGAATGCCGATGATCTCCTCGAGTGCCAACAGAACGGTATAGAGATTCAGGTTGATTCCTTCCAGTACCGCACGCATCATATGCTCTTTTTTATGGTGTATGCCAAGGCCGAAGAAGGATCCACGTGCATTTCCGTTCCATATCGGGGCACGTTCGCCAGTCAGGTAAGGATGGAAGATGACCCCTTCCGATCCAGGCTTGATGCTGGCAATCCGGGAGGTGATCACATCGTAAGGATCCATTCCTGCAAGTCCTGCTTCCTCCGTCTCTTCCCCACACAGCTCATCGCGAAGCCATCGCATGATCATGCCGCCATTATTGACTGGACCGCCGATTACCCAATGCTTTTCCGTAAGGGCGTAGCAGAACGTTCTTCCCTTTGGATCTGTCACAGGACTGTCGGTTACCGTACGGATTGCACCACTTGTTCCGATTGTCAACGCGACCACGCCGGGCTGAACCGCATTTACGCCAAGGTTGGAAAGTACCCCGTCATTCGCTCCAACTACAAATGGAACTTCGGCGGAGATTCCCAGCACAACAGCCACTTCCGGCTTCATCCCTCTTAGCACTTCTGTCGTTGGAACGATTCGGGAAAGCTGCTCAGGTGATACTCCCGCAATTGTTAAAGCTCCTTCATCCCAGGTGAGATCTTTCAGATTGAACAGTCCTGTGGCAGAAGCGATGGAGTGATCCACGACATACTCGCCGAATAATTTATGGAAGACATATTCCTTAATGGAAATGAATTTTGCCGCTTTTTCGAAAACCATTGGATGGTCGTTACGGAGCCAAATGAGCTTCGCCAAAGGGGACATCGGATGTATCGGAGTTCCGGTACGCAGATAAATCTCGTGACCGTTCCACTCCTCTTTCAGCTTCTTCGCCCATTTTTCACTGCGCTGATCGGCCCAGGTGATGCTTTTCGTCAATGGAGTGCCTGCTTCATCGATCGCAATCACGCTATGCATCGCAGCACTGAAGCTGACATGGGAAAGTTCGTTTTCTGAGATGTTCCCCAAACGGACCGCTTCCCTGATCGAAGTCAAAACCGCCTGCAAAATCTCATCCGGATCCTGCTCCGCTGCTCCAAGCTCTGGGGTATACAATGGATATTCCACAGCAAACTGGCTGCGCACCTGCCCCCTCTTCGAAAAAAGCACTGCCTTCGTACTTGTCGTTCCTATATCGACACCTAACATGTATTTAGCCAAGTTGATTTCCTCCTTATTGCCGGTCTTTCTGTTCTACGAATGATGTGATGGCTGTGGGACAAGGAACCTGTCCCCGCCCAACGGACAAAAGCGCCTGATCAGCGCTTTTGTCCGTTCATAATAGGACGAGGGACCAGTCCCTACCCGATAAATATTCCAATAACAAATACTACCACAAAACCGACTAAACCGATAATTGTTTCCATGACGGTCCAGGATTTCAGTGTGTCTTTTACGTCTAGTCCGAAGTATCTGTTCACGAGCCAGAAGCCTGAGTCGTTTACGTGTGACAGGACGGTCGCACCGGATGCAATCGAGATAACGATCAGTCCTAGAACCGGTCCTTCCAGACCAAGGATTCCGATAAGCGGTGTGATAAGACCAGCTGCCGTTACCATCGAAACTGTTGCAGAACCTTGGGCAACACGAACAGCCGCTGCGATTAAGAACGCTAATACGATTGGCGGCAACGCAGACCCAGCCATCATATCACCAAGTACTTCACCAACACCTGAGTCGATCAGAACTTGCTTGAATACTCCACCGGCTCCTGTTACAAGAATGATGATACCTGCAGGCTCCAACGCTTTTGTTGCAATGTCTTGAATCTCCTGCTTGCTGTAGCCACGTTTTGTGCCTAGGAAGAAGAATGTTAAAAGTGTCGCAATAGTCAATGCCACGAATGGATGACCAACAAAAGTAGTAATTTCCCTTACAATGTGACCTTCTTCATAAATCACTGTAGAAAGCGTATTCACTAAAATCAATACTAATGGAACTAAAATGATACTAGCGATCAGTCCAAAGCCAGGTAGATCTTTGTCGTACTCTTTTTCTTCCATTTCCATATATTTCGGAACTGCCACTTGAATCTTTTTACCGATATACTTACCGAATATAGGACCCGCAAGGATCATAGCCGGAATACCAGCGATTACCCCGAACAGGATGACCCAACCAAGATCTGCACCGATCAAGTCTGCAACTGCGATCGGTCCAGGTGTCGGCGGAATGAAGCTGTGTGTTACCGCTAAACCTGCAAGCAATGGTATACCATAGTGCAATAATGATTTCCCTGTTTTTCTGGCCAATCCATAAACAATCGGAACCAAAATGATGAACCCAACATCGAAGAATACCGGGATTGCTACTAGGAAACCTGTAATACCTAGCGCCCATTGGGACTTTTCTTCACCAAACTTTTTCATCAATGTCTGTGCAAGACGTTCTGCTCCGCCGGAAACCTCCAGCATTTTACCGAACATGGCACCAAGTCCGACCACGACTGCTACGAACCCGAGTGTGCCTCCCATCCCGCTCTGAACGGAAGCAAGAACTTCATTAAGTGGCATGCCTGCAGCGATACCAACCAGTAAACTCACAAGTAAAAGTGCAACGAACGCATGCAGCTTTGTACGGATTACCAAGAATAAGAGCAAAAATATCGCTGCTGCTGCGATCAATATCAACATAGAACCTGACATGTTAGTGTCCTCCTCAAATTAGTTTTTTTCAACGGCATGGCCGCCAAATTCATTTCGTAGTGCTGCTACAACTTTTCCGGAAAACGTATCGGTCTCAAGCGAGCGGTAACGCATCATCAGTGCCATGGTGATCACTGGTGCTGCCGCCTGTAAATCAAGTGCAGTCTCCACTGTCCATTTTCCTTCACCGGATGAGTGCATCACACCTTTGATCGCCTCAAGATTTGCATCCTTGCTGAACGCGTTCTCCGTCAGCTCCATCAACCAAGAGCGGACAACCGAGCCATTATTCCATACCCTTGCAACCTTTTCGTAATCAAAATCGAAATCACTTTTATCCAGAATGTCAAAGCCTTCTGCAATGGACTGCATCATGCCGTATTCCACTCCGTTATGTACCATTTTCAAGAAGTGGCCGCTTCCGGATTTTCCGGCATACAGGTATCCATTATCTACGCAGATATCATTGAAAATCTCTTCCACATGGCGAAATGCCGCTTCGTTCCCGCCAACCATCGTGCAGGCTCCGTTACGTGCGCCATCCATTCCGCCGCTTGTGCCGACATCTAGATAATGGATGCCTTTTTCAGCAAGTGCAGCCGCGCGTTTCAGCGTATCCTTGTAGTTGGAGTTTCCGCCATCGATGATGATGTCGCCTTCCGTTACAAATCTACTAATCTCGCTTAGTACACTTTCCGTGATTTCCCCGGCCGGCACCATCATCCAGATTACCTTTGGAGATTCCAGCTTTTCGATCGCCTCTTCAATGGAATAGGCAGGTATTGCGCCATACTGTTCACTTTTGGCAACGTTTTCACGCTCGACGTCAAAAGCAACCACCTCGTGCTTGTTATCTATCAGGTTAAGAGTCAGGTTATACCCCATTTTGCCTAAGCCTATCATTGCAAGTTTCATAATTTGCTAGTACTCCCTTCATGTTGTTGCATTGTTTTGCGTATGCTGAAAAATATTCTATCTTATTTTTATTTTAAGGAAAAATATTTTTCGTTATGTTCCTATTATGAAAAAAAATTCCCCGTTTTGCAAGCGTTATCAAAAAAATATTTTATTTTTCTTTGAATCATATTAAGATAGATAGTAAGACTACTAATTCTGGAGGTCGCACCATGAACAATCAAGAGAAGCAATACTGCATGATGCGCATTCGTTCCCATTACCCTAAATTCAGGGGAAAGGAGCAAGTCATAGCGGATTATATCCTCAATAACCCTCAAAAGATCGTCCATAGCACCATCAATCAGGTTGCGGATGACCTCGGTGTTGCCGACTCCACGGTGTTCCGTTTCTGTCAGCGAATCGGCTTTAAGGGTTACCAGGCCATGAAAATCGCGCTAGCGACTGAAATTGTGGAACCGATCCAGGATATTCATGAAAACATCATGGAGCACGATAACGAAAAAACCGTGGCGGAAAAAGTTTTCCGCTCCAATATAAAAACGCTTGAAGATACGCTGAAGGTACTCGATGAACCGTCCTTCAAGCAGGCTGTACAAGCCATCCTCTCCGCCCGGAAAGTGGAACTGTTCGGAAGCGGCGGCTCCAATGTCATCGCATTGGACGCCTACCACAAATTCATCCGGACCGGGATTACTGTCAGCGTCCAAGCCGACACACACATGCAGCTCATGTCTGCAAGCCAGCTGACCTCAGAAGACGTGGCAATCATCATCTCCCACACAGGTGCGTCAAAGGACATGATTCATGTGTTGGAGGTAGTTCAAGATAACGGCGTCCAAACAATCGGAATCACCAACTTTGCAAAATCTCCTTTGAGCCAAAAAGTGGATATCCCGCTCTATACGGTGTCCGAAGAAACCGACTACCGTTCCGAGGCACTGGCATCAAGGATTGCCCAGCTCGCGATGATTGATGCCATTTATGTGAATGTGTTGATGGCGAAGAAAGAGCAAGGGAAAGAAGCGCTGCAGAAGGTGCGGAAGGCTATTTCGGTTAAGAGAGTATAATTTAGTTGGTGGTGTTGTGAAGCCCGCGTTGTGGCGAGCCTTTTTTGAGGTATTGCTTTGATACGCGGGTTTTGTTGTGGGAATAAGAGACTCGTTGGAACGTGAACTTGAATCAATAGATGTTTTTGAAACCACCATTCTCTTCCTTTGCTGTTATCGTGGTCTCATTCGTTGCTTTTGAGACCACCATTCCTCTTTTTCCCGCCTATCGTGGTCTCATCCACGGCTTTTGAAACCACCATTCCTCTTTTTCTCGCCTATCGTGGTCTCATCCATGCCTTTTGAAACCACCATTCCTCTTTTCCCCGCCTATCGTGGTCTCATCCACGCCTTTTGAGACCACCATTCCTCTTTTTCCCGCCTATCGTGGTCTCATCCACGCCTTTTGAGACCACCATTCCTCTTTTACCCGCCTATCGTGGTCTCATCCACTGCTTTTGAAACCACCATTCCTCTTTTTCC
>NZ_JBHVHV010000001.1:101022-358748 GCF_042800035.1 Sutcliffiella sp. NPDC057660
TTCCCGCCTATCGTGGTCTCATCCACGCCTTTTGAAACCACCATTCCTCTTTTTCCCGCCTATCGTGGTCTCATCCACGCCTTTTGAAACCACCATTTCTCGTTTTCTAACCTATCGTGGTCTCATCCATGCCTTTTGAAACCACCATTTCTCGTTTTCTAACCTATCGTGGTCTCATCCATGCCTTTTGAAGCCACCATTCCTCTTTTCCCCGCCTATCGTGGTCTCATCCACGGCTTTTGAAACCACCATTCCTCTTTTTCCCGCCTATCGTGGTCTCTTCCACGCCTTTTGTAACCACCATTTCTCGTTTTCTAACCTATCGTGGTCTCATCCACGCCTTTTGAAACCACCATTCCTCTTTTCCCCGCCTATCATGGTCTCATCCACGCCTTTTGAAACCACCATTCCTCTTTTTCCCGCCTATCGTGGTCTCATCCACGCCTTTTGAAACCACCATTCCTCTTTTTCCCGCCTATCGTGGTCTCATCCACGCCTTTTGAAACCACCATTCCTCTTTTCCCCACCTATCGTGGTCTCATCCACTGCTTTTGTAACCACCATTCCTCTTTTCCCCGCATATCGTGGTCTCATCCACGCCTTTTGAAACCACCATTCCTCTTTTCCACACCTATCGTGGTCTCATCCACGCCTTTTGAAACCACCATTCCTCTTTTTCCCGCCTATCGTGGTCTCATCCACTGCTTTTGAAACCACCATTCCTCTTTTTCCCACCTATCGTGGTCTCATCCACGGCTTTTGAGACCACCATTCCTCTTTTCCACGCCTATCGTGGTCCCATCCACGGCTTTTGAAACCACCATTCTTTCCCTTTCCCACTATCATGTTCTCATTCTTATTTTTCGCCCAGCCTCACTAACTCCATATCAACCACCGCTACCCGACTCCGTGGAAATTTACCTTCCCACAATAAGTACAACCTCGATGACAAATCCCCCACCAACCTAAATAATTCCATCCCAACCAACACATACTAACAACAACTCAAATTGAACTACAGGAGGACCCAAAATGAGCACAAAAGAAACTGCTCTTTCCATATTCGCTCTTGGCGGAATCAATGAAATCGGTAAGAACATGTATGTTGTTCAATACGAGGACGACATGATCGTCATCGACTGCGGAGGAAAATTCCCGGACGAGACCCTGCTCGGCATTGATCTGATCATCCCCGACATTACATATCTGGAAGAGAACAGGGACAAAATCAGGGGAATGATCGTCACCCATGGCCATGAAGATCATATCGGCGGCATCCCCCACATTCTAAATAAACTCAATATGCCCATCTACGCTACTCATTTCACCCTGGGATTGATTGAGCTGAAGCTGGAGGAGCATCGGCTTCTGCGGGATACGGAGCTGACAAAGATCGACGCCGGCACTACGCTCGAATTGGGGAGCATCCAGGCTTCCTTTTTCAGGGTGAGCCATAGCATCCCGGACTGCCTTGGCATCGTTTTCAAGACTCCTGAAGGGAATGTCGTTCATACAGGGGATTTCAAATTTGACCTTACACCGCACAATAACGAATATGCGGATATTCACCGAATGGCCGAGATTGGGAAGGAGGGTGTCCTTGTACTTATTTCAGAAAGCACCAATGCGGAGCGAAAAGGCTTATCCCCTTCTGAAAAAATGGTGGCCAGCCATATGGATGAGGCCTTCCTAAGAGCACCAGGTAAAATAATCGTTTCCACCTTTGCTTCCAATGTCAGCCGTGTGCAGCAAGTCGTGGACGCTGCAAAAAAAACAAACAGGAGGCTCGCCTTGCTCGGACGTAGTATGGTCAATGTCGTGTCAGTTGCGATGGAGCGTGGATATTTAAATATTCCTGACTGGATGCTCGTGGAGGCACGGGACGTCGAACAGCTTCCACCGGAAAAGGTTGCGATCCTATGTACAGGAAGTCAGGGTGAGCCCAATGCGGCACTTGCCCGCCTATCCACCGGCAACTATCGCGATGTCAGCCTCTACCCGGATGATACCGTCATTTTCGCCGCATCTCCCATTCCCGGAAACGAGAGGGATGTCTCCAAAATCATAGACAACCTGTATCAATTGGGCACCCAGGTCATCTATGGTTCAGGCAGTTCGACCGGCATGCACGTTTCCGGACATGGCTATCAGGAAGATCTGAAGTTCATGCTGACCCTGATGAAGCCAACGTACTTCATCCCGATACATGGAGAATACAGAATGCTCCATCATCACGGATTATTGGCAGAGTCTGTCGGCGTAAAAAGAGATAATATTTTCATCATCAAAAATGGTCATGTGGTAGATGTGAATGACTCCATTGCCCGTCAGACCCGTTCCATTCCTTCGGGTGATATATTCGTGGACGGGATGGGAACTGGCGATGTCGGCTCCGTCATGCTACGGGACCGGAAGCTGCTTTCCGAGGAAGGGATGCTCGTGATTGTCGTTACCTTAAGCAAGTCTGAGCGTGGAATCATTTCAGGTCCTGATACTATCACTCGAGGATTTACTTTCGACCAGAATTCCGATCAGCTTATCAGACAGGTAAACAAGCTTGTATCGAAAACGGTCACTGAGCTTCAGGACGAAAATGTCCGCAAATGGAATGTCATGAAACAGAATATCAAAAGATCAGTCGGCCAATATATCTTCTCACAGACAAGAAGAAAACCGATGATTTTGCCGATAATCATTGAAATCTAAAAAAGGAGGCTGGTACATGTGGGTACCGGCCTCCTTCATATATTTATTCCGCTTCCGTACGCTTCCACTTCTTCCCGTACTGAACAAAAAGCAGTCCTAATTCATGATGATCGCCTTCATAAATCGCACATTGTGCAAAGCGGTCCTCTCCATTCGTGTCCACGACCTGCAGCTTGCAGAATGCTCTGTTTTGCTGAAGCGCTTCGTAAAAGCCCTCTACCGTAGAAACGGGGATTCCGTTTACTTTTACAATGATTTCCCCGATTTGAAGATTCATTTTTTCCGCAGGACTTTGAGGAATCACACCCAAAATGATCAGCCCCTTATCTCGTTGAACAAAGATCGGCTGGCTTTCCTCATCATGGGCTCGCACTCTGTAGTGGATAAATTCCCTTCCGAACACCGCCAGGACAGCTGCAAGGATTGCTGCCGTCTTCCACCAGACTGCTGCAATGGCTAGAGCGAAGATCAATGCTCCCAGTGCCGACATCTGCCGCCCTGTAATAGGGACGGTTTCTTTTGGAAGGCTTGCCTTCAATCGTTGATAAAAGCCCATCGCAAATGGGACGAGCCAGATGGAAAACGACTGCTCTCCTATTTGAAGAACTGGCCACCATTCAAAACTGGTTTGAAGGGCATCCCCGGGAACCAACAGGAACAAAGGCAGTACCCATACACGTTGGGAAACATGGGATCCGACCGGAAGTCCACGCTTACTTTTCTCCAATTGAGGCGACGTTTGCATGGATGCCTGCCTAATGACCAGCATTCCCTCTGCAATCATGAGAATACCCATCAGGACTGCCATGCTTGGCAAATGCGTCTCCGCTATAGAAGAAAATAAACGATCCACACTTGCTATACCGGTTGTCCATTTCGGAAGCAGGACAACCAGCAAAAGGGAGAAACCGAATATGTAGCCTGTTGAAAGAAGGCGAGGCTTAATAAACAGGGTAAAAACCACTGTGACAATACTGATTAAAAAGATGGTTCCAAATGGAAGGATGATTCCTGCTCCAAGTGTAAGTATGGATAAAGCCAGTCCCAAAACAAGCGTCTTCAACGCTTTTTGCAACTCAGTGAGACCATATTCCACCCGGATGTGAAAATCATGACGCTCCCGCTTGACGCGAAAATAACCTAATACCACTGCAACGGCCATGGTTACATAAAAAACAGGATGGATGAACAAACGACCTACACCCTTCAGTAACTCCAATAACCATGATTCTATCATCGAATCACCGCCTAACATCATCTGAAATATCTGTTGTTCCTATTATTTTAACACAAAAAAGCCGACCCTCACCATAGGAGAAGCCGGCGTTGAAAATTTATTTGAATAGGTTTTTCATTGCTTCCTGAAGCTGTACATCATTCTTTTCGGAACGGACCGCTTCAAGGAGCTTGGACTGGATTAGCTCTGCAGTATTGCTATCAACCTTCCCTGTTGCGGAAAGTTCATTTTCCGATTGGAAGCTCTTGACGGCAGTTTCTGTTTCCTTGCTGAAATAACCATCCTCGCGTCCTGGATCAAAGCCCAGACCTTTTAGCATAAGCTGAACATTTTTCACCTTTTCACTATTTGTATCATAGCTGAGCTGTTCATCTTTTTCCAGGTTGATCGGATTCGCATAGAAGAAATCCGGCTGCTTCACAGGAATCGTCGGCTCTACGCCTTTTTCATGAATCCAGTTTCCATCTGGAGTCAGCCACTTGTAAAGCGTCAGCTTCAGGTTGCTGCCATCGCCCATCGGTACTGCCTGCTGGACGGTTCCTTTACCAAATGAAGCATCTCCGACGATTTCATAATTCCCAGCCTCTTTTAAGGCACCTGCCAATATTTCAGAGGCGGAAGCACTTCCTTTATCAATCAATGTGATAATCGGATATGGCTTTTGTTCTGTAATCGAGGAGAAGAAGCGCTGCTTTTCTCCATTACGCTGTTCAATCTGTACGTAAGGCTTATCCTTGGTCACCAATTCGGAAGCGATGACCTGTACCTGCTCGAGCAGGCCTCCAGGGTTTCCACGAACATCGACCACAAGACCCTGGATGTTTTTTTCCTCCAATGCGGCAAGCTGCTTTTTGAAGTCCTCGCCCGTATTTTGGGAGAAGGATGTAATCTGAATGTATCCGACCTTTTTGCCTTCATGGTCATAGGTCTCCGAGTAGACGGTTTCAATTGGAATCGTATCACGTATCACTTCGACCACGAACGGATCCTGTACTCCTGGACGCTGAACCTGAAGCTTTACCACGCTTCCCTTCTCACCGCGGATTTTAAGTACCGCCTGATAAAGGTCAAGCCCCTCGATATCCTCTTCGTCCACTTTCAGTATCTGGTCATTAGGCTGTAGCCCTGCCTTCTCTGCTGGGGAGCCCTTGAACGGAGAAACGATGGTCACCTTTCCATTCTGCATGCCAACCTCTGCTCCGATTCCCTCAAAAGAAGATTCAAGGGACTGGTTGAATTGATCGGCCGTTTCTTTATCCATATAGACGGAATAAGGGTCCTCCAATGTATCGACCATACCTTGGATTGCACCTTGAATGAGCTTTTCGGATTCCACTTCCTCCACATATCTCGAGGAAATCAATTCATATGCCTGTTGGATCTTCGCCATCTGGGAATCAAGATCCTTGGCTGTTTCCTTGGATGGTTCTTCAAGAGTGATGTCAAAATCCTTAGACTGCTGAGAAGGAACAGCGGAAGCCGGGTTCGACCCTAGCCATGTAAGAGCGGCATATGTGCCTCCTGCCCCAACTAAAACGGATAGTACCATTAATAATGTGACGATTTTGCGATTCATGAAAGCTCCTCCTCATCCCTATACCCAATACCGAACGACATATATGAGCAATTGTATCACAGCCCTGCATGGTTGGAAATTATAAACGCTTATGTAAACGGCCTGCTGTATCGTTTTAAAAATCACTCGCTAATAGGTAGGCTTCTGTTGCAGTAAAAGGCATTACACGTTGAAAGTGTAATGCCTTTTGTCAGAACTAGTATATGTGGTGCTTGTACATAATATGTGTATTTTTTAGAAATTAATGTAGCTTGCCGGATTTACTGCATTGGACTTCGAACCGTTCCAACCACCTTTGTGCAGTTCAAAGTGTAAATGCGCCCCGAATGAATAGCCAGTGTTGCCCATTACACCGATTTGCTGTCCTTTGGAAACCGATGTCCCAGCTGGCACACCTGGACGCTCAAGGTGGGCATAAACACTAGTAAATGTTTGTCCATCAATGTAGTGCGTGATGAATACTACATTCCCATATGAACTCGAATAGTAGGATTGGAATACGGTACCGCTGGCTGCTGCCACGACTGGTACGTCACCAGATCTACCATTTTTCCCGATATCTACACCAAAGTGATTTCCGCCCCAACGTCCGCCATAACCGGACGTTACAGAACCTGTAGCTGGACGTGTCCAGCTTCCTGAAGAAACTGGCGGTGGGGAAGATACATGTGTAGGTGGTGCTGGTTTACCGGCAGCTGCAGCAGCTTCTGCAGCCTTTCTTGCCTCTTCCGCTTTTCTTGCATTTTCAGCTTCTATTCTTGCGCGCTCTTCTGCTTCTTTTCTAGCGCGTTCTTCTGCAGCTTGAATTTCTGCTCGAATCGCTTTTTCTTGTGCCGCTAAGATCTGTGCTTCATTTTCAAGCTCGTGAATCTCATGCATCGTTTCTTCTTCTTTTTTCTTAAGCTGCGCCATTAGTGCATCTTTTTCTTTAATTTGGTTCTTCAGCTGAACTTCCATCGCTTCCAATTCTGTCAGCTGCTGCTCTAGGGAAGCCAGTTTTTCACGTAGTTCCAGCTCTTTATCCTCTAAAAGCTGTAAGTCCTCTTGATGAGCTTTTAAAATATCACGGTCTGCTTGTACAATCGTAGCCACCGCACCAACGCGGTCTAAGAAATCTCCAAAGCTTTGTGCTCCCAGTAATACATCCAGGTAGTTCACGGCTCCTCCACCCTGTTGGAAAGAGCGAGCGCGATCTTTTAGAAGCTCATTTCTTTTTTCAATACGTTCTTTTAAAACAACAATCTCTTCTTGAAGCTTTGTAATATCTTTTCTTGTTCCATCAATTTCTTCTTTTTTCGCACTGATTTTTGCTTTTGTTTCGCCTACTGCTATATCTAATTGCTTTACTTCTTCCGCTAAAGTCTTTTGTTCGGACTGAAGCTGATTCACTTCATCCTGCTTACCGGACCTTGTTGATTCATTATTGGATTGTTCACTTTGAACGTCATTCAGCTTTTCTTTTAAATTTGCAGAAGCCTTATCTGAATAGCCTGTAGAGAAAAATCCTGAAAATCCAATAACGGCAGCAATAGCGACTGTACCAATCTTTCTTCTCATTCCTTGTTTCCCCCTAAAATCTTATGTACTGATAGGGAAAAATTAGCAATCCCTATCAGGTTTTTGTTTTTTTATTATGGGTAGACCATTAATATGGAATCTTTTAAACTCGCAAAAACTTTCGGACGGACATCATGCTTCCCCAAACACCGATGAATGCACCAATTGCAATCAGGATTCCAATGACTTGGAAGGCGAAAGGGTAGAACGGAAGCAATTGAATGAATGTGCCTTGGATTCTCGGTTCCACCAAATCTATCAGATAATAGTAGGATGTGAGAATGATTCCGATAGGCACGATGGAACCTAACACTCCGAGCCAAAGTCCTTCAAGGAAGAATGGCCAGCGGATAAAGCCGTTGGTTGCACCAACCAGCTTCATGATTTCGATTTCTTTTCTTCTTGCAAAAATGGTGATTTTGATTGTATTGGAGATGAGGAACATTGCAGTAAAGACAAGACCCAGTATTAAGGCAATCCCCACGTTTCTAGCAATCTCGAATACTTTAAATAATCTTTCCACCGTTTCTGCCCCGTAAATTACTTTATGTGTAAAATTCAGTTCATCAATTTTTTTAGCTGCCGCAATTGTTTCCTGCGGATTTGCTGTTTTTACAATGAATACATCGTAAAGCGGATTGTTCTGTTCGAATAGTTCGAATGCACCGCCATCGTCACCAAAGCTGTCCACTAACCCTTTTAGTTCCTCTTCCTTTGATGAATAATCGACCGTTTCGACTTCCGGTATATTCTGTATCTGGTCACGAAGCGCGTTCTGATCTTCCTCTGTTGCTGTAAGTTCTACGTGCACTCGGATCTCTACGTCTTTTTCAATTTCATTTGCAACGTTGTTCAGGTTCATCATGAGTACAAGGAATACTCCGACCAGAAGCAGCGTTACCGTTACGGCACTGACAGAGGCAAATGTCATCCAGCCGTTTCTTGCCAAGCTTTTGAGGCTTTCCCTGAAATGTCGCAGAAGAGTTCTAGGCTTCATATCCATAGTCCCCCTCTGCTTGGTCACGCGCGATTCTTCCGTTCTCAATTGCAATAACACGCTTCTTGATCGTGTTTACAATTTCGCGGTTGTGCGTCGCCATAACTATTGTAGTGCCCTTTTCGTTGATTTCTTCAAAGATGTTCATGATTTCCCATGAAGTATCAGGATCAAGGTTTCCTGTCGGTTCATCGGCAATCATTACCTTAGGGCTGTTTACAATCGATCGTGCAATGGAAATACGCTGCTGCTCTCCACCGGAAAGTTCATTCGGCAAATGTCTAGCTTTGTGCTTCAGCTTTACGAGATCTAAAACTTCCATCACACGCTTCTTTATATTCTTCGGACTTTCTTCAATAACTTCAAGCGCAAAAGCTACATTTTCATATACAGTTAATTGCGGGAGGAGTTTAAAATCCTGGAAAACCACCCCGATATTTCTTCTTAAGAGTGGAACCTTACTTTCCTTCAACTTGGATAGGTTCACACCGTCGATGATGATGGAACCGCTTGTCGGTTTTTCCTCGCGGTACATCATCTTGATGAAGGTGGACTTCCCTGCACCACTTGGACCTACTACATAGACAAACTCTCCAGCTTTTATATTTACATTTATTCCATCAACAGCTTGAACGCCGTTAGGATATTTTTTAAAGACGTCTTGCATTTGTATCATTTAATCACCTATTGGGTTAGAATATTTGAATTGATTACTTGATGAATTTTTAATAAATACTGTATGGCTACTTCTGCGGGTCAGTAACTCCACAAATGGATATGTATATTTATCGCAAATTTCAGCATAAATTCACTTCTTCATTATAACATCTATTTCGACAAAATCAGAGTTTTAATTATTACAGTTTCTTTTCAAATCAGAGTCAAGGCTGGAAATATGGGGTATTTTCCCCAAAATGAGGTAATTTCGTGGATTTTGTCGATGAATAAAGATAGAAATCTATCTTTTCCTGGGGAAATTTGTAGATTGAGAAAAAACAAAGCCGGAGTTCACAGAACCCCGGCTTTGTTTGTTAGTTGCTAAATCTATTCAATATTCAATACATCTGCGCCAAGGATAGCTCGATCAAGTTCACCCTTCTTTGCATATACCGCTACTCGATATTGTCCGGTTGGCAGCACTGTACCATCTACTAGAGTTCCGTTCCAGTCATGATAGTTGTAGCCTTTGCCAAGATCCCCTGCATATAGAGCATCCCCCACATAGGATCCAAGTCCCCCTGTAGCAGTTGCCGTGTAAACCCAAACCTGCAATTCTTCCGCTCCGCCAGGCAGGTAGGAGTAGAATTCAAAGTTGTTATCTCCCATTGGAGTGAATCCAAAGTGAGTTACACGAGGGTAGTCAGGCTCTCCAACAAATAGGATAGTAGGAACCTCGATTACTGTGTCTCCCTCGGAAACTATTAAATGTCCTTCATAGTAACCAGCCGCTAATTTAGAAGCGTCTACTTGTACATTCACATTGACCTTTTGAGTTTTGCCAGGATTTACTTTCAGATTTTTACTTGTAGTCACTTTCACATGCTTGCCTACTTCATTTTTGAAAGTAAACTCCATGGAGTATTTTTTAGCTTTGCTTGATAGGTTTTGAATCTCAAACTGTTGTCTTTCCACTTGCTTTCCTTTCGGCTTTTCAAATGTACCAAAAGAATAGCTTCCAGGGTTGACAAGTGTTTCGGCTTTAAGAGCATCTACAATGCGAATGCTTCCTGCCCCTTGAGTATTGTGAGGGTATTCTTCCCCAGTTGCTGGATTCACCATTTTCTCCGCTGTATTCATCAATGCGGACTTGACTTCATATACTCCCCACGAAGGGTTTGCTTCGAGAATAACTGCCGCCGCACCAGCTACATGTGGAGATGCCATACTAGTACCCTGTTTGGCACCATAGCCATGAGGGGCATCCGGATTGAATGTCGGTACAGTACTCACGATATTAACACCAGGAGCAGAAACATCTGGCTTGATCATCCACGTATCGATTACAGGACCGCGGGAAGAGAAATCTGCCATCGTTTCTCCGACTGCTTTATCAAATACTACATTAAAACTGACCGTTACTGTTGCTGCTTTTGCTTTTAGAGCTTCTCCATCAGCTTGGTTTAACATAATGGTAGGAACTGCCATTCCAGGAATCAAAGGCATTGTACCGGCTACGTTGTTGTAAAGTACCGCTCCTTCAGCCCCCGCTTTAGCTGCTTCTGTTGCTTTATCAACGAATGCAATTCCTGCACCTCGGCTGATTAGAGCTATTTTACCTGTCAGATCTTTGCCTGCAAAATCAGCAGGTGCTCCGAATCCCACATCAACAAGTTCAAATGCTTGTCCATTCAGTGATAAAAGCTCTTCTTCTGATGGGAAACCTTGAACAGCAGATGATGCATAAGAAACCCCGTCAGATGAAATAGTTTCTGCTGTAAAAACATTATAAGGCAATTGAGTTGCTCCTACTGAAATCGCCTCACGGGAAGTACCTGGAGAACCTACTGTCCAGTTATTCGGACCGGAGTTTCCATTGGACGTCACCGCTACTACTCCTTCTGCCATTGCTTGGTCAAGCGCAATGGAGGTTGCCCAGTCAGGAGCATTCAAGGAATTACCTAAAGAAAGGTTCATGACGTCTGCACCGTCTTGTACTGCACGTTCAATTGCCGCTACTACGTTTTCCGTAGATCCCGATCCGCCAGGACCAAGTACTCGGTAAGCGAGTAAAGTAGCATCAGGAGCTACCCCCTTGATTTGACCATTTGCTGCAATGGTACCCGCAACGTGGGATCCATGAGTAGTTTCTGCGCCACGCGGATCTCCACGAGGTGTTTCTTGCGGGTCATTGTCATTGTCAACAAAGTCCCATCCAAGGTATTCGCCAAAGTTTGGAGCCAAATCAGGGTGTGTATAATCAACTCCTGTATCAATTACTGCTACTTTTACGCCTTTACCTGTAAAGCCTAAATCCCACGCTTCGTTTGCTCCAATAAATGGAGCTGAATCAAACATAGCTGGGCTATATTCTTCTTTTGATACAAGCTCCTCGGTAGTTGTATATTCCACGTTTGGATATACCGCTTTAACACCAGGAGTCGCTAGTAGACTAGGAATCTCATTTGCTGGAATCTCAAGAGAGAAACCGGAGAATACATAGTCATACTCACGTTCCACTTTACTTTTTGAAGTGCGCTTTGCCACTTCCTTTTTCACTTTATCTCGAGCACTTTTCAGATTCTGCTTGGACTGCTTCTTCCCATTGTGCTTCGCTTCAACAATAGATTGCTCTTGTAATTCGACAATTACCTTAACTGCTTTGGAGGATGATAAATCAAAATCCCCTTGTAATGTAGCCAACTCAAGGTTTTCTTTACCTGTGTTAGCTGATACACCATTTGCTGCAAAAGTACTGAAAACAAGCACTAAAACCAGCAAAGGCATGAATGCTGCGATTAATTTCCGCTTCAAATCATCCCACTCCCCTTTTGTTGTATCTTACGACTTATGTAAAAAATTCTAGACATATACTTAAGTACCAATTACTTACGTTTGTCCAAAATCCTTACAATCCACATTATATTTTTAAGAGTCTTAATTTTCAATATACTTTAGTATGTTGGATATACAATTTAGACAATTCAGTTAATTAGAGCTATTTTTCTACAATATTCTTCCAAATAATAACCCACCCAAACTCCTAGGAGTTGGGTGAGTGGTGATTCTAACGGCTTATTATCTTATTTGTACAATTTCTTCAGCTAAATAAGCAGCTGTTCTTCCATTTTTGCTAGCGTAAATTGCTACTCGGTAATAACCAGGAGCAAGTTTTTGTCCAGTAGTTATATTCGTTCCATCCCAATTACGATAAACTACACCCTTCTCAGTAACATTGTTTTCTAAAATACCATCTCCAACGTATGCTCCAACTTCACCTGCAGGACTTGACTTGAACAACCACATTTGAAATTCATCTGCACCGCCTGGAAGATATGCATAAACTTCAAATTCATTTGGACCTAGTTCAGTAACTCCTAAGTCTGAAAGAGGTGGATAATCCGGCTCATCTACAAACAAGATAGTAGGGACATTTGTAACTTCTCCGCTATCAGAGGTGATGACTAAGTTTCCTTCATAATAACCAGCAGCCATATTGTTTGTATTGATAGACACACTTACATTGACTGCTTGAGTAGATCCAGGATTTACTTTTACACTAGAACTTGTTACTACTCGAAGATCACTTGATACCTCTTTATTCAACTCAAATTTCACGGAGTATTTCTGAGCTTTTTTTGTAATATTCTTGATAGAAAACTGTTGGCGCTCTACTTGCATTCCAGCTTTCTTTTCAAAATAGCCAAATGAATAGCTACCAGGTGTTACAAGGGATTTGGCTTCCAACGCATCTACCACTCTGATGCTTCCTGCACCCTGTGTATTATGCGGATACACTTTACCTGTTGCAGGGTCGATAAGTTTCTCGGAAGTGTTCATCAATGCTGCTTTCACGTCATATACATCCCAACCAGGGTTAGCCTGCAACAATACCGCTGCCGCTCCAGCCACGTGTGGAGATGCCATACTTGTTCCTTGGTATGCTCCATACCCATGAGGGTCCTCTGGGTTATGTGTAGGAATTGTACTCGTAATGTTCACACCTGGCGCAGACACATCAGGCTTGATCATCCAAGTATCGACAACTGGACCGCGTGAAGAGAAGTCAGCAATCGTTTCTCCTACTACTCCCGCAAACTCAATGTTAAAACTCACTGTCACATCTTCCGCTTTTGCTAAAAGCGCTTGACCATCCGCTTGCGTTAGCATGATAGTCGGAACAGCCATTCCAGGAATTAAAGGCATAACCCCAGCTACGTTGTTGTAGAGAATAGCTCCTTCCGCGCCAGCTTTAGCAGCTTCTGTCGCTTTGTCAACGAAAGGTATCCCTGCTCCACGGCTGATTAATGCAATCTTACCAGTCAAATCTTTACCTGCAAAATCAGCTGGAGCACCAAAACCAACGTCAACTAGTTCATAGTCATTTCCGTTTAAAGCCAATAAAGTTTCATCGGAAGGGAAACCTTGAACTTGTGAAGAGCTGTAAGAAACACCGTCGGAAGACGTAGTTTCCGCTGTGTATACATTGTAAGGCAGCATAGTAGCCCCTACGGAAATCGCTTCACGGGAAGTTCCCGGTGAACCTACCGTCCAGTTGTCTGGACCCGCATTTCCGTTAGAAGTAACTGCAACCACGCCATCGGCCATTGCATGATCCAATGCGATGGAAGTAGCCCAATCCGCATTATTTAAAGAGTTTCCTAGTGATAGATTCATTACATCTGCTCCATCTAGAACAGCGCGCTCAATTGCAGCAACTACGTTCTCTGTCGAACCGCTTCCACCAGGACCTAATACACGATAAGCAAGTAGTGTCGCATCAGGTGCAACACCCTTAATTAAACCGTTCGCTGCAACCGTTCCAGCTACGTGCGTACCATGGGCCGTGGACTCACCACGCGGGTCACCTTCAGGAGTTTCTTGTGGATCATTGTCGTTATCGACAAAGTCCCATCCTTTGTAGTCTCCAAATGCATGCGTAAGATCCGGGTGAGTATAGTCTACACCAGTATCAATAATTGCAACTGTTACACCTTCACCAGTGTAACCCATCTCCCATGCAGTATCAGAACCGATAAACGGTGCAGAGTGCATCATCTGTGGAGAATATGCATCTTTTTCAATAATGATTTCTTCTAATGTCGTAGCAGTATATTCCACATTTGGATATATAGCTTTAATTCCCGGGATCGTCAATAGGTTAGGAATCTCTGAACCTTTGACATCCAAGGAGAAACCAGAAAAGACATGATCATATTCTTGGTTTACCTTACCAGATTTCGCTTTTTTCCCTACTTCTGCTTTAACAGCATTTCGAGCTTTCTTTAATTTGTTTTTTGTTTGCATTTTCCCTTTTTCTTTCGCTTCAATCATGGAAGGCTCATCAAGCTCAACGATGACTGTCGTAACCTTATTCGATTTAATTTCTTGAATATCTCCAAAATATTTAGCAAATGCTTGTACTTCATTAGAAGGCTGATTTCCATTCGCCTGAGCACTAAAAGAAAAAGTACTCAGAATTAATATTACTGCTGCGAAAAACATACTTAACGAACGCCATTTTCTAATCAAAATAAAATCTCTCCCCTAAGTTTTATTTTAAGAAATTTCAGTTATTTTTACTTATCCCCCTCCCCACAGCTTGACCCTTTACACACTACACATTTTTATTATAGGGCTTTATTTTCAGTGTTTCAATATAAAGAACAATTTTTTTCTTAATAAGAAACGAATGTGCAAAAAAAGAAACCTCCCATTTAGCGGAAAGTTTCCTCTTTTACTTTTATTATTTCTGCTCCGCCAACCAGGCTGCAACCGTAGTCGCTTCTTCACCTTTGACGATGCCACCCTTCATTTGGCCTTGGCCGTTTGCAATGATCTCTTCAATTTCTGCCTGGCTGTACTTGCTTCCTACTTTTTGCAGGTTTGGACCGAAGCCGCCCTCAAGGTTACCGCCATGACAGCTTGAACAGCTTTGCTGGAAGATTTTTTCCGCTTCCGCAGTATCAACGGAACCGCCGCCCTCTTCTGCAGGTGCATCAGTGGCTGTATTGTTCTCTTCTCCGCCACCACACGCAGCCAACGTGAGCAGTGACGTTCCAAATACGAATGCTAAAAAGTACTTTTTCATCAGGTTGTCCTCCTAAGGTTAGAAGTAAAATATACCAACATGACATTATTATATCCTATCCATTCCCTTCTATTCCCTTTTAAAACCTTCCCCAAGTACCTCGGACGCATTCATAACGACCACAAACGCAGATGCATCAATGCTCCGCACCACTTGTTTCAATTTTGTGAATTCAGTCTGATCGACCACACACATTAGGACAGGACGCTCATCCTCCGTATAGCCGCCAGTTGCTGAAAGCTTCGTCACACCACGATCTATCTTCGTCAGAATCGCCTGCTTTACCTCTTCTTCCTTCTGCGTAATGACAATCGCCATCTTCGAGTACCCGAGTCCGACCTGAACAAAATCAATTGTTTTGCTTGTTACGAAAAGACCGATGAGTGCATACATTCCTAGCTCCAGATCGAATACGATCGCTGCTGAAATTACGATAAGTCCATCAATGGCTGCCACGCATGTACCTAATGAGAGGCCAGTGTATTTATGGATGATTTGTGCCGCAAGATCGGTACCTCCTGTCGAAGCACGCCCACGGAAAACAAGGCCTAGACCTAGACCTACCCCAATCCCGCCGAAAAGACTTCCAAGCAGCGGATCTGTTGTCGCAGGCTCAAGCCCAGCTGTCCAAAGAACAATCAACGGCAGGGTAATCGTCCCTACCAATGTCTTTAAACCAAATTGTTTCCCCAGGAGCACTACTCCCGAGAGGAACAACGGAATATTGAAGCAAAGCTGCACAATTCCCGGCTCCCATCCCAATGTGGAATCGAGAATCGTACTAATCCCGCTTACGCCTCCAGACGCCACCCGATTCGGAAGCAAAAACAAGTTAAAGGCAAGCGCCACAATGGCCGAACCCAAAATAACATATGTATATTCTTTTACCCGTTGAATGACAGGATTCACTTGATAACCATTTCTATTGCGATGTTTCAATTTGCTGTCCCTCCAAAGTTGTCCTATTAAAAAAATTCACACAACGAGCAAGAGTATAGCACGCGGATGTAGCGGTGTAAATGGCATTGGTATAACGTGGTAAAGCGTTAAATAGATGGATGTTTGGTGGTAGTGTTTGTTAGTTTGGTGGGTTTTATGAGGTGGGGTGGTGGATGGGGCGTGCGCGGAAATGCGGGGGACGCCTCACGGCAGCGGCGAAATTTGTCTGCGAATGTCGAAAGGAGCGAAAATTGTATTTATCGGGCGAAAAAATCAAAAAGCGGGCGGAAAAACCCCCTTATCGGGCGCAATTTTAAAATAGCGGGCGAAACAAACCTGTTATCGGGCGAATCCGAACATGATACCCGTACCCCTATAAGTATTATCCGGGTCTTCTGCCAAATAATAAAGAAACCTCCAGCCAACCGGCCGGAGGGTACCTACATTTTATAGCTTCGATCTCAAGTAAGCATCAATAAACGGATCCAAATCGCCATCCATCACGGCCTGAGTGTTCCCCACTTCCGTATTGGTACGGTGATCCTTCACCATGGAGTATGGGTGGAACACGTAGGAACGAATTTGGCTTCCCCATCCGATGTCCTTTTGCTCGCCGCGGATTTCATCCAATTCTGCCTGCTGTTCATCCAGCTTCTTTTGATAAAGCTTGGCTTGCAGCATCTTCATTGCGCGCTCACGGTTCTTGATCTGGGAACGCTCTGTCTGACACGTTACCACGACATTGGTCGGGATATGGGTGATACGGACAGCGGAATCGGTGGTATTGATATGCTGACCACCGGCGCCACTTGCACGGTACGTATCAACTTTCAGATCTTCCGTACGGATGTCGATTTCAATGTTGTCGTCGAACTCCGGCATTACTTCACACGATACGAACGATGTGTGACGGCGCCCCGAGGAGTCGAACGGTGAAATACGCACAAGACGGTGTACGCCCTTTTCCGCTTTCAAATATCCATAGGCATTGTGGCCTTTAATCAAAAGTGTAACACTCTTGATTCCCGCTTCATCGCCAGGAAGATAATCCAAGGTTTCCACTTTGAAGCCTTTGCGCTCGGCCCAGCGAGTATACATTCGAAGTAGAAGGGAACCCCAGTCCTGTGATTCCGTTCCGCCTGCACCAGGATGCAATTCAAGAATGGCGTTGTTTTTGTCATGCTCCCCGCTTAGTAAAAGCTGAAGCTCAAATTTATTGAAGTCTTCAGTGACAGTTTTCACCTCAGAGGAAAGCTCCGCTTGCAGCTCCTCATCCGGCTCCTCTTTTAGAAGATCGTAAGTCAGTTGAAGGTTTTCGTAGTTTTCACTAAGTTCATTAAATTGGCTGACCGGCTCTTTCAGTGCGTTCGCTTCGTTGATGACAACCTGCGCTGCGTTCTGGTCATTCCAGAATTCCGGGTTTGACATTTCATTGTCCAGTTCGGCAATGCGTCGTTCTTTGACCTCTAAGTCAAAGAGACCCCCTAAACTCGACTAATCGCTTAGCCATTTTTTCTAACTCATGTCTGATTTCTACCAATTCCATATCATTCACCTCATATTTATTTCGCACAGATAGTTTATTGCTCACTAATAGTCTATTCTAACGTATTTTATGAAAATAAAAAAGCGGGGGAAGCTAGTTCCTTACAATCGCACGAAAAAAGCGGGGCCGATATGCAGCCCCACCTTTTCAAAAATCACTGTCCGCAGCAATTTTTATATTTCTTGCCGCTTCCGCAAATGCATGCGTCATTTCGGCCGATTTCCATCACTTTTTTCACTGGCTTTTTCTTAGGGGGCTCGCCGCCGCTCTCTTTCGGAACAACCGCCTGGCCTTTTGCCACCTCTTGACGCTGAAGATTGTTGCGGATCTGTGCCTTCATGACATACTTCGCAACGTCATCCTCGATAGCCGCAATCATGTTCTCAAACATGGAGAAGCCTTCAAACTGGTATTCACGAAGCGGATCGATCTGGCCATATGCACGTAAGTGGATACCCTGGCGCAGCTGATCCATTGCATCGATGTGATCCATCCATTTGCTGTCCACTGCACGAAGCACGACAACCTTTTCGAACTCACGCATCTGTTCAGCGGATAGCTCCTGCTCTTTTTCATCATAACGGGCCTTCACTTTTTCAAGGATAACCTCTGAGATTTCCTCCGGCTCTTTTCCACGGAAGTCGTTGACCGTCACAGCACCCTCTTCAAGAAGGTTCGCTTCCACATAATCCACGATGCCTTGAAGGTTCCACTCCTCAGGAAGGTCCTCTTTAGGGGTGTATAGCCCAACATTCCGCTCCACAGAGGAAGTGATCATTCTCTCTACCACTGCACGCAGATTCTCGGAATCGAGCACTTCAAAACGCTGCGTGTAGATAACTTCACGTTGTTGACGAAGAACATCATCATATTGAAGAAGCTGCTTACGCGCATCAAAGTTGTTCCCCTCGACACGTTTCTGCGCAGATTCCACTGCACGGGAAACCATCTTGCTTTGGATAGGCTGGCTGTCATCCATGCCCAGACGCTCCATCATCGCTTTCATATTGTCGGAGCCGAAGCGGCGCATCAATTCATCTTCCATGGATAGGTAGAATTGCGTTACCCCCGGGTCTCCCTGACGTCCGGAACGACCACGAAGCTGATTATCGATACGACGGGATTCATGGCGCTCTGTACCGATAACCGCAAGTCCGCCAACCTCTTTCACACCTTCGCCAAGCTTGATGTCCGTACCACGACCGGCCATGTTCGTCGCGATCGTTACCGCACCCATCTGCCCTGCATCAAGGATGATCTGCGCTTCACGTCCATGGTTTTTCGCATTCAGGACATTATGCTTAATGCCGCGCTTTGTTAAAAGACGGGAAATCACTTCAGACGTTTCAATCGCAACCGTACCTACCAGCACAGGCTGGCCATTTTTATGGCGCTCTGCAATATCATCCGCCACAGCGTTAAACTTGCCTTCAATACTTTTATAAATAAGATCCGCACGGTCATCACGCACGATATCTTGATTCGTCGGAATCGCAATAACGCTCATGTTATAGATGTTGCGGAATTCCTCTTCCTCCGTTTTCGCCGTACCAGTCATCCCGGCAAGCTTTTCATACATACGGAAGTAGTTCTGGAATGTAATCGTCGCAAGCGTCATGCTCTCATTCTGGATATCCAGGCCTTCCTTCGCTTCAATCGCTTGGTGAAGTCCATCGGAATAGCGTCGGCCTTTCATCAGACGGCCGGTAAATTGGTCAACGATGACCACTTCGCCTTCCTGTACCACATAATCCACGTCATTGTGCATCGTTACATGCGCTTTTAACGCCTGGTTGATATGGTGGTTCAGGGCAACATGGGAGATATCGAACAGGTTCTCGATGCCAAAAGCCTTCTCCGCTTTCGTAATCCCATCCTCCGTCAATTGAACACCCTTCGTTTTCACATCATACGTGTAGTCCGTGTCACGGATCAATGTACGTGCAAATGCATTCGCCTGGATGTAAAGTGCCGCTGACTTTTGCGCACTTCCGGAAATGATCAGCGGTGTACGCGCTTCATCAATCAAAATGGAGTCAACTTCATCGATTACGGCATAGTGAAGAGGACGCTGAGTCATCTGTTCCTTGTACAGCACCATGTTGTCACGCAGGTAATCAAAGCCGAATTCATTATTTGTTCCATATGTAATGTCCGCTTTGTACGCTTCAATTTTTTCCTCACGGGAAAGTCCGTTCAGATTCAATCCGACTGTCAGGCCAAGGAATTGATATAGCTCACCCATTTCCGTCGCGTCACGGCTTGCCAAATATTCATTGACAGTAACAACGTGAACACCCTTACCGGTAATCGCATTCAAATAAACAGGCATGGTCGCAGTAAGCGTTTTACCTTCCCCTGTTTTCATCTCGGAAATATTCCCTTCATGCAAGGAAATACCACCCATCAGCTGAACCTTGTAAGGATAAAGACCCAATACACGCTTTGCCGCTTCACGGACAACCGCAAAAGCTTCAACCAGCATGTCCTCCAAGCTTTCACCCTTCTGGTAACGCGCCTGGAACTCAGCCGTCTTCTCACGCAGCTGCTCGTCCGTCAGCTTTGCAACATCCGCGCTAAGTGAATCTATCTGATCCGCCATTTTGTCCAGACGTTTTAATTGACGCTTATTCATATCAAACACTTTATTCAATAAACCAAGCATATATGAACGCTCCTCTGTACCTATAGTCTAATAGCCTACAATAATATTTAAATTTTAACACTTCTTGGATGAAGGTACAACTCAAAGCGGTGAGGCTTGGGGTAAGTAAAACCCATCCCTCCAGCGAAAATTGTCGAACCGTCCTCTTCACAAACCTAAAAAAGGGACCCGATTTGGGCCCCTTTATAATTAATAGGATTCAATCAAGCCGTATTTCCCATCGTTACGCTTATACACGACATTCGTTTCGTTTGTCGCTGCGTTCAGGAATACGAAGAAATTGTGTCCGAGCAAATTCATTTGTAAAATTGCCTCTTCACTGTCCATCGGCTTCAGATTGTAGCGCTTCGTTCTCACCAAGTCCGCTTCATCCTCCTCATCTTCCACTGCTACATGGGATGGGGCCCCGTTATCGATCACTTCATTGAATAAGTATTTAGGTGAACCAGTATCGCGAAGCTTACGGTTCACTTTCGTTTTATGTTTTCGGATTTGACGTTCCAATTTATCCACGACCAGATCAATCGCAGCATATAGGTCATCATGACTTTCCTCTGCACGCAACACCAATCCTGTCATAGGAATCGTCACTTCAATTTTTTGTTGGTTGTTGTAGACTTTCAGGTTGACTTTGCTTTCTGCATTATCAGTTGAGTCGAAATAGCGCTCAATCTTTCCGATCTTATTCTCTACATAATCTCGGATTGCTGGAGTTACCTCAATGTTTTCACCGCGAACGTTGTACTTCATAAACGAACTCCTCCTTTTGTTACTGCTTGGAATACTTACCTCCAAACAATGCGTCTACACCTTTCCAATTTCAGGAAAGTTAAGCTTTTATTAAAGCTATGTAAACATATTTCTACAATACCCAACAGCTTTCCTGCCTAAACGTAAAATTAATGTGAAGAATTTGTGAATCTCTTTATTCCAATGGCTCTGGCGGGTGAAACAAGTATATGCAGGACAAAGGTAAAACTTGCCTTAAAATAAGAAAAACTCTCCGGGATTTCTCCAGAGAGTCAATGTGTAAGAAAAGGAAGAAGCTGTTTCTGCATATCCACCTTCCATTCCTCAAAAGCTGGAATGAGATACGTGGAAAAAACCTCTTTTTCTTTTATAGGATGTGCACTGAAATGACCTAAAGACTCCAGTTCATCAATGAACCCTTCGAACTCAGTTATTACCTTCAAGGCGTCTTCCTGTTCAGAAAACCAATCCACCATAAAAACATGTGTCTCCACGATCTTGGTGATGGCCAAGTAGCTATCCTCTTTCACCTGTTTGGTTGTATTTGATGCAGGCTGATCTGCATTATCACAAAGATAAAGAAAAGCCTCTTCCAATGACTCCAACAGCCCATTATACTGCTGCAGCACCAAAAACACCTCTTCGTTCAAACGCATCATCCGTGCCACCTAATTCCGCTTGTCATAATACATCCCATCAATCGAAATACCCGCATAGGCCTGACCATACGCCTTTGCCGTTTTCTTTGATTGCTGGATTTGACCCCACTCCTGCTTTAGCTGCTTTTGGAAAGCTTCAAGTTTTGGAGTAATCTGCTGGCTCTTATCGGCCACCATCCGTCCGAGTGCAAGTTCACTTTCGGAAAAAGGGGGAGACAGCTTCTGCAGTAGAGCATCGCGTATCTCAAGAGCCTTGTCGATTTCTGCAATATACGTGTCACGCTGTTCCTCTGCAGGAAGGTCGTTTTCCAATAAAGCAAGGAGGTGTGTGGTCACCTTATCCAGGTTCTCTATTACCTTCATTACGCCTGTCCACCCTGTGCGAAAGCCTGCTGGCGGTTGGTCTGGATGACCTGCTTCCAGGTATCACGGAATTCGGTCATGAGTGTTTCGACTTCTTCGATGATCTCGGTGTCGTTTTTGATATTTGCCTCGATCAGGCGGCGGTTCATGTAGTCGTACATGGATAACATGGACTTGGATACTTCAAGATCCGTGTTTAGCGTTACCATGAGCTCCTGAACGATTTTCTGTGCTTTTATTAAGTTAGTATTTTTGAGTTCGAGGTTCTTCTCTTCTATCCCTTTTTTCGCAAGTCTCATAAACTTTAAGCACCCGTTATAAAGCATGAGGGTAAGTTCACCCGGGGAGGCAGTCGAGACTGAATTTTGTTGATATGCCTGGTATGGGTTATTGATTGCCATTATTGAACACTCCTTTTACGGTCACCCATTGTTGTAGAATTGACTCATTAGTTGCATGGATTGTTGGTTGGAAACGTTGATTGCTTTTTCCATGGCGGTGAATTGGCGCCAGTAGCGATCTTCTTTTTGCTGGAGGCGCATTTCGAATATGGAGATTCGCTGGTCGACGTTTGTTAGTTCACGTCCAATAGTGAATTGTTGATTTGTTCGAGCAGTATTTCCTGCTCGTGCTTCGATTTGTTGAATAGTAGTACCAACAGATTCTCGAAGTCTTCTTGCCAACCCTTGTGAAGAATTATCGGAACCAGTAGCAGTGAATAGTTCCATAACTGAGGACGGGTCCTTTTCAATAGCTTGACGGAGCTTTTCTTCATTAATGTTTAACTTCCCACCATCTTTATAATTTACACTTGTTGTAATGCCAATCTGTGCCAGCTGATTAAATACTCCGCTTGCACCAGCTAATGGTTCATAGAAGTTAGACCGCATTTGCCCTAGACCTGATGTCAGGATGGAATCATTTTTCAATAGTCCGCTTTTAGCCTTCTCTTCCCACTGCTCTATTTGCTTTTCTGATAGTGATTCCCGCTCTTCGTCTGTTAAAGGTTTGAAATCACGATAGACGGCTTGGGAAGTCTTTTCACTTATTTTCGTAATTAGCTCATTATATTTTTCTATATAGTTTTTAATTGCACCGAACGTTTTGTCGGTATCGTTGTTGACTGTAATGGTTGCCGTCTCTGACATATCTTCTTTTAAAGTAATCGTTACTCCGTTAATTGAGAATGTATTGGACTTCCTCGTTGTACTTATTCCATTAATGTCTAATGTTGCACTCTGACCGGTCTGCTCGGTATCATCCAACTTGAGGTAGTCTTTAAAAAATCCGTCAGAAATAGCAAAAGATTTACCATCCACTCCCACTAGTGCTCCTGCGTCTTTTCGGGTCAATTTCAATTCCCCTGAATAATTATCATAAAAAGCTGTTACACCAATAGGTGAAGAGCTTATCTCCGACATTAGCTGATTCATTGTTTTACTACCTGTCAGGATAAATTCTCCCTTCAATTCCTTTCCAGTTTCATCATAGGTTGTTATAGAAAGGGATGATTGATAATTCTCGTATGTAAACCCTTGAATAGTGCTACCAGCTTCTAATGGTTCTTTAAAGACAAGTCTTCCTGATTTCTCATCTAAGGTTACGTCTTCACCAAGATTATAGGTAAAACTTGTAAGACTGCCGTCAACCATACGCTGTCCAGTGATAGTGTTGGGCATTTTATTAGCAGCCACTAACCCATCCAGTTGGATAAAACCGGTTTTACTTTCCAATTCTCCACCTGCATAAGTTGAGGAAGTATTGGTGGTCCAATTATCTAACAGATCCCTTTGTTCCCAAATGCTTTTATCTGAATCAAAGGACGCCTGGTCAGTTATTATCCCGGAGGAAGACTTTGAACTTTCAGTCGCCAATTTCACATTAGAAATAGTGTAACTACCATTTCCAGCTGTGGAGGAAGCCACTGCAGAAACCTTTGTATTACTGGTAGAAACCTGTTTCTGTGAATAAGTTCTCTGTAGCGTCATATCAAAAGAAAGATTGCGAAAATCGGTCAAAAGCTTATTCAGGTCCCGATAATCATCTCGTTTCCATTCGAGCAGTTGCTTTTGTTGTGTCAATTTATTCATAGGCATACGCTCTGCCTTCATTAAATCCTTCACAATTGTATCGATGTCCATTCCACTTGCAAAACCGCTAATTCGCATTTGAGTCACCACCTATATTTTTTTATCAACAAATAATCCCATATATTCCGTCATTGCTGCATACATGTCCAAAAATTTCTTTGAGGGAATTTCTCTGAGTACCTCATCTGTTGCAGTATCAACAACTTTTACATAATACTCCTTTAACTTATCATGGAGTTCAAAACGGATGGAAACGTTGACAGGGGTTATGAACTCATTCATTCCCTCGACAATCTTTTCCATCTGCATCCTACTCAGTTCAGGATGCTTCTTCTTTGTTTCTTGAATTGAATTTCCTACCTTATTTGAAATCGTATTTTGACCTTGTATTCTTGATGTGTTGTCTATGATGGGCCCTGTTTTAATAACATTCATGGGTGTTCCCTCCGACAAATTATATACTCTATAATAGTTATCGGTTATTATTCAGGTAATTAAAGAAAAAGATTAAAAGAAAAAGAGACCCAAATAGAGTCCCTTTCAATAAATGTTAATTTGTAATTACCTTTATACTTATTCGAATATTTTTCCCTTTATAAAAAACATCAATATTACTCGTACCTATGGTGTTCGCTTTTAATAGTCCCGTCTCCGTAATGTAGATTCGGTCCATTCTGCTACTAAAATAAGTTATATCACTACTATTAATAATCGTTTGTGAGCTATCAGACCATTTTGCTATTATTCTCCCTAAAGGTAACTCTTCTCCCAATTTCATGGTAGCTGGAGGTGTATCCTCAAGTGCAATGCTCAGTAAGCTTGGACCTGCAACACCTTTTACGCTTACACCAAATAATTTTCCTTGATAATTAATATCTATATAAGCAGCCCCGCTAGATAATGAAGTTAACTTCCCATCGACACTTACAGAAATACGATCGGGTCTTGTACTTGAAAATACTAAATCAGTAGTATTTAATAGAGTAGTTTCACCATTTGTCAATACTGCATAAACATTTCCTATATCAAAACTTTCACCTATTTTTAGTTCACTTGGTATAGTGCCTTCTAGGTAGATACTTGAAACAGTAGGACCAGCTTCAACCTTCACTGAGAAGCTGAGAATCTTCGTACCATATTTTATGTCTATAGTACTACTACCACTTGAAATAGCTTTTAGCACACCACTTTCTAAAATTGCAATCCGATCTGGTCTTGAACTACTAATCGTTACATCATTATAATCTATCTTAGAAATTGTACCGTTTGACCACTCTGCATAAATATTTGGAATTGGGCACTCTTCGCCAATTTTCATAGTTTGAGAAATTGTTTCTTCTAAAAATATCCTCGAAACAGTTGGCGGAGGTAAAACCTTTACTGAAGTGTAAAATGTCTTTCCCTCAAAAAGAACAAATATGTTGGAAGAACCAGAACTATGTGCTTCTAATAATCCATCTTTTGAGATAGTAACTCTATCTTCACGTGAACTTTTAATCTGAACTTCTGTTAAATCCACTTCTCTGATACTGCCATCTGACCACTCTGAAGTTAAAGTAATCATTTTACTTTCATTGATATCCAGTTCACTTGGAATTGAATCTAGGTTTAGTCCCACTAAATCTGGATTTCCTGTTACATTTAATACTGATTCAACGACTATACCTTTATGATTCACGGCGATTTTTACTGTACCAGACTTAGCATTTTCAGGAATAGTCACTAATCCATCTGGAGTAACTTGAGCAATGTTAGTATTTGATGAGGAATAGATGGTCCCATCTATTCCTAAAGTAACATCTCTTGATGTACCATCGGTCATTAAACCTTTTACTACTATTTGAACACTATTATTTACTAATGATAAATTTTCTTCCGTGGGTGAAATTAATAATGTTTTTACGGTTGGTTCCGTAATCTTAACTGATACCTCTTTAGATATCCCTTGATAATCGATTAAGATCTTTAAATTACCACTTTTTATTCCTTCTGCTATTTTTATTAAACCATTATTTGATACAGAGCCTAAAGTTGGATCACTTATAGAGTATGTTATTCCACTATTTGAATCTGTTACATCTATTGTCCTGCTACCATCTACTTTTAAAACTTTTATTTGCTCGCTCTGTCCCGCAGATAAGGAGGTAGTTTGCGGACTAATCTTTAAATAAGTTTCATCGTTTCCTCCGTTTACTTTTACAGTAATGTTTTTTGTTATATTTCCGTAGGACACTTCAACAACTGCATAACCAGATTTTGCATTTTCAGGAACAGTAATAAAGCCTTTATTGTTTGCCAAAACTAATTGAGGATTGGAACTTGTGTAAACAGTTAATGGATTTCCAGTGATGTCTTCCTTTGTTTTATCCGTATAATTCAAATGAGAAACTAATTGAAAACTTTCTCCGGAATTTAATGCAAGTGTATTGGTATTGGTATCTATCCCAATACTATAAGGAATTCCTGGAGAAATAGTAATCTTCTTATTTACGTTAATATCAAAAACATCAAAAATCCTTTCGGTATTGTTATCATATACCGTTTTTGAATTATCCATTTTATCAATCAAAGAGATTTGTTTAAGTTCCCATTTTCCTAATTCATCGTATTTATCTATTAGCAAGTTTGCTACGAATACATCATTTGATTTAGTGAAGTAAATGCTGGCTGTTCTACCACTTGGCTTTCTATAACTACCACTAAAATGATGAATACCTGAAAGCTCATCACTAACTTTGGCAGTTAAAATAATTTCTGCTGAATTATTTGATAACTGTTGCACTTCAATTGCTAGATCATCCAATTCAGGGGGTTGCAAATCTGGGGTGGTACCAGAAACAAGCACAGTACAATGATCAAAATTTATTGTTTTTCCACTTTCATTTAAATAATTATAGATATTACTGTTGTTTGATACATGATCAGTTAAAGAAATACGTGTGATTTTCCATTCTCCAATTTCTTCAAATTGACTTATAGTTATCTTCCCTTCAAATAAACCAGTGGTACTATTCTTCGATAAATAAACGTAAACACTCTTCCCACTTGGCTTCTGATAAGTAACAGATACACTTTTCACTCCAGATTCATTATCAGTTACTTCTGCATTAATTTTTATATCTTCATTTAATCCAACTGCATTGGATACTACGTTAATACTCCTAAGTACTGGAGCTTCCTTATCTGATGATTCCATTACACCACTTACATCCAATTCCATTTTGGAAAAATCAAAGTTATTCTTTTGATAAGAACGGCTATTTTCCTTTTTATCGTATAAATAAACTGCATTTACCTGCCACACGCCTGGTTCATCAACTTCATTTATAGTTACTGTTGTCTCAAATAATTGATTTTGAGAATTATACGTAAAGTAATAGGAGCTTAATTTACCACTGGGTTTGATGTAGTAAATAACAGCATAACTTACCCCAGATAAATCATCTGTAATATCGGCTGTTATTTTAACAGGCGTGGTAGGTGATAAACTTTCACTGGAAACATTGATATTTTTTAAAATGGGAGCAGTTAAATCAGGAGTAGGATCTTCTATTTCTACATCTACTGCATACACAACCGATTGTGAAAATACTAAGAAGAGGATAAATAAAAATATTGCGAATTTCTTGTAATGCTTGAAGTACATTTTGACACCCCTTTTATAAAAATAGACTCCGGGAAATCCCGGAGTCTAAAAATCCCCAAATTAGGGAGTTCGTTTTTATTAACGTAGTAACTGAAGTACTCCCTGAGGTTGCTGATTAGCTTGAGCTAGCATAGCTTGAGCTGCTTGAGAAAGGATGGAGTTCTTTGTTTGAGTCATCATCTCTTTTGCCATATCAACGTCTCTTACACGTGACTCAGCAGCAGTTAAGTTTTCAGAAGCGTTGTTAAGGTTGTTGATTGTATGCTCTAAACGGTTTTGAAGAGCTCCAAGGTATGAACGACCAGAAGAAATAGTTTCAATTTCAGTTTGAACTGCCGTTATAGCAGCATCGGCTCCAGCTTGTGTAGAAATATCTAATGCTGCAACTGCAGTGTGAGTTGCAGTAACATCAACACCAGCAGTAGTGAAATCAATAACAATCGTTTGACCAGCATCCGCACCTACATGGATATTACCATCTGCATCTGAGCCATCTAATAATTGCTTAGTATTAAAAGTCGTATTGTCTTTAATACGCTCTATTTCAGAAGATAGTTGATCAAATTCATCTTTTAATGCTGTACGATCTTCAGCAACGTTTGTATCATTAGAAGCCTGTACAGCTAACTCACGTTGACGTTGAAGGATTGAATGCACTTCATTAAGTCCGCCCTCAGCAGTCTGGATTAATGATATTCCATCTTGAGCATTACGAGAAGCTTGATCTAATCCACGAACTTGTCCACGCATTTTTTCAGAGATTGCTAGACCAGCAGCGTCGTCCCCAGCACGGTTAATACGAAGACCTGAAGATAATTTTTCCATAGATTTAGCTTGTGCATTTGTAGCGCTTGCCAATTGACGGTGCGTATTCAACGCCGCAATATTGTGATTAATTCTCATTATTATTTTCCTCCTTGAGTTGTCGCCGATTTCACGTCCTTGTGTAATCGGTACTATATTTGCAGATAGGTCAAAAGTCGGCCGCCTTTTGATTCTATTTGCTTACATGTTTTATATCGACCTGTCTCGACAACGTTTAATAGGGTTTGGAGAAAAATTTACATTATTTTTTTATTTGTTGTGACAGGGCCTGAAGCAGGTCAAACGAGGAGTGAGACGCTGCGTTGTTTTCTTCCTGGATCGATAGATAGATTTCTTTACGGTGTATTTCCACATGCTTTGGCGCTTCAATTCCGATTTTAACTTGATCGCCACTAATGCCGATCACTTTAATTTCTATATCATCGCCAATTTTGATTGCTTCATCTTTTTTACGTGTTAGTACTAACATATCGTCTCCTCCTTTCTATTTCACTTCAGCTTCTTGGAATACTTTGTGTTTTGTTAAATAGGATGAACCGGTCAGGATGACTTGCTTTCCTATCTTTTTCTTTCTATTAATGACAACCGGTGCCTGCAGATTTGCCGTTGTTCTTGTAAATGGTTCTTGAACAGTTAGCACGGTAAACACATCGACATCCTCAGGGGCATTAAGTTCAAGTGCCTCGACAGTTTGTTCCTCCAACTTAAAATCATAATCCGGGAAGAAAGCAAATGGATTAGCTATGACAAAGCCTAACTCCGGAGTGCTTACACTCTGTAAGATTTGAAACACCCCATCCTCAGAGAAAGGGATTACCGTAAACTGCTTTTCTTCATTGAACCCTGGTATCCCGTTAGGAAAAGTCACGACATCCTGCTCTGATACTTCTATAACTCCATGATATTTCGTTTCTATTTTCATCTTTTCACAACCTTATATTTTTTGTTCGTAGCCGCCTGTACCGACATGGCGCAGGTTCTCGAAATCTATTTTTAAAGACTGGTATTTTGCAAGATTCACTTCAGTTGAACCTGGAGTGTATTCATGAACCGGTTTATTGGTCTGCACTTGGATATTCGGCTTGTTTTCCTTGAAGCTGATTTCCACTTTCCCTGGATCATAGTCAATCTTCACACTAAAGTGGGAAGGAATCCAGCCGATATTGAACTGATCTTGTGGGCCTTCACTGTTGCGTTTCGCCTGACGTGCAATGGCACCTCCGCCATGCTCTATCCGCATCATCTCATTTCCGTCCTGAGCCACACGAGCCAGCCCCTCCAGCCAATCCTGATAGCCTTGCTGGGCCGCTTCTTCAATCCGCCTTCCTACACTTTTTAAGTCCATATCTTCCCGTGCCTTGGTCTGGTCGATACTTAAGCGGGAAGGGGTCCGGTCAATCATCAATTCCGCTTTTGGCTGCTCTATTGTCATTTCGGCCATTGGCTGCTGGATTTCCTGAACCGGCTTTCTTATAGCCAATTCGGTCTGCGCAAATGTTGACTCCAATCTAATTTGAGGAAAAAGCATGGTTTAACTCCTCCTATTCGTAAAAAAACTGCCTTAAAGCTCTGTCAGATAGACAGCCCTAAGACAGTTTCTTTTAACGTAAAAAGTCCAATAATGATGGCTGAAGGATACGTGCCCCGACTCCAAGTGAAGCTCGATGGACACTTTCCTGACTCGTCAGATCCATGATCACGCGTTCGATGTCTGCATCTTCATTGTCGGAAAGGATGCGCGTTGCAACAACCTCCTGGTAGCCGATGCGATTGTCGACCATTTCCAGTCGGTTATAGCGTGCCCCGAGCTCGGAACGTTCGGCTGAAATCAGATCGGTCTGCTGGTCAAAGCGACCCATAAAACCCTTTAGGCTATCCATATCGCTTGTTTCAAGGGCTGTTTGAATCCCATTCCAAACTTCCATCATCTCTTTATTGAATACATTATCCACATTGATATTGGCCTGAAGCTTGATACCTCTGGAAACTTCAATCGTGAAAGGTGAATTTTCTGTACTGACAGAGGAAGGATCATTTGCATCCGTGATTCTTGGTTTATCGATTGCCGTACCATTAAAGATATATCTTCCTGCGACCTGTGTATTCGAAACCTGGACAAAATCCTCTTTCAACTGCTCAATCTCAACTGCGATTGCTTTGCGGTCTTCAGGAGAAAGTGTATCCGTACCGCCCTGCACCATCAACTCCCGAGCACGATGCATCACACTCTGCACATGATCAAGCGCCGCTTCAGAGTTCTCCATCCACGCATACGATTCACTAAGGTTGCGCTTATACTGCTCAAGCTCTGTCAGGTTTGTACGGTAGTACATCCCTTTCATCGCTACAACCGGATCATCCGATGGTCTTGAGATTTTTTTTCCTGTGGAAAGCTGTTCTTGCAATTTACCCAGCTTGCCATAACTTGTACTTAATTGTCGCAATGAGTTTTGACTTAACATGCTTTGTGTTACTCGCATTTAACTCTCCTACCTTCCGCCGATGCCCATGCCATTGATGATTTTGTCCAACAGCTCGTCGGTCAGAGTGATCATCCGGGCTGAGGCATTATAGGCATGCTGGAATTGGATCATATTTGACATTTCTTCATCCAGGGATACACCGCTGACTGATTGTCTGCGCTGGTCCACAGATAATTTTAATGTTTCACTGTTATAGGAAAGGCGATTGGCTTCCTGCGCATCTACTGCCAATCCACCGATGACACTTTCATAGTAATCCTGAAAAGTTGTGGACACCCCGTTAATTTTCAACGAACGTGATTTCACTTCCGCAAGTGCAATAGCGTTGCTTCCGTCCCCTATTCGTCCAGCCACTTCGCCTTTTTGAGGGATATCAATGGTGATGAAATTGCCGTTCGACACATCTTCCAGACGAACAAGCTCCATATCGAAGGCAACGGATGGATCGCCGTTTTCATCCACGAACTCCTCAGACAGGCTTGCCGCAAGCTCAGTAAGACTTGCAAAACTGCCGGACGTCTGCATCTCCTGCTTAGGAGATTTAGTCATATCATAGATTGTATAAGTAAACTGCTGTACTCCGGCTGCATCCACCGTCGACTGCAGAGTGATGGATACGGCGTCCTTCCCGTTATATCCATGAAAGCTTCCCGTAGGAATGACACCCTGGTTATATCCGGAAGCTGCGATATTATCAAGTGAACGCATGATATCCTGCGAAACGGTAAACAATTTAGCTGCATTCTTTTTGTTATCGGATGTAACATCGGTATTCGTGAAGGAGAAAAATTCGTACGCAGTATGTTTTCCTTCATTCATACTGCTGATACTCCATCCTGATTCGTGTACTCTATTAATCTCCTGGGCAAAATCATAAGCGATTGTGTCCAAGTGGTTGAGCATATCTGGATAGAGTCCCATTTCCTTCTGTCCGTTCATAAAGCCGAAGGAGTCGATCAGCCCTCTTAATTTACCGGATGCCTGCATGGAGTCAATTCCAAAGCTGTGATCCCCTACCTTAAATCCGTCGACAAGACCGGTGCTTTGGTGATATTCCAGGGCCATATCATTGGATCTCAAGCTCGTTGCATCCACCAGTGACCCAAGCTTTCTCCCGGTGTGATCCACAAGATCGATATTCACTTTTCCATCCGCGATCGACAGTGCATTCCCGCCGCTTCCGACAGGTGTTGTTTTGATATTGACGATCTGGGACAATTCATCTATCAGTCTATCACGCTCGTCATACAAGTCATTTGGAAGATAGCCATGGGGCTCGATTTCCCCGATCTGTTTGTTCAGGTTGTTGATCTGCTGTGCTAATGAATTGACCTGCTTTACCGTCACATCCATCTCATTTTTGACATCCTGCTGTACAGAGGTCAAAGAGTTTGAAAGATATCTGAATGTCTCCGCCACCGCCATGCCACGCTCCCTCACAACCGAACGGGCACCGGCATTGGTCGGATTCACCGCCAGATCCTGGAATGCCTGCCAGAAGCGGTCTAGCGTCGTGGAAAGTCCGGTGTCCGATGGTTCGTTCATGATTTCTTCCATCTTTTGCAGGGCATCGGCACGAGAACTCCAATAGCCAAGCTTGTTGTTCTCACCGCGATATTGGATATCGAGGAAACTCTCCCTAACGCGCTGGATGCTTCCCGCTTCCACACCCGTTCCCATCTGTCCAGGTATTTGAGGGCGATTCATTGATGCAGGAGGATAAGGCTCCGTTTGGTTAAAATTGACGCGCTGTCTTGTGTAACCGGGCGTATTTGCATTGGCGATATTGTGCCCGACTGTCTGCAGGGCAGTTTGCTGTGTGACTAAACCACGTCTCGCAACCTCGAGACTATGAAATGTTGATCGCATGGGGTCTTCCTCCTAAGCTTTTGAATCGAACATGGAGCGTGTCGGGGTAGTGGTGTTCTTCTTTATGTTCGCACCTTTTTCATAGGTAACGGCACTCGGCTCCTGTGTCAGGGTGTTCAGTGTTACAGTAATGAATTGCAGGGATTGGTTCAACAGCTGCTGATTCAGTTCATTCTGCTGCTGGATGCTTTGAATCGTGCTTGTCAGGCGGTCTTTTAGATGAAGCAAGGATTCCCGCTCCGTCTCATTCGCTTCTTCTGCAAGCTCCGATACTGTCTTCCCACCTGATTGCGCCGCTCTTTGCTGCTCGAGCTGATAGATCCCTTTTGTGAACTTCTTTTCCTCTTTGGTGAGCTCCTGCAAGTCTTCCAGGCTATTACTCTTCACAACGTCTGCTTTCCGTACCGTCAATTCATACAGATAGTCGTGGAGTGTGGCCAGTTTTTCAAGGGTATTGATAATAGTTGAAATGGACATAAGCGCTCCTTATTTCTTATAGAAATCAATCATATTTTTCGCTACAGTTTTAGGATCTACCTGATAGGTTCCGTTCTCGACAGCAATCTTCAAAGACGCCACCTTCTCTTGACGGGCTTCAGCAAACTTGGAACGCTCCTGCAGCTCCAACGCTTTATTGGAGATTTCTATCTGATCAGCTTTTGCATTCATCGAAGCCTTTATCGTCTGCTTCGCCTGATTTTTATATGGATTGATTCCAGAAGGACCAACATTATTTATTTTCATAAGCATATCCCTTCTTTCTCGTTCAATTTTCTACTTATTATATCGGCAACATCATCTAAAAGTTTATCTCTTAATTTTATTTACAGCATGGTAGGTTTTACCTAAGTTTTTCAGCTCCAGCTGACGTTCTTCTTCCCTGACCACTTGAGTAAGCTGTGTCTGGATATCCTTTTTACAGGATACACAAAGCTTTTCTTCTCTTATTAATGTACCACAACGGTCGCACGGGTACCCTAAATGGGGGAACTGAGACAAGTGTATTCTTCCTTTTCGGATGAATTTTACAATAAGCACCTCTGATACGCCTGTTCCGTTCACTACCTGTTCCATGGTCGCAGTCCTGTTTTGACGCTGACGGATAAATTTATATACCTTCTGGTAATCGTCTTCCTCCTGCTTATAGCAATCCATGCACACTTCGCGAAAAGAATTTTTAATGTAAATCTGCCCACAATTAGGACAATTATCTAGTTGAGACATTGTGAAACTCCCCTTCATCCAAAATCTTCTATCCTTTATATCGTATGGATTCCGGAATTATTAACTTCGAACGAGCGTAAGGGAAGAGATTTCTTTGGCACCAGCATCCTTCAGGCGAATGGCGGCCATTCGGGAAGTTGTTCCGGTTGTGTAGATATCGTCGAGGAGTACAATATTTTTATCTCTAATGACATCAGGCTGTGCAACGTAAAAGTGATTTTCTCCGGCCATCCGATCTGAGCGCCCTTTCTTGGATTGTTTTCCTGTCTCGTGTTTGGCTAATCCCTCCACAATTTCAACGTCCAGTTGTTGTGCCAAAAGTAAGGATTGATTGAAACCACGCTCATATAACCTCTTTTCACTCAAAGGGATCGGTACAACAAGCAGGTTTTGAAAATGTGCGCTGTAGATTTTTTTCAACTCATCCTTGAAAATGTTTGCAAGCACCGCATCCCCACGAAACTTGTAAAGCGCCAGCACTTCCTTCATAAAAGAATTATAGTGAAAAATAGACCGGTTGTACTTCAATACCCCTTTATATTCTGTGTTCTCCCATCTCTTGCAGTCAGGGCACACACTATCCGGACATTCCCGTCCACAACCATTGCACCGTGCTCCCACGATTTTTTCGAACTTAGCTTCACACTCGGCACAAATCAGCTTCACCTTGCCCAACCCCAAAAATTCGGTCCATCCAAAATGCGCTACGACCAGCTCCTTACATATCAGACATTTACTCATTTAAGAACCCTCCCTGTTTTGCCCGGTAATTCATCCTTCTGATACTATCCCTTGCCCGGTTCATCTCCCCTGTTTTGCCATAGTGGAAAAAGCGAACATCGCCTGAGGGGAACTTGGCATTCCGTCCAGCCCTTCCCGCAATCTGCACCAGTGCACTTTCCGTAAAAATGCCATCCTCCGCTCCAAGCACCCCTACCTGCACATTCGGCACGGTCACACCACGCTCCAGAATGGTCGTTGTCACTAGGATTTTGACTTTGCATTCCCGAAAGCGAGCCACTTTTTCTTTTCGCTCCTTGTCCTTGGAATGCACGCCCGCAACCTCCTCCCCGTAGCTTTCTTGTAAAATCCCCACGACCTTTTCCAAGAGATCAATATCTGGTACAAAAAGAAAAATGGGTTTTCCTTCATTAAAATATTGTTTTATCCATAGCTTTACATTGATTGGAACTCTACCTTTTCCAAGCTTCGCACGCCATTTCCCGCACCATTCAAATTGGGGCACCGGAAGAGGCTTGCCATGATACCTCGCCGGGATGACCACACTATCCAGTTTTTTCAGCCTTACATCACGCCGCATCTCTTTGGAGGGAGTGGCAGAGAGATAAACAATCGCACCATCCTCCGTCCTTGCTGCATTCGCCGCATACTGCAGCATCGGTTCCATCGAATAGGGGAAAGCGTCCACCTCGTCAATGATAATTGTGTCGAACGCCCGGTAATAACGGAGCAGCTGATGCGTGGTTGCAATAGTGAGCGGGGTGTTTTTCGTGCGGTCCTCGCTGCCGCCGAAAAGCACTGCGATATCCGTTTGAGGGAAAACCTGCTGAAGGCGTGGTGCCAGTTCGAGCACTACGTCGGTTCGCGGGGTGGCGATGCAGACCCTTTGCCCTTTCAAGAGGGCGGCTTCGATTCCTTTGAAAAGCACCTCAGTTTTTCCGGCTCCGCAAACCGCCCATATCAGAAGTGATGTCCTTTCTTGCACAGCTTTTTCCACCCGGTCGGAGGCAAGCTGCTGTCCTTTTGACAACGAACCGTTCCACTTGAGTGGATGATTTGTGATACTTATCAGCTTTGTTCCGTTCCAGCTGATCAACGGTGTACATTCGCTCACTCGTCCCATCTGAATGCACTTTCTGCAATACGCGCACTCCTTCTGACAACGGGCACAATGGAAGCTTGCGAACAGCTCCCGATCCTTATTGCCGCAACGGTTGCAGTTGAAGTCTTTAACACCGTGGTGGAAATGTAGATAGCCGTTTTGATGGTGAAGTAGGATCAGGTCGTTTGTAAAGGGAAGTTCATCCGGGAGGAGGCGTTTGCCGGTGAGGAATTGGTGGAGGTCTTTAGAATAGGGATTCTTCATGATTTCATTAGCCTATCAAGATAATACTCCCTGTTCCTTCCTTGCCCTTTGTATGGTAATTCCAAGGATTGCAAAACTCTAAGTGTTGATGATTTGCTGGGTATCAGCAGAAGATCTCTTGCCTTTTTGTTAGTAATCGTGTTTCCGATTAATAGCAAATAATCCTTCAATGCCTCCACATGCGCTGTTCTGGATTTGCATCCGCATTCAATACAGAGCCAATATCCCTTTTTCCTTTTCATTGGGGAGTGCATGCAATCAGTGCATATTACCCCGTTTTTGAATTCACTCACGGGGATATCGTAGTAGTCAAATAATGCGAAGTTGTCTGGTATATGCTTTTTAATTAAAGTGCGGACTAATTTACGAAGTTCTTTCCCATCTAATATAGAGTTTGGGAAATTTCCATGAATAGTGGTCATTCTATTTGGGAGATTGGTAAGGAAGGTCACTTTCTTCATGAGTGATGTTGTGCTGCACAACAAAGTAGCATTCTTATTGGTTAATACCACTTGCGCTATTATTGGGGTGCTTTTACCAAGGTGGTTTTCCATCCACTTTTCAAGCTGATGTTTTTGCCGTCCCACCTGCGATATCGGATCGCCTAATGCCTCGTAGCCATTCAAGGTTTTTCTCTTTAGTTGGTGGCCCTTTTCATCAAACTCCAGTTCTCCGGTTACATTCTTTGAATCAAGCAATAAGCAGTGAGATGGACTCAGTAACACGCTATCCATCTGAAAATGCCTGCACTTATGGTCTTCAAGCCGGAGTCCATGAAGGATTTGATAATTTTCATCCGGAAGAAAGGTTAAGTAGAAGTCCATTGCTTGCTCACCCCGGTAACCTGCCTGAAGCCTTCCTAATTCTGCTTCAATGAGTGGGTATTTCAGGTGATCGGACCGCACTCTTCTACTCCCGGCTTCAACCGTCAGCAATCTAACAGACTTTTCTCTTGGTTTTTTAATCATTTCATCACTCCTTAAGGGTTCTAGGGCACACTTTCTTCAGAGAAACTATAATATCCTGCTTAATTTTTAAAATGGAAAATTGGTTTGGTTACGAAAAAACAGTTTTCGCCCGAAAATTCAAAAATACTCCCGATTTCCATGTGTTTTCGCCCGAAAATGAATATTTGCGCCCGGTAACAAGCAGCTTTCGCCCGAAAAATTTATTTTTCGCCCGAACGCAAATTTGAACAGAAACGACAACTCTCTCCAGCCCGCTCCGGACCGACATAGCCCGGACGCACATACTCCACCGCCTGCCCGATCCGGAACAGCCCGACTGGACTCCAACGAATAGACTCCGCCTCCGTACCCAACCCCAAAAACAAAAAACACCACACTCCCAAGTGTGGTGTCCCCATTCCGCCCTACATAAACTCACTACATAAACTCAACAACCGCCTACCGATTATACCACCCAAGCCCCATCGCACCCTCACCCAAATGAGTACCTATAACCGGGCCAAAATAACTCAAGTAAAACTCCACATGCGGATACTTTTCCTCAAGCTCCTTCTTCATCTCTTCCGCTTCCGCATCACGATTCGCATGAATCACAACCGCCCGCATCGGAACTCCTAATGAAGCATCTTCATCGAACAGATCGTATATGCGTTTCAAAGCTTTCTTCCGCGTACGGATCTTCTCAAAAGGAACAATCTTCGTATCCACGAAATGCAGCAAAGGCTTCACCTGCAGCAAGCTCCCGACAAGGGCCTGGGCACTGCTCAAACGGCCGCCGCGCTGTAGATGGGAAAGATCATCCACCATAAAATAGGCGCGATCCGACTTCTTCATCTCACTCAACCGAGCAATGATTTCTTCCGGCCCCTTGCCCTCAGCAGCCATTTCTGCCGCTTCCAAAACATAGAAGCCCTGGATCATGCAGCTGATTTCGGAGTCGAATGCGTGAACTTCAATATTATCCACCATGTCCCCTGCAGCCACCGCTCCCTGGAATGTCCCACTGATGCCGCTTGATAAATGGATACTCACCACCGCATCATACTCCACAGAAAGCTTTTCAAAAAGCTTCACGAATTCCCCGATCGCCGGCTGGGAGGTGGAAGGAAGCTCCTTCTTGCTCTTTACTTCATCATAAAACTGGTCGACCTTGATCTCGACCTCCTCCTGATAGGATTCGTTGCCGAAAATCACGTTAAGAGGAATCATATGTATGTGATGCTTTGCGCGTATTTCCGCTGGAATGTAGGCTGTACTATCCGTAACTATAGCCGTTTTCATAATAAGTAACCTTCCTTAATCCATATTTCTTATATATAGATTGTACATGAAACCCCTATAAGTTTCACCAACTCTTTGCTTTTAATTTCCATTAAAAAAGAAAAGCCCTGGAGCTTCTTACTCTCCAAGACTAACGAACCTCTACCCAGCCGTTTTTGATTGCTACTACTACGGCTTGCGTCCGGTCATTTACATTCATTTTTTGAAGGATGTTACTTACGTGGTTTTTCACAGTTTTTTCACTGATGAACAATGCTTCCCCGATCGCTTTGTTGCTTTTCCCGTCTGCCAATAGCTGAAGCACTTCGCATTCGCGTCGTGTCAACAGATGCAATGGACGACGAATTTCGACTTGCTTATACGCTAATGTTGCAGCACCGCCGCCGTTGGATGCGCCGTTTTCGGAAAGGCGTCGATATTCCCTTACCAGATTATGTGTCACCTTCGGATGCAGGTATGACCCGCCATCAGCGACCACCTTCACAGCGTCGACCAATGCATCTGCATCCATTTCCTTCAACAGATAGCCACGTGCTCCTGTTTGCAGGGCATGTGTCACATAGTTTTCATCATCATGGATGGAAAGTACGATAACCTTTGCTTCCGGGTTTGCCTCCACAAGCTGCTTGGTTGCGTCGACCCCATTCATCTTCGGCATGTTGATATCCATGATAATGACATCCGGATTATGCTTTTCCATCAGATCCAATGCTTCAATTCCATCATCGCCTTCTGCCACTACTTGAAAATCGGCTTCAAAATCCAGAATGCGCTTTACACCTTCACGGAAAAGCTGATGATCATCAATAATTACGATTTTTGTTGTATCCATTTTTCTCTCATCCTCCCAAATCTTTCATTAGCTTAATGGAATCTGGATAAATACCGTGGTTCCCGATCCCGGCTTGGATTGTATCTTTAATTCGCCACTGATCAGTTCTACCCGTTCCCTCATTCCGAGTAAGCCAAACGACTTTTCTTTTTTTTCTGTCGTGTCGAACCCTACTCCGTCATCCTTGACGATAACTGTTATAAGAGTGGGTTTTAATTCGAGTTTTACATGGATATGGTTTGCCTGTGCATGCTTGATTGCATTTTGCAGAGATTCCTGAACTAAACGGAATACTGCCACCTCTAGGTTTGCCGATAATCTTGATTCGGAACCCATGTGTACGAATTCCACTCTTGGATGTCCATTATGATATTCTTCTGTTGTTGAAATGTATTTCTTTAAAGTCGGTATCAACCCAAGATCATCCAGCGCCATCGGGCGAAGATCGTAGATGATTCGCCTCACCTCATAAAGGGCGGAACGGACCATCACCTTCAAGGAGCGGATCTCACTTAGCGCCTCAGAGGCTCCCCGTTCACGGAAGGTCCGGTCGATCAGATCCGAACGCATCATGACGTTGGCAAGCATCTGCGCCGGTCCATCATGGATTTCCCTTGACAGCCTTCTGCGCTCTTCTTCTTGTGCTTCCATAATTTTAAAACCAAACTCACGCTTTTCAGATGCATCTGCTATCATCTGTCCAACCTGCTGCAGATCACTTGTTACATAATTCAGTACAACCGACACCTGACTGACAAGACGATCGGCTTTGGATATCGTCTCTTCGATGTTGACCAGCCTGCGTTCAATCTCATTGCGGCGATTGCGCAGTTGCACTTCCAATTGCGAAGTAGTATGAAGCTCCAGCTGTAACTCATGCGCATGGTCATAGGCATGCCTGATTTGCTCTTCTGTAAATTTTTTAAATTGCCTGCTCACTTCTGATAGTCGGTTTCTAGCCAATCGAACCTGCATCTCAAGTTTATCCTGCTTATGGATCAATTGTGCAACTTCAAGCTTAACCGAATTTAATTCCTTGGCCAGTGTCTCGAATTCTTTTCTGGAGTTTTCCCCGATTTCGAAAATCTCATCTTTACTCACTTCAACCGTTTTTACCATTTGTTCAATAATCATGTCTAATTGTTTAGAGTTTATAACTTTCCGAGACATAGGACATCCTCCAAAAGACCCTGTATTCTTAAAAGAATATCAGCATTCCTTCTTATTCTATATAGTACATTATACCCAATAGACCAAAAGACACTACACGGTATACTATTCTTAATATTTTTGCACTTTCTGGGGGTAATGTCGAAAATTGTCCATTACTAATTATATCGGACAAAAGTTTTACTTGTATAACATTATCATTACAATTTGGTTAAACAGGGGTTATTTTGTCGATATTAAGGGATTTGGAACTATATTTCATTTGATGTACGACCTCTCAAGATTTATAATGGAGTGAGTATGGCAAAATTGGCAGCCATACTAAATGTCCTGAACGCATGAAGGAGAGTTGTTCGATTGTTATCTCAATACTACACGGTAAAAGGACCAGGAATAAATGAAATAGTCATCCAAAAGTCGAGATTTATCGCACACATTGATAGAGCTACGACTGAAGAGGAAGCACAAGCATTCATTTTGGATGTCAAAAAGCAGCATCGTGATGCAAATCATAATTGCTCTGCCTATATGATCGGCGATAACAATCAGATACAAAAAGCCAATGACGATGGTGAGCCAAGTGGCACTGCCGGAGTTCCAATCCTGGAAGTGCTAAAGAAAAAAGATCTTAAGGACACTGTTGTAGTCATTACCCGATATTTTGGAGGAATAAAACTTGGAGCCGGGGGATTAATCCGTGCATACGGGAAAGCTACCTCCGAAGGCCTTGCCGCTACTGGTTTAGTGGAACGGAATTTAATGCGAGTCATGCACACAAAAATTGATTATACCTTGTTGGGGAAAGTGGAAAATGAACTGAGATCATCCCCCTACGAAATAAAGGATATGCTCTATTTGGAAGATGTCGAGATCCTTGCATTCGTTGTGGAAGATGAAAAGCAGGAATATGTAGATTGGATGGTCGACCTGACAAACGGAAAAAGCACGACAATCGAAGGCGAAGTAACTTATCTGGAAACATTGATCAATAATTAGATTTCGCTTTACTTTAAGTATAAGGGAGAAAAAAGCATGACTTATAAAGGACGTATGGAGAAACGCACCAAAAAGCGTAAAAAGCGTTTCATCATCATTTTTCCGCTATTATTAATTTTATTAAGTGGATTAGTATATGGAAGCTATTTAACATACAAAGCAATGGCAGCAGCTGAGGAAGCACGAGTAGAACTGGACCGTGGTGATAAATCAAAACTAAGGGAAGAAGTTGTGGATCCCGGTAAAAACAACATTACAATCCTTTTCCTTGGCATAGATGACAGTGAGAGCCGTGGTTTTGGGGACAAAGCAAGAACAGACGCAATTATGCTTGCAACATTTAACAGAAAAGATAAGTCTGTAAAGATGTTAAGTATCCCACGTGACTCTTATGTATATCAACCAGATCGAGATGAATATGATAAGATAAACCATGCTCACGCCTATCATGGCATTGATGGCGCAGTTAATACTGTAGAAGATCTGTTGGAAATACCTGTTGATTATTATGTTCGTATGAATTTCAGAGCATTTATTGAGGTTGTAGAGGCGCTTGGCGGAATTGAAGTAGATGTGCCTGTCGATTTGAATGAAATGGACAGCAAGGATAATGAGGGAGCAATCAGATTAAGAAAAGGTTATCAGCGGATAGACGGAGAAGAAGCACTTGCATTAGCCCGCACAAGAAAACTAGACAATGACATTGAACGTGGTAAACGACAGCAGTTGATTGTTCAAGGGATAATCAATGAAGCAGCATCAGTTTCATCCATAACAAAGTACGGAGATGTTATAGATGCACTTGGAAATAACCTGACAACAAACCTGACAGTTGGCGAAATGTTAGCTTTACACAAATATGCAACTAGTGGCGGAAAACTTAATATCGAGTCCCTAAATATCGAAGGCTATGACGATTCATCAAGCGGGACCTATTATTATGAATTGGATGAAGCATCACTTGAAGAAACATCACAAACATTAAAAGAACATCTGGAACTTGATTGATTACTTTTATGCCCTTCACTTAAACAGTGGAGGGCTTTTTTATATACAAAAAAAATAGAGTTGCACAATTATCTGTGCACCTCTATTTTAATGTCTTCCAAACACCTTCCTATAAAATCTCATGAAAGGTTTGAAACGGACGTGAACCGCTCCTACGAGCTCTGCAATCAAGTGTAACGATACAATAAGAAGTACCATTATTAGAATAGTCCCCAGCAAAGTAGCAGAAGTTAAAAACACTGCACAAATACTAAAGAAAATTCCGAAGCCATAAATCACTAAAACCGTATTCCTATGCGAAAAACCTAGTGCAAGTAAACGATGGTGCAGATGACTTTTATCTGGAGCAGATATAGGTTGTTTATTGATAAGTCTGCGCACAATTGCAAATGCTGTATCGAATACCGGAACCCCCAAGATGATTACCGGTATAATCAAACTGAATAACGTAACACTTTTGTATAGTCCTAAAAGCGACAAAACTGCAATACAGTATCCCAGGAAAAGGGCACCTGTATCACCCATGAATATCTTGGCAGGGTGAAAATTAAAGAACAGAAATCCGAGTGTACTTCCAAGCACTATTATGCTCAGTACGAGAATTAGTTCCTTTCCTGCAAAACCTGCAAGTATAGCTAAGCTTGCGATGGCGATCGAGGATATACCAGCTGCGAGCCCATCCAATCCATCAATAAGGTTAATGGCATTTGTGATGCCAATAATCCAAAAAATGGTCATCGGAATGGCTAACCATCCAATATCAAATGACTCTACAACAAACGGAATGGAGATATATTGTATTTTAAGACCGGTACTGACAATGACTCCGGCTGCAATCAATTGACCCAGAAGTTTCCATTTGGCACTTAACTCATACATATCATCCAAGACACCTAATCCGATGATAATGATTCCACCCAATAGAATTCCTGTTAACCGTTCTTCATAAAGACCTGCAACAAAATATCCCGCCACTACTCCAATGAATATTGCTAATCCACCGAGTCTTGGCATTACCTTTTGATGGACTTTACGATGGTTGGGTTTATCGGTTGCACCTATTTTATGTGCTAATTTAATTACAAATGGCGTGATAATCAGGACTGTAACAAATGACGAAAGAAAAATAAGAAGTAATTTAATGTCCATTCTTTAACCACCTATTTAGTATTTCAATACTATTTTCGACTATTTTTCTAGAAGCATGTCTAGATTATTTTAACATTTAAGTTAAACTGTCTTTTACATAATTCGGATTTTTTTGACATAATACCAAAAACTTCGCTAAGCAATTAATCTACCATGTGAATTATAACATATCCAATTAATCTCAGAAACTATAATTTATAAAAATAAATATTACCAACCATGTTTAGTGCTAAATAAAATAAAAAAAGAAACGTCAACTCGTTTGGAGATCCCACAATCTTATTGACGTAAAATCTTACGATAGGTTTCATAAACACTTGAACAAAATTTTTCAACAGAATAATTCTCGCTTGCAATATGGTAAAGCTTTTCGCCTTTTGACTTTAGTTCGTTGGTACGCTTCAAGTTATAAGCTTCAAGTATTGCCCGTTCTAAACATTGAATATCTTTGATAGGGATTATCCATCCGTAAGAAGAATCTTTAATAAGTTTTTCCACACCGCCTACATCTGTTGTAATGACAGGCACTTTCGCTCTTGCAGCTTCTAATATGACAAGCGGGAAGCTTTCACTATAGGAGGTGAGTATTTTTATGTCTGAAATGGATAATAGAGAATGCACGTCCTCCCTGTGGCCAAGAAGTTTAACATTTTCTTCTAAATTCAAATATGCTATTTTTTCCTGCAACTCTTCTTTTAAAGGTCCATCACCCACTAATAAAAGACGTATATTAGGATAAGTCGTTATTAAATTACTTATTGCTTGAAATGCTTCTTTATGTCCTTTGACAGGATGTAATCTTGCTACCATCAGCAAAATAAAGTCATTATTACTATACCCCATCCTTTGTCTTGTAACAGTTATAGGGATATCTAAATTAAAATCTATACCATTGTAAATTGTGGTAATTCTTTTTTCATTAATTTTAAATTGGATCAGCATTTCTTTAAATCGATCGGAAATTGCAAAATAGTGGTCAACATTTCTTAATGTTAACATATTGATTTTTGTGAATATTTTCCCCTTAATTCCACTTCCTAAGAAATCGTCACGTGGGTCACTATGAACAGTAACTATCCATTTAACCTTACTGATTTTTTTAATTATATACCCCATTAAGTTTGCTCTTGGTCCGTGTGTATGAAGTATATCGATATTTTCCTTAACAATATAATCTGCAATTTGTTTTATTATTGAAAGATCATAACGAGAGGCTTGAGAGAAATGTTTCACATTTATACCTTTTTTCTTTGCCTCTTCATACATTTTCCCTTTTTCCATAACCCCTAATATGAATTCATCCTTATTTAATCCATTTAAAAGCGCAAGAATATGAACCATCCCTCCGCCTGTTTCCGCTCCAGCATTTAAATGTAATATCTTCAAAGTAAATTCTCCTTTAACTGATAATTATTAACAAGAAAGACAATTATATAATAAAAAGAAATTAATTATTTCCTTATATGGAGGTGCTTCAATAATAATAGACCAACCAACGTCATACAATCAACTACTTGTAAAACGATAAAGTTTTATCACTAATGATAAATTTTGATTTGCATTAAAATGTATCAAGCCATATACTAAACACAGTAAATTTACTAACATATGTAGGTGAAAACGATGAAAAAAATAATGATAGCCATGTCTGCAGGAGATTGGAACGGTGTTCAGCATCGTCCTCATCATTTCATGAAGAGGGCTTCAAAGGCAGGTTGGGAAGTTTTATACTTAGAGCCTCCAGCAACCCTATTATCTCCTTTAAAAGATAAAAACATGTTACAAAGATGGAAAAATTGGGCTAATGGACCCAGAAAAATAGAAGATAATTTAACAGTTATTTCTTCTCCTCCCGTCCTGCCGTTCGGAAATAAATACAGAGCAATCAATAAAATTAACCAAAGAATTATTTCACAGGAACTGAAAAAGCAACTTAAGAATTATACATACTCTAAAGTTGATTTGTATTCTTTTTTACCAAATTCTGTGGATACATTAGAATATATTGATTTCGATAAGATCATTTATGATTGCGTCGATGACCATGCAGCTTTTACAGGCTTGATAAATGAAGATGTTGTTTTAAAAATGGAGGAAGAACTATCCAAGTCTTCCCATGCATTAGTTGCCACTGCCAAACAACTTGTGGAAGACAGAAAAAATTGGGGGGAGTTCCACTTAGTCCCAAACGGTACAGAATATGAACATTTTCAACCTGCAGAAAAGAAAGGAAATTTATTATGTCCACATGATCTACCAGATACAAATAAACCTATATTAGGATTCGTAGGTGGAATCAGTGACTGGATCGATCTAAAATCCATTGAAGAAGTTGCTAAAAGAATGCCTGAGATACAAGTAATTATGATCGGGCCAGTTGATACAGATGTAGAAAATCTAAAAAAACTACCTAACGTTACTTTCCTTGGTCCAAAGCAATATACAGAATTACCACGGTATATCCAATACTTTGATGTATGCCTTATTCCTTTTAAAATCAACAAGCTAACAGCAAGTGTTAATCCGATTAAGCTGTATGAGTATTTATCTACTGGGAAACCAGTTGTTTCCACTCCCTTGCCGGAAGTGGTCGTTTACAATGATGTGGTCCATATAGGAAATAACGTTGAAGAACTGGTACAAGCAATAAGAATTTCCCTGACACCAGAAGAAAACACTGAAGAAAAACGTAACCAGCGACAGCAAGTCGCCCAAGAAAACTCCTGGGACAGCCGTTGGGAAAAAGTGATGAAGCTAATAAATGGATAAATCCACTAGAACCAATAAAACCCAGCTCCATATGCTGGGTTTTATTGGTTCTATTATGTCCGCTTTAAAATTTTATTAATAAAATATTGGAACTCATTGATTCTTAATAATATACCCAGTCCGATAAATGTCAGATATGTCACTATTGTTACAAGGATTATTTGAATCAGATCTTGTGTGATGGAAGCAATATCCACTAGAATCGACGGCACTATAAAAGTCAAAGAAGTTAACACGACTACTTTCAACAATTCTTTTACTGCCAGCTTATTCTCCTTTTTCAGATCTTTATTAAGCCAGACATATAGGATGACCGCTTGAAGAAAGAAGGATATAGAAGAAGCTAAAGCTATACCTCCAAGTGCAAGATATTTAGAGAGTATAATACTTAAAATGATATTTATCAGTACTGCTATTATACTCGTATACATAGTGACCTTCGTTTTCTTTAATGCAAAAAAACACCGAATGAAGTACTCCCTAAGTGCAATAAATACCATTCCTATTGTATAAAAAACAAATGCATTAACTGTTTTGTTTAAGGAATCTTCCTGAAACTCTCCTCTTTGAAAGGCTATTGCCACTAGTTCCTCTCTTGATATCAACATTACGATCAAAATTGGTACACTGAAATAAAAAATTGTTTTCATTCCAGACCTTACTGTGTTAAGAAATGCATCACCTTTTTTTGCATTATCCACTAGGGTCGGGTAAAAAATATCAATTAATGCAGCAATGATGATACTTAGTGGCAAATACATCAATTTGTTTGCATAATTCAGGGCTGAGATACTACCTTCGTCCAACCCTGAAGCCACCATTCTATCTACAACTGCATTTAGTTGCACGGCTAATGAGGCTATGATAATCGGCATGAAGGCATAAAAAGTTCTTTTAATTTCATCGCCTTGTTCGTTGAAAGCAAAATTCAACCTAATACCATGCTGACTGAACTGTGGTAATTGGATGATAAATTGGCTGATAATCCCTAATAAAGAAGCAACCGTTAATCCTACCACTCCGTATGTTTGTCCAAATAATATCATGGCAAAAATTACGATGACAGAATTCGGTATGGATACCATTGCAGGAGCTAAAAATTGCTTATTAGTATGCAATACGCCTGTAGCAATAGCACTCATAATCATAAAACTGAAAGCAGGTATCATTATCCGTGTCAGCTCTGTGGCTAATTCCAATTGCTCTTTATTAAATCCAGGAGCCATCAACTTTGCTATCTGCGGAGCAAAAATCATTCCTAAAATCACTACCAATATGGAGAAGAGTAACAGGATACTTGTTACCGCACTTACAAATTTCTTTGCACCAGCTTCTGATTTTTCTTTCTGTTCCGCATATAAAGGTATTATTCCAGAAGCTATCGCAAGCCCCAGGGCAGTAAATAAGATATTTGGTACAATATTTGCTACAAAAAAAGCATCCGTAGCACTTGATGTCCCAAAATAAGCGGCAACAAAAGCCTCTCTCACAAACCCAAGGACCTTCGCAACAACTGTTACGATAGCTACAATGCCAATTGTTTTAATAAAATTATTAGACACTTTTTTGACTCCTTTAATTAACAAACTGGCTTATCAACGGTTACTTTTTTTTAGTCTTAACATAATAATTTTAATAAGAAAGTATGGTAATGCAAGCATGCGTTTCCACCTTGATGGTTGTTGAATCAGACGATACAACCACTCGATATTTAACTTCTGCCACATAATCGGAGCTCTTTTTACTTCTCCTGCCAAAACATCAAAACTTCCTCCCACACCAATGAACAACCCTTTTTTCACATTTTGGACATTTCGGCTAATCCATGTTTCTTGTCTTGGAAAACCCAAAGCAACAAGAATTAAATCCGGCTCTTTATCCTTGATATCAGTTATTATTGCTGTATCATTCAGCTCAAAAAAACCATGGTTCTTTCCGACAATTTCTACATTGGGATATAAATTTGAAACCTTCTTAACAGCTTTCTCTAACACTTCTTCTTTTGCTCCTACCATATAAAGCTTCCTTTGTCCTAACTCCATTTTCGCTAATAGATTATGCATTAAGTCATAGCCAGGAACCCGTTCAGGCAGTGGTTTTTTAAGGATTTTGGAAGCAATGACCACTCCAATTCCATCAGGAAGGATATAATCCGCACTTAAAAGCGTTTGTTTGTATTCGTAATTTTTATCAGCATACAGAACTATTTCTGGATTTGCTGTAACAATAAAACTTTTATCATTATTTTTAATTTTATCTTCCAATTCATCAACTATGCCCTTCATCGTAACTTTATGAAATGGGATTCCTAATATCTTTATTTTTTCCATAATACTATATACCTCACTTACTGAAAGGATAAATACTTATATTAAAATAACGCAAACTACTCTTTATAGCAATAAAATTCAAAAAAGAACATCCGCTAGGAATGTTCTTTTTTGAATTTTATTTAAAAACTGGCACATCAAAAATTAATGTATAGGTATCTACTAGATCATAATACCTTTTAATAGAATTCACCTGCTTGATAGCCCAATCCTTATCCGTTGCATATTGATGTGTCGCTGGTGTTGCTGGGTTCCACCTCATCTTGTATAAAGTATCCTGTTTGTAAGTCGGATGGTTAATATAATATTCACTAATGATTTTCGCACCACCCAGAATTGCTGCTTCAGGAGTAAACCATTTTTCTTTATATGCACGCTCAGCGCCACAGCCTTCTGCACATCCATCAAAAGCACCAAAGCCATACATATTATATACAGTTTGACCATTATATTGGATACCTTTAGATAGTGACGAGGTGCCATGTCCAGTTTCCAACAATGCATGTGATAACAAGTAGATCTCATTGATTTTATATTTGTTTGCTGCTTCAACAAATAAAGCGCCTAGGCCTGTTAAACTTCCTTTATTGACTAGGATTTTCTCGTTTATTTCTTTTGCATTTAGACCAGCCGGTTCCGATAGAACTAGAAATTGGAAATAATCCGCACTATTTCTACTAAAGCTTTCCGGATTTGCTGAAGGTACTACATCTTCTCTTGTTGCATTCACCCACGTTCTTCTCACCTTGTACCATATATAACCATCATCACCTAATACTCTTTCCACAATGGTTTGTCTATTATCAACCGGGAGATTAATGTTAAGTGTGGCAATGATCCGAGAATTTGTAACGCTAGGCTGTGTTCTAATTCTAAAGCCATTCTCTTTAAGAATTGCTACATTCGGATTTATTGGATCGATTGTATACCCGTCTTCTCTAGTATAATAGAAATCTTGGTATCTCTTGTCCGTCTGAGGTGCTACAGCCATTTGTCTATCGATAAATTGCTGGAATGTAATATCGTAATTGGAATACCGGTAAATCGGACCTTCCTGTGTAGCAGGCTTATAAATATATCCTATCCTTCCAGCGAAATCTACCTTGTACCAATCGCTTCCATAGTCACTGATAATCGGATAGGAAGTTCCTTGCTTGATTGTCGCAAAAGGAACTAATGCACCAGATGAGTTATCATAGACCATCGTATTCTGTAAAGCTAGGAAATTTCTGTCAGAAGGAAGAATGTTTGAAACATTTTCATTCTTAATCATGCTACTTGACGATGGGTTGGTTGCCGCTTTCCATACATAGGCTGTGGTTCGGCCAAACTTTATTTCATGCCAATCCCCATAGTTTCTAAGAATTGGGTAAACCTGACCTTTTGTTAAATAACCCGCAGGTTGTAATACACCACCAGAGTTATCCATAACGGAAACATTATCTTCTAAAACTTCAAAATATCGATCTGTTGCTTGAAAGTCTATTCTAGTTGCTGGTTTATAAACATAACCAATTCTTCCTAAGATATCTATTTTAAGCCATCCGCCTATATCTGAAATGATAGGATAACTTATTCCTTTTTGCAGACTTGCAAATGGGACGAGCGCTCCGGAACTATTATCATATACACTTAAAACAGATTGTGCCTTAAATGATCTATTGGAATTTACTTGATTAATGTTCAAGTTCTTGATGGTTGATGCATTGGAAGGTCTTGTAGCATCTTTCCATACATATCCAAAACTATTGCCATATTTAACTTGATGCCAATCGGCGCCATAATCCTTTATTCTTGGATAAACTTGTCCTTTAGTAAGATAACCTACGTGGACTAATTTTCCTGTACTGTTATCATAAATGCTTACATTATTTTCAAGGACTTCGAAGTACTGATCCTGTGAGGTGAAGCTTGTTTTAGTTGCAGGTTTGTATACATAGCCGATACGACCGCTGACATCCACCCTGTACCAATCAGCACCATATTCTCCTATAACAGGATATTTTACCCCTTTAAATAATGCAGCAAATGGGACAAGTGACCCGGAACTATTATCATATACACTGATAGTGTCTATAGCAGTTATAGATTTACTGCTATTTTGAAAGGACGTGTTTAGATTTTTAATTCTGGCAATTTCTTCTTTGGTAGCAGGTTTAGTTGCCGGTTTCCAAATGAATCCATAACCATTCCCGTATTTAACTCTATGCCAATCTCCATAATCACTTACTCTCGGAAAAACTTCCCCCAGATTTAAATAACCAACATGAACTAAGCTTCCTGTAGAATTATCATATACCGATACTCTTGATTCGCTTACTCTAAAATACTTATCCTCCGCTGTGAAGGAAGGAGTCGGCTCTTGGACTGGAGCAGCAAAAGAAGTAATTGACATACGAGCAGCAGAAGTAGTATTATTTTGTACTATTTCTTCTGTTACTTTGTCAGCAGATTCTTCAGTTACGCCTGTATCGGTTGTTACCTTATCATTTACATCATCTGCAATATTTTCTGTTGCACCTTCTTTATCTTTCTCTTGTCCTTCGCTCGATTCTTCATTCAGTTCTGACTCTATCGGAGAATCTGGTAAAAAGAAGTATCCCAGTTTCTCTCCTATTTCTATAAGTCCAACTTCAATCGTTTCTTCATCCAATATAATGGACCCCTCTATATAATGGAGAATAATCTCTTTCTCTGAAACTACCATTTTTTCATGGGTATCGTAGTCATAGATGATGGTCGATTCTTGGGTTACTAGCTCCTTATATACGGTGTCTTCATTAAATTCAATTAAGGATTCAGACTGTTTCACTCCATCTTCCATTATACTAAGTGATGTCAAATCCTTTATCTGAGCAATGCCCTTTCCCCATCCAAGGAGAAATACATTTTCATCGAAAAATCCAGATATAGTAGCTCCCTTTTCGATAATTGCTATTTGGACCTCTTTATCCGAATATATTGCAACATCCTCCATAATCTCCACAAAAGAAACTGTTGTTCCAATTTCTAGCTCTTCTTTGTTTTCTGCATAAACAAAAAACGATGAAAGAGAAGAAAGTGAAAAAACAACTGCTACCAAACAACTAAAAATAACCTTCAAAAACAAATCCCCCTCTTTTTTTACAACAATCGATTTAATTATACATTTTTCTTACAAATATTTTAATAGTCTTACAGAATTATTTCTTAAACTTTTTTGGAGGATGATTATTACATTTATTATTTTCCCTTAGCAATTTGCAAATAGAAACATTTTAGTTTATATATGAAAACTAAAACGATAAGCATTTACCATGTAAACAAAATAATGTATTCTAATATAAGTTCAAGGAATTCTATACTAAAATAGGAGGAAATTATGTTATCGCCACAGAAGAAAGTTATAAACAAGTTTGAATTAATTATGATTATTCTAATTGCTTTTCAACCAATTATTGATTTACTTACAACCTTCAGTATTGTCGTACTTGAAATAGATTTCACTTTCGGAGTATTATTTCGCTTTATAATTTTAGTACTAAGTGGAATATACATTTTAATAAAATGTACATCACACCCTCCATATAGAAAATACCTGTATTATCTGGTTGCTTTGTTCGCGGTTGTAACCATTAACCTTGTAGTGAATTTAAATGTTAAACCGAACTTCTCCATATCTGAAGAAGTGAAATTTGCATTTAAAGCTGTTTACCTTTTCATCATGTTCATTGCTTATATATTCGTGTTTAAATCCTTGAATAATGCCTCCTTAGACAACCAATCAAACCTTATCAAGAAGATTGTTTATTCTGCTTTAATTATCGATATCGTAATGCTCTTTTCAATCCTCACCTCTACAAGCAGAACAAGCTATGATTACACAAAAATCGGGTTTACAGGCTGGTTTTTTGCCGGAAATGAAATAGGTGCAATTTTAGCTATGTCGTTTCCTCTGGTTGTATTATATGGTGTAAGGAAAACAACGAATGTAAAGAACATTTATTTTTGGTTGCCAGCAATCCTTACTATATTTTCTCTTATTATGGTTGGTACTAAAGTTGGATACGGTGCAATAATTATTACCATACTGATTACCTTGACTATGTGCGCTTGGGAGTATATAAAAACAAAAGAAAAAAGTTATAGATTAAATTCCGTCGTTTCCGCTTTATTATTGTTATTATTAATAATCATTACGCCATTAACACCTATATTCCAAAACACTTATTCTCATTTGGATTTAGTAGGTTATTCAGATAAAGAAAATAATGTTGAACAACACGATGGTAAAAAAGAAGATACGGTAGAGGATGAACAAGAAAATAATGGTCTTACTAAAGAACAAGTGGGAAGCCTTGTCTTTAGTAGCAGAGATCAATACCTTTATCAGCACCAGGAATTTTTTGAAGAAGCCCCTTTGATTCAGAAATTATTCGGAATGGGATATGCCGGAAATTATAAACAATCGCCTAAACTCATTGAAATGGATTTTTATGATTTGTTTTACTCATACGGAATAATCGGTTTTATTGTAATATTCTCCATTTTGATTTTCTTTGTCGCTAAATTATTTCTTTATGTAATAAAGAACATTAAAACTTTTTTTACTATTGATAAGATTTTAATTAGTTCAAGTCTTGCTCTCGGAACAGGTATTGCTTTTACCGCTGGCCATGTCCTTATAGCACCAGCAGTAAGTATATATCTAGCAGCAATACTTGCCCTGCTGCTTAACCAACTGAATCTATCCAGATAAAAAAAGAAACAAGACGGAAGAATTTTATCCGTCTTGTTTCTTTTTTTATTTACATTTCTATTCTTTTTAGGTAAAATAATACTTTTGTGTTTTCTTTACACTATACATTTTTTATATTATATTTAATCATGCGTTTATAGTTAATTTTTTGTAAATAATATTACATAACAAATGCTCGGAAGGAGTAATTTTCACATGAAAAGGAAAATCCGTTTACCAAGAGTTCCAACTTACAATGCATCGTCCTTACCCATCCTATTAATCATTAATTTAATTTTCTGCTCTTTCTATATACTCTTTGTTGAAGCGATATACCGCAACAGCTTTCCTAGGGCAATGGATTGGATTTTAAATTATTCCACAGAATATACATATGCAGTAGTTTTTATTTTTCCACTCTTTTTGGCACTGTTCTTTTTAAAGCCGATATTAAGAGCTATTTCATTTGCAATAATATCTCTCATAGTTTTAATACTGGCTTATGGAAGTTATGTAAAACAATTATTTCGTGGTGATCCCCTCTTACCATTGGATTTTATGTTAGCTTCTGAAGCAACTGCAATGAGTGAATTTTTCCCATCTGTACAGATAGTACCAATTACAATTGCTCTTATTTTCATAATAATATTCACTGTAGTCAGTTATTGTGTTCGCTTTACAGGTAAAAAGAAAGTTAAATATCCTATTTTCGCTTTTAGCATGATAAGCATCATATTATTTACATATTTTGAAATCCAGAATCCCATCTTCTTTCAAACGATAAAGACCAAAGTCAATATTACAACAAACGAACAGGACCAGAAATTGAATTATACAGAAAATGGTTTACTATTAAGTTTTGTTAGAAACGTTAAAGGGGTCCTAAACGAAGAACCAGAGAATTACAACAAAACGGAAATTGCAAAAATAATTAACCAATTTGATAAGAATAAAAATTCGTATCCCGAGTCCCTGCCAAACATCGTTATCATTATGAGTGAAGCTTTTTGGGATCCAACCAAACTAAACGTGGAATATGATAAAGATCCTTATCCTTATATAAGGAGTTTAATGGAGGAAAATATCTCTGGGGAAGTTTTAACACCGGTGTTCGGGGGCACAACTGCTAATACCGAGTTTGAAGTACTTACGGGAATGTCCACTCATTTTCTTCCATCTGGGACAATACCATACCAAACACATATAAATCAGCCAATTTCGGCACTTCCTAACATTTTAAGGAGTCATGGATACGAAAGTACAGCTATTCATACGTATCATAACTGGTTTTACCAACGAGATAAGGTATATCGATATATGGGTTTCGATAAATTCTTAAGTATTGAATTTATGCAGGACCCTGAAGTGGATATGATGTATTTCCGAGATACCACTATAAACAATTCCATTTTATATCAACTAGAGTCTAGTGATGAGCCAAATTTCATTTATGCTGTGACGATGCAAAATCATGGACCATATAGGTCAGACGCTAAAAAGTATTACGGTTCCATGGAAATACTGGAGGAAGCCGGCTCTCAGAATAAAATTTCCAAGGAGACCAAAAACCTTTTGGAGTTTTATGCAGATAACCTTTATGATATCGACCAAGACTTTCAGAGGCTAATCCAGGAAATAGAAAGCTTTGAAGAAGATACAATCGTAGTGTTATTCGGGGATCATTTGCCCCTTCTAGGTGATGACTATCAAGCATACCGGGAAACCGGTTACTATAATGGGGGGAAAAGTTTTGAAGAGCACAAGAAAATGTACTCTACTCCCCTTTTAATTTGGGATAATTTCACTGACAGAAATGAAGAGGTGGAATTGAGCACGAATTACTTGGGTGCATATATTTTGGAGTTAGCTGGAGTCTCGGGTAACTATCTTACAGATTTCTTAAATAAGGAACGGAATAACGGTAACTCCATAACACCTAGATTTGACTTTTTAACTGAGGAAGAGAGAGATAGTGCTTTTCTGAAGGAGTACGAATTATTACAATATGATTTGTTATCAGGTGATAGGTTTGGAAGAAAAGATCTACCTGACACATCAATAAGCACCAAATACAGATTAGGGAATATTGACCCGCATCTGGAAAAGATTGAATACTCAAAGGAAGACGGGGAAAACATTGTTCTTCTTACGGGTCTATATTTTACAAACAGTTCTGTTGTCTATGTTAACAACAAGCCTGTTGAAACCACGTATATAGATAGGAATACGCTAAAGATTTCACAAAAGGGCATTAAAAAAGGCAGCAAATTTAATGTCAAAATAGTGGATTCTGTAGAAACCATTCTAGCAGAAAGCAATACAATCGAGAAATAAGAATAAACCCACCTGGCATTATTTTACTAGGTGGGTTTTTATTTATGCATTTTCTTATCATCTATTGTCTTTATTTTGATATGCTTCCAATGCAAGCATCAGTCCGATAGAATCATTTTGGTTCCATATACGGTCAAAATGGTGTATCGGTACTGGCTGTTCATAAACATAAGGTGCGATTTCAGGAGTAAATCCCGGTCGTTTGTACTGTAATGTAAACCAATCCGAAAAGGCACCATCACCCGGTGTCAATTCAGGTGCAACAGCTCGATAACCAGTTTTACTGGCCATTCTTAATGCCAATTGATAGTCTCTGTCATATTGGGCTCCTGCCTGTTCATAAAACCAATAGATTAATTCTCCAGAGGAATGAAAGTCCATTAATGTTTTAAAATCTTTACCATTTACAAAGTTATAAACCGCAAGTGCTTCTGGTTCACTAAGCGGGTAAGAGCCCTTATAATCTTTATGGGATGGTTTGGCGGGACTGTTGATCCTCAGCCAGTTCGCAGGATACTGACGGTTCAAGTCAACTCCTCTTATATTTGCTTTCCATGCTGAAAAATCAGGATTATAATTATTTATTCTCAGTACCTGTTCCGGATTTTTCGCACTTGTATGACCTTCTTGAACTAATGTAACTCCATCTGGATTTATCATAGGAATGAACCAAATACTAGTGTTATTTAAAATATTTCGTGTATTATGGTAATCTATGAGTGTCCAATTTCTGTAGGAGGAAGCATAAGTTTCTAACATTTCCATGAGAAGGTTGGTTGTCATATGCTCTCTTGCATGCTGAGATCCCGAAAATAATATCTCGGTGTCCCCTTTTCCTAACTTAACCGCAAATATATTTCTTCCTTCTACTGATTTTCCTATTGAATGATAAGAGATTAGATCAGGATACATTAATTTCAATGCAGGAAGATCACTCATTAAATCATGATAGGAATAATTTTTTCTTGGATTAATTATTTTTGAATAGACTATTTCTGCGCCGCTTTTATAAATATATCCAATCCTACCTGAAAAATCGACTTCATACCAATCTCCATAGCTTGAAATAACTCCTATATGCATTCCTTTTTGAAGTACGCCAAATGGGGTTAAGGAATCATTCGTGTTATCATATATGGTAATGACATCGGTTAAGAGAATCTCCGTTTTTGTTGTTTGTTTATTATGATAATTCTTGGCCTGACTTCCATTGGACGGAACTGTAGCTTCTTTCCATACATATCCATTCTTGTTCCCTATTTTTATTCGATGCCAATCTCCATAATTACTAACCCTTTGATATTCTTGTCCCTCAGTTAAGGTACCCACGTGAACAAGCTTTCCATCCTTTTGTTCATATACGGAAACATTATCTTGTATAGCAGTAAAAAATTTATCGTGGTCAGAAAAACTTCTCCTAACGCCATCCTTGTAAATGTAACCTAGTCTATTACCTATATTCACGGCATACCAATCACCCATTATATAGAGTGAATGAAGCCTCTGTCCTCCGCTAAGTATAGCAAATGGGATTAGCTGTCCACTTGTATTATCGTAAACTGTTATCCTACCATTTATTGTAATAGGCAATTGAGCCGACATACTAGCATTCCCATTCTTAATGGAAAGTCCATCTGTAGGTTCGGTAGCATCTTTCCATACATATCCATATTCATTGGATATGACAATCTGATGCCAATCCCCATAATTTCGGATGCGCTTATATTCCTGGCCCATTTCTAAATAACCGCTGTGAATAAGTTGACCATTAACACTTTTATAAATACTTACACTTTTTTCTGTCGGAGAAAAATACATGTCATTGGTATCAAAGTCTCTTTTCAAACCGGTTTTGTATATATATCCAAATCTGCCGGCAACGTTTACCTCATACCAATCCCCCAATTTCCTGACGATTTGTACACGCTCATTTTCCTTTATGTACACATATGGATTTAAAGTTCCCGTTGAGTTATCGAAAACTGGCACTCTTTCTTTTGTAGTCATGGTTGTATTGCTATTTATAAGCAAAGATTTATTAGAATACGATACCTTATCAATCGGCTTTGTAGCGCCTTTCCATATGTAAGCAGTTCTATCGGCGAATGCTATTTCATGCCAATCCCCGAAATTTCTTATCCGTTCGTATTGTTGTCCCTCTATTAAGTTGCCTATCAATTTCAAACTACCATTTATACTCTGGTATATTGAAACATTTTCCTCAGTGGGAGTGAAAAAACTGTCATCATTCTTAAAATCTCTATCCACTGCTGTATAATAGATATACCCTAACCTGCCGCTAAAATGAACTGCATACCAATCGCCCATTACATGTTCGACAGGGGTTTGCATGCCTTCCAACATTGTAGCTATCGGTTTTAACACTCCATTTACGCTTTCATATAAGGTGGCATTCTGATTCAATTTAATCTGAATATCAGAAGGGTTTGAAGTATACATAACTACCGTTTCCCCACTATCTTCCACAGTACCTTCTACAGGTACGTAACCCAGACCTTCTCCAAATGCGATGACATGCCAATTGTCTTCTTGGTGCAGCCTTAAATATACTTCATTTTGTTTTAGGATTGCTTTTTGGTCACTTTCCAGGTCTTTGTCACTATAAACTATTGCCTGATCTTGCACCTTAAAATAATCGGTATTAAATATGCCTGATTGAAGATTGTCTTGATTGCCATCTACATCAGTTTGTCTATCAAGTTCAGTGTCTGTTGTAACATCCTCTGAAGGAATTATTTCTTTGTTTGAATCTTTTTGTTGTTCTACAACTGGAACTTCTTTCGTTTCTTCGTTTTCTTCGACTTCTTCAGTTTCAGCAGTTTCTAATTCAAGGTCCTTAATTTCCAGTGTTCCAATAATCCCTGCTACAGCAGCAATAATACGATCATCTTTTTTCATAATTGGAATCTCAAAACCGGAATAAAGTTCCCCTTTTAGCCCAGTCTCTTCATCTAACAGTATTGAATCTTTAATTATTTCCGTTGTATCTGTTGGAATAAAGGATTCAACAACCGTTTGATTAATTTCCGTTGTTTCTATGTATCCATCTGCCTCTGAATCGATAATTCCCATGGAACTTCCCCATTGGATTTCAATTGAACCCGTTGAGATTTTCAAAGGCTTAATAATGGAGCCCTCAAACAATTTCCCCATTAATTTTCCGCTAGAATCATATACTTCTACATCTGTTAATAGCTCTACGTACCCTGTACTCTTATTTGTATTGGCTTCAGCAGAGACCCCTATTGCTGTTATAAAGGGTGTCACAACCAATAGAAAACAGAGAATTCCATGTAAGTACTTATTAATTAAAATCCCCTCCTTTTTTGACTATCTTATTTTAGTATAAAAAACCTCAAAATAAAACACTTTCCAGTTAATCTAAAAAAATCAAAAACTCCAACCTATTATATAACCTAAGTTGGAGTTTTTATTTTATGGTACAAATCTCTTAATGACAGGTATCTTACTGAAAACATAAGTAATGATGACACTAACAATTAATACAAAAATAGTTATTAAGGGCACAGAGACCGCTGAATGAAAAGTATTTCTCAAAAAAGGGATAACACTATCTGCAAATACCATAATCACTAACATATGTACCAAATATATGCCGAAACTGAACGTACTGATTAGATTTAATCCCAATGGTAATGTTTGCTTTTTTAAAGTAGAGGCAATCCCTTTAATAAGCCAGAAGCTTCCCACTGCTGACAGAAGCACATTTGGCGATAAATACTCATACCAAAACTCTTGAAGTTGTCCATTATTATTTACAGTCGAGAAATAAGTAAGGAGGAAAGTAGCACTCATTCCTATAAACATGATAATAAATGCTTCTTTGATGTAAGCTTTTTTCAATTGCAGAGTAGAGAGATAATAACCCAATATGAAATAGCCAATATAATTAGTTACATGGAAAAGCTCCAGGTTCAGACTGTATCCGAAATAAAATTTTGTGAACTTCACTAGGACAGAAGCGTATAACCATAACAACAAAAAATATTGAAGATCCTTTTTTTCAGCTCCTCTTATGTAAATCTTTATTACCGGCACTGTCAAATACAACCCTAATATCATATACATAAACCAGAAATGAACACTAATGTTATTAGCTAAGAACAGTTGGAAAAATTCTTTAACAGAAAAATTGGCGTACCAATTTGCCACATATACTTGATACATATAATAAATAATTGACCAACCCAATAATGGAATGAAAATTTTACTCAATGTTTTATTTAAAAATGAACGATATTTTATTTCTCTTTGGTTATTCAGTAGTAAAGCACCGCTAATCATCACAAAAAGAGGTACAGACATTCTTGAGATGGCCTCATAGAAGTTCGTTGCCAACCAACTGGAGCGTCCATCAAAATAATTAATCGAGATCATTCCTGCAGAAATATGGATTACTACAACCATGACTGTTGCAATTACCCTTAGCCAATCAAGATAAACAATCCTTTTTGCCATTGTAATTTCTCCTGTACATAATTTATTTATGTAGAATCACTATGAAAAAGCTACTCGTTGCAGCTAAAGAGCTTTTCAATAAGTAGCTTTCCATCCAAGAATATTATCTAAATGAGTCTGGCTTATCTTCTTTTAAACCAAAGTGGAATTTTATCGCTTCCACAATTCTTCTAGATGCCTCTCCATCGCCATAAGGATTAGAAGCCTTTGACATTTTATCATATTCTTCTTTATTGTTAAGTAACTCATTAGATAGCTTGTAGATGGTTTCTTCATCAGTTCCAGCAAGTTTGAGTGTTCCTGCTTCAATACCCTCAGGGCGTTCCGTTGTATCCCTTAACACCAATACAGGTACTCCCAATGAAGGGGCTTCTTCCTGGACTCCGCCTGAATCCGTTAAGATGATGTGTGCTCTTGATGCAAAATTATGAAAATCGTAGACACCTAAAGGCTCAATCAGGTGGATTTTAGGATCATTGCCTATAATTTCATCCGCTACCTCACGAACTGCTGGATTTAAATGAACCGGATAAACAACTTGAACATCCTCATGTTCATTAACAAGCCTCTTTATAGCTCTAAACATATTTCTCATTGGATCACCAAGGTTTTCTCTTCTATGGGCAGTCAATAAGATTAATCTGTCATCTCCCAGACGATCTAATACCTCATGCTGGTAGTTATCTGATACGGTTGTTTTTAATGCATCTATGGCAGTATTACCAGTGATGAAAATATTTTCTGCATTTTTATTCTCTTTCACGAGATTTTCTAATGATTTTTCTGTAGGAGAAAAATGCAAATCTGCTATGATCCCGGTTATTTGTCGATTAACCTCTTCCGGGAATGGTGAATATTTATTCCATGTTCTCAAACCAGCTTCCACATGGCCAACTGATACTTGGTTATAAAAAGCAGCTAAACTGGCAACAAATGTGGTGGTTGTATCTCCATGGACTAACACTAAATCCGGTTTCACGTCTTTGATAATGGATTCCAAACCTTCCAAGGCTCTTACCGTAACACCTGTAAGAGTTTGTCTGTCTTTCATAATATTCAAATCATAATCTGGAGTAACATGGAATAATTCCAGTACCTGATCCAGCATTTCACGATGTTGCGCAGTTACGGTCACTATGGAATCAATTTGATCAGGGTGTTTTTCCAATTCAAGCACTAAAGGTGCCATCTTGATTGCTTCTGGACGAGTGCCAAATATAGTCATTACTTTAATTTTTTTTGTCATAACAATCACCTTCAATCGCATTATTATGTATTACCTTGAGTTCTTTTCTTTACATACAATAGCATATTGTTTCCTAATTAACAATTAACCACACAGCACCTGTTTACTTATAAAATGCTAAAGACTATTAAAGCGATTATTCTGTTTATAAAAAGGGTATAAAGCCTAGTAGATAAAAAATCATAATATTTCACGAGAGAACATAATATGTAATACAAAATTAAATAAGTGGGGCGATTGGGATGACAATAACAACCGTTACTGAAAAGATAAGGCCTTTTATGAAGGAATGCCTTTTTAATCTCCAACAGAACATTCGAAAATTAAATAAATCAAGCGACTGGGAAGAAACTAGTTTTTTATTGGATGCGTATTGGCTACGTCTTATTATCCTTTCCTGCTTAAGTCCCATATTCATGATTGTTCCTGCTATAGCTTTTAAACTCTCATCTGAAAGCTTCTCAATACTGGGATACATTCTATCTACCATTTTATTAATTCCATGGTTACTGATACCCGCACTCTTTATACAACATATTACCGCCCGATCAAAAACGGGGAAGATTCTTTCTTTCTCATATATTGGCATTCTATTAATTATCTTCATCCTGTGGATTTCAATAATCGACTTTTAAAAAGCCCAAAAAAACCTGCAAGGTAGAAGCAATGGTCACTTCTACCTTGCAGGCTATTCTTTTTAATGTCACTCTTCATTAATGAAAAGATTTGTAACATATTCTGCCCATATTTCGTGCCCTTTATCATTCGGTCCGGCATTTTCCGCCATTAGGAGGGCTTCTAATTCCGCTGATTTATGATCTTCAGGCCATACTTGCCAATGATTAATATATGTATATTCACTCTGTTCCACAAACTCACGAAACTTTTCTACGTCACGAGGATAATATTGACCTCCATGTAATGGATGCGCTGGTTGCAGGAACACGTGCAATTCAGGGTTTAGAGATTTAAAATCCTTAATGATCATTTCAATATGTTCTATAGATTGTTCTATTTTTATTCCAACAGAATTGTCCTTAATTAGAAATGGTTCCAATATTAGCAGATCTGGAGTCACTTCCAAATTTTCTGAGTGTAACCCTTCATTTAACACGGTATATGAAGAAGTATCCCTGATCTCCTTAACGGTAATATGAAATAAATTCCCATATGTATCTTCCATCTTTTCTTGAAACAACTTCGTCCAAGACTTGGAACCCATTGTATTAGCCTCAGAACCTAATATTAAAAGCTCTACTGTTTGTTGATTGGATGCCGCCTCTTCAATAAAGGAAGAAGTCCCAAATGGCAGGAATGCTAATCTTTCTTTCAATAACGGAACGATGTCACTTCCTGTCGTAACGGCTATATCACTCCCCTCTTCTACGGCAGATGCTTTTTCGTTTACAGCCGCCCCAACCGCTGAGGAGTTTTCTAGTTTCTCTTTCCAATGTAAATTTCCTAATACTAAAGTAATACTGCAAATAATAAAAATAATGAATGCTAGAATCCTCATTTATACCACCCCATTCCAAATATACTATTTTTATGTATTTTTTCAATAAATATTACGAAATTTGTCAAAATACAGAAGATTTTTTCACCATGAATTGTATTTTTGAACATTAGTGCCTTATAATAGGTTGATATATAACTAATTTTTTCACTTAAAGGAAGAGGATCATATGTTTAAAAAGAAATGGTTCATTGTTCTAATCAGTATTATTGGAATCAGTACAATAGGCGTAGGAATATTCGCTTTTACTGTTTATAAATCTTTGGAAAATGCTGCAGGCTCCATGCATACCCCGTTAGATCGGACATCTTCGGAAAAGCGTCCGGTAGAGGTGGATTTCAAAAAGAAGGATCCACTATCCTTTCTTATATTAGGGGTCGATGAAAGGGAAGATGATAAAGGACGCTCCGATTCGATGATTGTACTCACTGTCAATCCGAACGACAAGTCCATGCAAATGGTGAGTATCCCCCGTGATACGAGAACAGAAATTATCGGGAAAGGTTTCGAGGACAAAATCAATCATGCATATGCCTTTGGCGGCCCAGACATGTCTGTTGCCACAGTGGAAAATTTCCTTGATATCCCTATCGATTATTATGTGCAACTGAATATGCAAAGCTTCAAGGAAATAGTGGACGCTGTCGGGGGAATCAATGTGAACAACGAATTTGCCTTCAGCTATGGGGGTAACGATTTTCCAGAAGGACAAATAGAACTGGATGGGAATTCAGCTTTAAATTACTCAAGAATGCGATATGAAGATCCGAATGGAGACTTTGGAAGACAGAAAAGACAGCGAAATGTTATTCAAGGTGTGATTGATAAAGGAGCTTCTGTTTCCTCCATCACAAAATTCGATGACATTTTAGATATTCTTGGGAAAAATGTTCGAACCAATTTAACCTTCAATGAAATGGTAGATATCCAAGCAAATTACAAGGATGCACGACTCAACTTGGATCAGCATCAAATCACTGGTCAAGGCCAATATATCAGCAACGGTAGCCAAGAAATCTATTATCTGATAGTTTCTGAGGAGGATAGATCGGAACTATCAGGAAAGCTGAGAAATCACTTGGAGATCGAAGCAAATGAAGTTGCCAAGAATAACTAATAAATAGAGGTAGCCATTTTCAAATGGCTACCTCTTTTATATTTCTATTTCAATAATCCAAAGAGCTTCTTCTTTTTGATTCTTTCCGGAATCTCCTTCATGATAGTCTGTCCTTCTATTAGCAATTCAGCATTTTCCATCAGCATATACATGACATCCTGGCCGAATTCCTTGCGGATAACATCATACGCTTCCTTCATCATAAAGGTACGGTTCTTGATATTGTGGGCATCAGAGGCGATGAAGTGGACAAGGTTAGCTTCTATTAAATCCAAAGAAAACTTCTTGATTTTTTTCCCGAACTTTCCAGCTACACTAGCAGCAGTAACCTGGGTACAAGCACCTTTTTTTACAAGTTGATATAGTTTATCGGGAGACTCAATAAGCTCTGCATTACGTTCCGGATGAACAATAATCGGAATAAGACCCTTCATTTGAAGATCGTACACTAGCTTCTCTGTATACAATGGCACTTGGCTGGAAGGCAATTCTATAAAAATATATTTACTTGTGTTATTTAAAGTAAGCACTTCTCCGTTTTCATAATGCTCGATTATCTCACCGGAAATTCTGCATTCCTGTCCGGGTAAAATAGTTAAATCAATCTCTTCTTTTTTCAGGCGGCTGTTTAACTCTTCCACCTTCTCGAGAATCTCTTCTTTTTTATTCATATATTTACCATCATTATGATGTGGAGTTGCGACAATGGTAGTAATCCCCTGCTGAACAGCAGCTCTTGCCATCTCAATACTTTCCGTCATATGTTTAGCTCCATCGTCTACTGACGGAAGTATATGACAATGTATATCTATCATTAAAAATCCCCCAATTCAGAAATAGTTCTATTCTCCTATCCCTCGCATCTAGTCTAGTTTAAATACTATCACAGAATAAAGGATTGAGAAACGGGTGTAATTTGTCGAAATACGGTTTTATTATTATTTTAATCCTAATTTTACAATGTTTATTAGATAATAACGTTTTCTCAGAATAACAATATTGGATGGGATATCCCATTTTCCCTTAAAATTAACCTGTAACAAGAACAAGAAAAATATTTTCAGAATAGGTTCAATATAACTATTAAATAATTTAGATTTTTGCCGAATTGAACCAGTTACAAAAAAATGCCTGTGCCAATCCGCATATATGGATAAAGGCACAGGCTTTTACTAGCTATTATAAAACCGGCTTCGCATACACGATATATCTCTCAGGCGCCCGGCCAGTCAAGGTGAATGGATAGCAGGTTGTCAGGATCAGTTCTTCTTTTTCCTTCTGCAAGGTGATGATGCTTGTATCGTCCTTGTCGACAATTTTTGTTTCATAAATTTCATACATATAATCCCCATAAGGAAGGGAAACCACAAATTTATCACCAAGCTCCAGTTCTCCCAGACGCAGGAAAACGGTGTCTCGATGACCGGAGAAGACGATTTGGCCAAGCTCCCCTGGATAGGATGCACCGCGGTAGTGCCCCACTCCTTTTTCCAATTCATCAGGGTCCGTTCCTTCTACAATGGGCAGCTGCGCTTCAAACTTCGGAATCTGCAGGATGCCTACTACATCCCCGACAGCCGGGTCCCAATCTTCGGGCTTGGTCGGCCACTTTCTTTCCTTTTCCGAACTTGGGGCTGTTTCCTTCTCCTGATCTCTGGAAGTCAGAGCCACCGCATCCTGAAGGGCCGCTTCCGTTTTACGATCCAATGACCACTTCTCATACAAACCATACCCGATAAACGAAACCCCTCCTATAATAAACAAGAGGGCCAGAATCATCCCTTTTCTCACTATCCACTCTTCTCCTTTGCATGTCGGACCAACACCCCGGAAAGTGCATGCAACATAGTTTCTATCTTCATTATATAAGCATGAATGATTGTTTTCCATATTTATTACATTAATTTAAAGCGGTTTGCTGATAATGGATATTGACATAGAAAAATCGCCTGCACCGTATAGTATGTAAATGGCTACTAGTGCAAACGATTTCACATGTACTATTTTACACAAAAATCAGAAATCTTCAATATTTATTTATAATACCCCATTAAAAATCCCCGACATCCTCTGCATAAGCATTGGTAAAAACGCCGCTAAAAGATGTGTGGCAATCAGTGTATAGTGGTAAAATTTCTGCTTTGCCATCCGGAACACCAACGGAATGACGACAAGAAAGATTCCTATTACGCTGATCAATGAGTAGATCAGCGTCCCTTTCTCTTCCCCATATGTAACCAGCAAATAGAAGAATCCTACAATACTGATATTATAAATTAATAATAGCAAAGACAATGCAAAGCAAATGAAATTGATAACAGTCTTTGTTTTTGGTCCGATTCGGATATTCCCCATGAGTGCTGCCCCCTTTCTCTCTTTCCAACTAATTATCTATTTATTTCGATAAATGAGGACAAATTTCCTGTTTTTATAACAAGAGAAATTATTTTATACGAAAATTTTAGTAGAAGGATCATTACGGACAGGATTTTCACGAAAGGGTGGAGCGCTGTTCCCAGCCACCACCCTATATCCTATGCACTTATAAACGTCGAATAGCCCTGCTTGCGCAATTTCACGGCCAAACGGTCCGCATTTTCCTTCTGAGAAAATGCGCCAACCTGGACCTTATACAATCCTTGCTCCAGAAATACAAAGGTGCTGTAGCCTCTACGATCCAATTCCTTTGCGAGATTATCCGCATTTTCCTTTGCCTTGAAAGCTCCGACCTGAACCTTATAGACAGCCTTAGCTGGTGGCGGTGTCGGCTTGAGCTTCAGATTGAAATATTCTACTATCCCTTCTGCAATGGCCCGTGCGCACGTTTTTCGATAGCTATCTGTCTTTAATAGCTGCGCTTCTGGATAATAGGTCATAAATCCGCATTCAACCAGGATTGAAGCCATTTTTGTTTCTCTTAAAACATGAAAGTTTGCGGTTTTGATTCCTCTATCTCTTCTTCCGGTTGCCAGGATCAATCTAGGGTGAACGAGTCTGGCAAGCCGATCTGAATTTGGGGATTCGACAATTGGCGTATATGTTTCAATGCCTTGAGCCGTGTTCCACCCTCCTGTTCCATAAGCATTAGCATGAATGGAGACAAAGGCATCAGCTTCCCAGTTATTAGCACGATCTGTGCGTTCCTGCAATGGCACATCCCTTTCATCGGAATGGGTAAACAGAACCTCCACATCCTGGTGTTTTAACAGTTCCTCTTTGGCATATTGCGCTACTGCGCGATTAAATTCATATTCTCTCAATCCATCAGGTGTCCGTTTTCCTGCAGTGCTATATCCATGACCAGCATCCAATACAATTTTCATTTTTCCACCTCATTTTTCAAGTTTAATACTTTGTACTAGTAGAATATGCAGAATATGACATTTATTGACAAAAAGAGGCTATTCCCTTGTCCATCCCTCTGTAACCTTTTATATTATTTTGCGTCTAACCTTACAAAGAGACGTATGGGTCATTACATGGTCTGATAGAGTGGGAAACAAGGTATATCTCAGAATGAAATAGCGCAGATGGAGGAATGATGATGAAGAGAATCGCACTTTTACTCACAATGTCGCTTCTTTTGGCCGCATGTGGAACAGCACAGGAGAACAACAAGGCTACTGAGGAACCAGATGAAACGACTGAAATTCCAAATGGAAATAACGAGGAAAATACGACAGGCAGTCCAGGAGGGGAAAGTGGTTTGAAGAAACCGGAAATGCCAAAAGGACAGAAGAAATTTACCGGCGAAGACCCGAACAAACAAAAACTCTCCAGTACGTTGGAACAAAAGGACAATTCTTTTGTATTCACAGTTGAAAATGATACCGGCAAAGATGCGGAGATAACCTTTTCCTCTGGCCAGGAATATGATTATATCGTGTACGATTCAGAAGGTAAGCTAGTGAAGAGGTTATCGGAAGGAATGATGTACACGCAAGCGATTAAGGAAGAGGTCATTGCCCCCGGAGAAACGGTTTCCTATTCTGCATCCTATGAAGAAGTATCCTCCGGTCTGGCTAAAGGAGAGTACTCCATCGAGTTCGTCTTTACAGAACAAAATTTCCAAGCGTCCGCCAAAGAAGCCTTTAATGTGCAATAAGAAGGGAAGTTTTCCCCAAGGTTGTAACTCCTTGTTAAAAAACCTATAATGGAATAAGAAGATTTTACCGTAAAAGAAAGGTCTACATTTGATAAGTAGGCCTTTTATTCGTTTTGGATGGTGACAAAAATGGAGCAGTTTGCAACTTGGTTAATCAATACTTATCCGCTGTCAGAGGAAAAAAACCGTGTTCTTTTGAAAGGCGCCCTGCAGCTTTTCCGGCAAGGAAACGTAATAAATTCCTTTGAAGAGGCTGCAAATATTACGGGGAAGGTGCAGGATAATGGCCATCTCCATGTTCTTCTTGACATGGACATCCATGAATTGAGCCGATGCTCATGTGGTTCGGATTCCCTGTGCATCCATCAGCTCGCAACCTTTCTGTCCTTTTGGTCGCAGACGAGAACCATCGCATCGCTCATTGAAAAATGGAAGGAAGCCACTCCACATACCAGATCAGAACCGCTCCCCCTTTTCCAAAAGAAGAAAGTGGATAGCTATTCTGATACATCCCTTGCAAGCTGGCTGGAATTTGTGGAGCATCATCATGATCAATACAAGCGTTCCATCCCATCAACAAGGACGTATTTGACCGGTCTGACACATGCATTCTTTCCAAAGCTCCGTTTATTGGCACCCAAAAAGGCTGAGATTCGCCCGCTCTTCCTCTTGCACGCCTCTCTCTATTGCATGCAAGAGGTAATGAAAAGCTATGATTCCTCTCAGCCATACCAGTATATAGTAGATATCCTGCATCGTTTCGTCGATGTAGTCGAGGAGGAAGCGAAAGGATTGTTTCATAGTGCGATCGCATTCCAGCTCGATTCCTTGCTGACGGAAAGCAGGGAGTTGATCCGACACATGCTCCTGCAGCAGAAAGAGCCTTTTATCCGTGAGGTTTTCTATTCCTTTCAGTTCATGTGGAATGACGTGTTTCAACGCAGGAACTGGATGTCCTCCGAATTGAAAGAGCTGGAAGGCGACCAGACCCTGCAAGCTGAATTAGCTAAAACACATCTCCTTTTTCTTCAAAAGAAGGACGATGAAGCACTGGACATAGTAAAGAAGCATTCCAGTCAGTACGCTCCTTTTGTATTCAATTGGCTTCAGGCACTTGCCGGCTCCAAGGCAAAGGACCGATTGGACGTTTGGCTGCAAACCGCGCTTCCAATCGTGACAGACTATATTCATGATGAGCCGACCTATGACCGCAAACGTCAGCTCACAAAGCACCTTTTGAAGCTTTTGACGGACTATGCACTGGAAACGAAGCATGATGCCATGTATATCGAAGCGATGAAGAGCTTAATGCCCTACAGCTATGGCGAATATGAGTGGTACCTTTTCGAAACGAAGAAATTCCGGAAGTGGGTGGAGCTCCAGCTTTGGATGGGATTTGAACTGAGCGGTCTGGAGTCATACAAAATCAAGACTATCAAGAAAGCCGATCCGTATGCCCTCTTTCCCCTCTATCATACTGCCATTCATCAGGCAATCGGCCAGCGGAACAAGAGCTCCTACAAGGAAGCCACAAGCCTTTTGAAGGCTCTGCACGCTTTATATAAGAAAGAAAAACTCGAAGACGTCTGGGTGGAGTATATTTCTCAGATAAAAGAAGGAACCAAACGACTCCGCTCCTTCCAAGAAGAACTGAAAAAAGGAAGATTCACATATGATTAATGGATCATTATCCGTCAACACGATATACGATGAAAAAACGAACAGATTTTTCCTATATGTGCAGCTGAAGTCATCCGTACTGCCGCCTTCCCGTTTCATCCCGCTGTTATTCACCTGGCATGAAGGCTCTTTTTTCGGTTCCTTTTTTCAGGAGTCCAATTTCCAAGGCAAAACCGGCATCTTCCTTTCTCCAGCTGATGCATTGGAGCTTTTTGCAAACAATACAGAGAATTCTTTTTTGCAGTTGGAATGGTGCGACCACTCTGAGCTGTATCGTCTACTGGCACCTACCGTCTCTTCCATTTTCAATCAGAAAGCCTTTAAGCCTGATTTTTCAGAGTGGCAGAACGGCAGGCTATCCTTCTCTTTGACGGATGAAGGAAACAAACTGGTCCAGGAAAATCCGCTTCTTCCCTCCTACACAGAAAAAATAGAAGAATGGATCGGATCGATCATGATGGACTGGATAAAAAATGAAAAGACCGAGACATTGCGCTCCTATTGGGCAGAATACTCCAATTCAGCCTCTCTTCATTCCCATGAGAGCCCCTTGGTCTATCTGGATGAAGAGGATTGGCTTAAGGATATTGGATGGTTGAAGGACATCACGCCATTCTCCGTCGGCTTGCGATTATTGGAGCCGGAGGAAGCCTATTCGGACTGGAGACTGGAAACGCTCTTAAAGGATAAGAAGACCGAGGAAGTGTACGTGTGGGAGCAGGATAAACTTCCATCATCTTATAAAAAGTTTAAAAAAGAAGTCGAGCGCAGCTTTAAGAAGTGGCAGCGCGTCACTCCTTCCCTTTTTTCCAATGGCAGGATACGTGAGGCCTTAACCGAAGAGGATGCATGGCGATTCCTGGTGGACGGCAGCGAAAGATTGCTCGAAATCGGCAGCTTCATCCTGCTTCCATCATGGTGGCAGGCTGTAAAGGATTCCCGACTGAAAATCAAAGCCCGGGTAAATAGCTCCAAAAAGGGATCTTCCCATTCAACCTCCTTTGTCGGCCTTCAATCACTTGTCAATTTCGAGTGGCGTTTCTCCACCAGGAACACGGAGCTGACAGAAGAGGAGTTCCTGGCATTGGTGGAGCAGAACCGACGCCTTGTCCAAATCAAAGGGGAATGGGTCGTATTGGATCCGCAATTCATTGAAGAGATAAAACTCATGATGAAGCAGGCGGAAGAAACGGGCATCCGGATTGAGGATCTGCTGAAAAGCCATGCCATCAACAGTTTCGGGGAGATGCCAGAAGAAACAGGCAGCTACGCCATGAATGAAATAACCTATGAAATGACTGGTCCCCTTCAGAATCTGGTCGAGCAGCTCTATCAAGGAAGAGCCCTCCCTGACTTTAAGGCACCCACTACCTTCAAGGGAGAACTCCGGCCTTATCAGGAACAAGGTGCCGCCTGGCTGTTATTTTTGCGAAAACATGGCTTTGGAGCATGCCTTGCGGATGATATGGGACTCGGGAAGACCATCCAGCTTATTGCCTACTTCCTGACGTGCAAGGAGCAAGAGCAGGATCAAGAGCGTGAACCGGTTCTCATCATCTGCCCGACCTCTGTGCTTGGGAACTGGCAGAAAGAATTGGAACGCTTTGCACCAAGCCTTGAGGTGATGCTGCATTACGGGACCAATCGAAATAAGAGCGACAGCTTTTTGGATTCGATAAAAGGAGCAGATGTTGTTCTCACCTCCTATGCAATCTCGCATCTGGATGAAGAGGAATTATCCAATGTTCGTTGGAGCACCGTTTGCCTCGACGAAGCACAAAATATCAAGAATGCCGACACGAAGCAATCTCAGGCTGTCAGGAATCTGCAAGGACATCACCATATCGCCCTGACAGGTACACCAATGGAAAACCGTTTGTCCGAGCTTTGGGCAATCTTTGATTTTATCAATCCCGGATACCTCGGAACATTGGGAGCCTTTCATAAGCAATTTGTCCTTCCTATTGAAAAAGATCAGGATAAACGCAAGATCCAGCAGCTGCAGATGCTCATCCAGCCTTTCCTGTTGCGCCGTACCAAGCAGGATGAGCAGGTGGCACTCAACCTGCCTGAGAAGCAGGAACAGAAGGAATACTGCCCATTGACCATCGAGCAGGCATCCATCTACGAACAGCTTGTGAAGGAAACCTTGGAAAAGGTGGAATCAGTCGGAGGCATCCAGCGAAGAGGCCTTGTACTGAAGATGCTCGGGCAGCTGAAGCAGGTTTGCGACCACCCATCCCTTTATTTAAAAGAAGAAGAGCCGACCAACCTCATGATGCGGTCCACGAAAATGGAGAAGCTGGTGGAACTCGTGGAACAGATTCGTCTGCGCAACGAAAGCTGCCTTATTTTTACCCAGTACATCGCAATGGGTAATATGATCATTGAAGCCATCGAGAAAGCACTTGGGGAAAGAGGAAGATTTTTAAATGGAAGTGTCGTGAAGAAGGACCGTGATAATCTGATCACCTCCTTCCAGAACGGGGAGTTCCATGTGCTGGTCCTCTCATTAAAAGCAGGCGGAACAGGACTGAATCTGACAGCTGCCAATCATGTCATCCACTATGATCGCTGGTGGAACCCGGCAGTGGAAAACCAGGCAACAGACCGTGCGTACCGGATCGGTCAGAACCGCTTCGTCCATGTCCATAAGTTCATTGCAACCGGGACACTGGAGGAAAAGATAGATGCCATGATCGAATCCAAACAAGCACTGAACAACCAGATCATTACGAGCGAAGGCTGGATTACCGAGCTTAGCAACGAAGATTTAAAGGAACTTCTGACATTACGCTAAAAAGCGCGAATCATTCACATCGAATGATTCGCGCTTTTTCTTATGGATGAGGCCCTGGAAGTTATATAGCCAACTACTATCCCGACCAGCCCACCGGTACAATCAAGCCATACATCCGCCCATCGGCCGCTCCTGTCAGGATGAAGGTGCTGTAGATACTCGTCCAGCATGGAAATGAAGAGCACCATGCTGCAGCTCAACAGGAACACCCGCCATCTACGATTATGTAGGAAACTTTGGAAGTAGCGGACGATGACAAACCCTAACATAAAATAAAAGAACAGGTGCGCAGCCTTCCGGAATAGAAATTCCATAAAAGCATAGCCTCCACTCGATTCCACACTGATAACACGCCCATCATAGTTCACCTCAAATCCTTTTAACCACGCCGAGAGGCTTTCCTCTGGCACTAGCAACCTCAGATATGGCCTGATATCCTGTGCCGTATAGGACATGGAGGATAGATGAAACAAAAGTACTGTCCAACCGATTGCAAGGAAGAGATAATAGTATTTTCTTTTTTTTAATAGCATAGGATCACCACTATTCGATTCAAATAGCTCTGTTAATGACTTGGGTAGATTAGCAGTTGATTGTAGCAATAGGCGAAGACTCCTGCGGGAGGTAGCGGTAGGCTGGAGACCCCGCAAGGCAAAGCCTGAGGAGGCTCCAGCACCGCCCCTTGGGTCGCTGCGCCTAGTGCGGAAATCAACAGCGGCGTTTAACAGATCATTAGTAACGGTGTGTCCTATTTTTCAACTATCTATACGCTACTGATGCATACTTCTCACCCTCGGAAGGGAAAGATAACTGCTTTTTCCTTTGTGCTTGATGGAAATTCTCTTGAGAAGGCTGATAACAAGTGGTTCATCAAGGTCCTGGGGATCGTCAAATCGGATGAATGCTCTGCGGTGTTCTTGCCAGACATAGGAGGAAATTTCTATGGAGCTTGTTTCCAAATATACTTTTATAGATATGATCCGCTTATCTTTCGTTGAACGAAATTGTATTTCTACTGCCTGATGGTTGTTGGTGACAATGCTTCTGACATCGCTATCATCACATTCATGGCTCTCCCTATCACAGAGCTGCAAGGCATCATAGAAAGAAAAACCATGACTTGCGTAAGAATAGGTAGGCTCCTTTACATAAATAAAATAATTCTCCTGATTATGAATCGGATTTTTTACCCTTTGAAGAAATGCAATACTGTATAAATGGAACTCTAACATTTTCTCACTCCCCTATTCCTACAAAATTGGTTCACTTCTATCATTTCATTTTTTTCCAAATATGGAAACCCATTTAAAAGCTTGTGGTTTTACTGGGTATTCTTACCTATACTTAAAATCCCTCTATTTCTTTCCATATTCCAAATCGTTCTATTTCGTATCAAATCCATAATTGAACGGATTAAGAACCGAAGATCCCTCCGTCTTCCTATACGGTAAAGGAAAAACTATCAGGCAGGAGGGGCTTGGATGAAAGAAACTTCCGTTTCCCGCAATATCAAGAACTTCCGGGACCAAAAAGGCTGGAGCCAGCAACAGCTTGCTGACGAACTGAATCGTTCCCGTGGCACCATCAGTAAATGGGAAACCGATAAAGAAACTCCTAATATGGAGGCACTGATTCAACTGAGCAGCATTTTTGACGTATCCATCGACTATTTAGTCGGCCATCACCATCAGCAGGAAGCATACGTCAAAGAATTCAATCGTCTTTATCAATTACAGAAAACCGATGACGAACTACTAGAGGTAGTCGATTATTTAAAACAGAATCCAAAATTTAAAAAATCTTTACATATGTATACAAAACTTAATGTCAAATACCAAAAAACCATAGAAAAGAACTTTCGATCCCTGGTAGAGGATCTATCGTGAAAAGAGAGCCAACCCGAGATAGGTTGGCACAAGTAATGGAGAGCAGGGAGGATATTTTCTCTGTGAAGATTCTAAGAGGGCTTATCCAGTATAATAAGCAATAGAAAAAGGCAGCTTGTTTCGAAAAGTTGCCTTTTTTTTGAAAGGCTAAAGCATCCTGGGAGGGGTTCCCTATGCTTTACAGGTTATCAATTCAATATTTGTGAAAGACATGGTTAAAATGGCAGCTCCACTTTTTCCAATTCTTTTTGCACTGTTTTTTCCACCTTTACTGCAGGTTGCATACGTTCTAAAAATCGCACATTATCTGCGACCACATCCGTTACAAACACGGTCGTACCGTTCTGTCCTTCGTATTTCCTCGTCTGGATCCTTCCGGTAATTCCTATCAAAGCACCTTTTCTGCAATAGTTGGCCGTTGTCTCTGCCAGCTTTCTCCACACGGTGCAGGAAACAAAATCCGCCTCCACCACACCATCCTGGTTTTTGAAATTTCGGTTTACCGCGAGATGAAAGCTTGCCAATGCCGTTCCGTCACTTGTATACCTCAGCTCCGGATCCTTCGTCAATCGCCCAACGAGTATAACTTGATTAATCACGTTCCTTCCCTCCTTTTTCGTGTTCTTGCCTGTTGCTTTGTAATCATAACCGGGGGAGGGGAGGCTGGTAAAATGGAGGTTATTCATTTTTCTTTAAGGTTTTGCGTCCAAAATGGCAGTTTCCCGTAAACAAAATCTCATTTCGAATAGAACTCTCTTCCTAATAGATGAAATTACATGTTGAGCAAATTTTTTACGGAAGACACTCAGATGACAGTTTGTTGCTCTTTGAAAACTTTAGAAACGTCAGTGGATTGTAGCGGAAGGCGCTTGACTCCTGCGGGAGGTAGCGTTTAGATGGAGACCCACAGGCGAAGCTGAGGAGGCTCCACAAGCGCCCCGCGGAAATCCACGGGCAAAATTTTCACAACAAATCAAATTAATGGGAACAGTATCTTTCCCAACCATTATGATATAATAAAACCAAATATGTACAGGCACGACAATAACACCCGCTGGAGGGAAAGTATGAAAACGTTCAAACTTGTTGCATTGTCCATCGTACACGGGGAAAACGTTGAGAAGTTAGACCTACAAGACGGATTGATCATCAATAGAGAATACGGCAAGGAAAACTGGCTCATTGAAGCCCTTCTTCCAAAGAAAAATCCAGAAATATATCAATCCATATTAGAAAATAAAGAAACAGTTCATGTACAGGCTACCATATCCAAACCATCCAATGATCCCGCTTCGTTCGAGGCTGTCATCAGGAATGTGGCTGTGATGGACGAGCGCATGAGCATCCTCTTTGAAGGAGAACTGTTCCGCCGCAACAACAACTATCCGGAGAAGCTTTTGGAATCCTTGGTTGAGAGCGGCTACAACGGGAATGATCTATTGCAGGCCTTTAAAGAGAAAATCAATGAGAAGCCTGTACTGCAGAAGTCAAAATAAAAGAGTCAACCATTGGTGGTTGGCTTTTTTATTTTGCGGCAAAGTTTCTGTTGGCGGTTAGATAGTTACTTACTGCGCGGAATTTGTCGTTTTTTGACCACGCAAATGATTCGTTTTTGTGCACAAATCAGGATTTTTCATCGTAAACCACGATTTTTGTGCGCAAATTTAATTTTTTGTGCAGAAAACATGAATTTTTGTGCATAAGGTAATTTTATCTTTACTTGATAGCGATAACTACAATAAGGGATATCCCTCATACAATATTCTATTATAGTAATACTTAAACAAACGTTTGATTAAAATGCTGTATGAACGAGCAATAACAACACTTAATAACGCCATATATAGATTTGTCTTTCACAATAACTATAGGAAAATAACTTGGTTACCCAATTGTGTAAGCTAGTAAATCCGGACCGCCTCCAAAACATATCGTTCAGGAGCACTTCCGATAAAGCGAAACGGATAACAAGTCGTCACCGTCAGGGTTTCTTTCGGTTTTGGCACAAGGACAGTCGTATCATCCGCCTTCACAATGCGAATCCGCTTAATTTTATAATGATATCTCTGCCCACCATTCTCCACATGAAGCGAATCCCCGACCTCCAGCTCACCCAACCGGCGGAAGACCGTATCACGATGGCCTGAAAGCACGATATTTCCACCTTCTCCTGGCAGCATGCTGTTAGCAACATGACCGATTCCCTTTTTCAACTCTTCCTCGGAAGCTCCGTGATAGATGGGGATACTAGCTTCAAGTTCAGGAATGGCGAGGTTACCAATCAAATCTCCGACGTCCATCTTTCTCCAAGAACTCTCGACATCCTCCTTATCATGAAGATCACGCTCATCCAAGTCGTCCACAGCCGAATACCCTTCCCAAAAGGAAAGACCGCTTCCCACGAACAAAGCGGTCCCAATGATAAAAATCACGATAGATGCAATTCGAAGCTTAATCATGAACTATCCCCTGCTTACAGCCAATGACCGTAGGAATAGGATTCCTGCTGCGGCTACAAGCAAGAGTCCAAGCGCCATACCCAATCCATATGAAGAGGCAGTATCAGGCATTCTGTTATGGTAGAGTTCCTCGCTCAAATTCACGCCAAGTTGGCCCAGATGAATCAGTTCTTTCCCTGTTTGTTGCACATAGCTGGGAGAAATAATCTGGTCATTCATTTGGGCATTTGCCAAAAGCTCTCCCTCCTGGTTAAAAAGCTCCAAATGCACTGTTTTCCCTTCAAGCCATCCAGGCTGCAAAAGCTGTTCCTGCGTGATCGCCTCTTTACTTTCTCGATTTTCCATATGAAGATTTGCGGTTACATCAAATGCATTCATGAAATCGGACCAGAGTGAAAATATCTTTTCCACGGAGTTAGGTTCTTCTGCGACCTTTTGCTTCAGCAGATCCAGCTCCGCCTGCAGGTCTTCATTCGGCAAACCAAGGATATGCTGGAAAATCAACCGTGCTTCCTCCGCCTGAAAGCCGACGGAAACGAGAAAATCCTCCGCTCTCGCCACCTCCTCTTCATGCGTCAGGTAAAAATCCACCGCAATTTCAAGGTCCTCCAAGAAGGTATAGTCCTGCACCTTTTCCCCAAACCTCGAGAGCAGGATTTCCAGCTCCTCCTCCGTCAGATTGTAAGAGTCAAGCATTCCATGGAGATTATCCTTATTGATTGGAGTTCCAAGCTCCGCCTGCAGATGCTCTATATCACGGAAATCATCCAGGTTTACCTCATAAAATTTTAAATAAGTATCCAGATCATGTCTGGTCCATCCAATTTCCTTCAGATAGTTATCGACTTCATTCTCTGTTGGCGCAGCAAGTACAGACCCGGGAGTCCCCGCTATGGAAATGACCAAAACCAGCATAGAAATCATGGCAACAAAACGCTTCATCAAAACGTCCTCCTCTTAATCGTCGCATTCTTTCCCCTAGTTTGACCAAAATATGGTGGAAATATGTAGCAGCACAAAGAAAAAAGCTCTGAATCTACCTTATGGTAAAATCAGAGCTTCTTCACATTTTTTAATTCAATGCTTCTTCGATATCATGTTGAAAAGTCTGGATGACAGGCTGTAGAACCTCATCCAGCTTGCGGTATGTAGAGGAAACACTTCCAGGGGAAATGCCGAATTCCTCGGATAGCGACTTTTGCGTTTCGACCTGCTCCTGCATAAATTGCACATCCAGGAAGTAGATCAAGGCCGCTGCATAGTTCGGTTCATTACGGATAGCAGGACTCTCCTTCATACAATAGACGGACCAGAGCATATGGGCGAATTCCTGAAATCTTTTCGGGTATCCTCGCTTTTCAGCCGCCTCCACAAAAAGCTCCAACACCTTCTCCTGTGCCGCGTTTTGTACAGGCAGCTCCTGTACATCCTCTTCCGACAATTCAAATTCAATGACATGACCGGCAAGTGTCGGGAACATGGAACAGACTTGTTCTTTGGACAAGCTTTCCTTTTCAAGAAGAATCTGCAGCTTTTCCTCAATTCGGATAGCCTCCAACGTCCCTCTTTCAAACGTGGACATGAAGACGACATGTGCATCCTGAAATGGTACAAACATCCCCACAACCAGCTCGTTCTTGCTTAGTCCTTCTTCTCGCTCAATAAATTTGACTTTGACTTTCTCGTTTGTGAAACAGTCCTCCATCGTATATTGGGCACCACGAACATTGGATACCTTATATACAGAAGGCTGGGCTGTCTGCCAGCTCTCCGCCCATTCCTGCACTTGAGGACGAGAAAACTTATTCCCGTTTCCTTTTACAAATTCCTGCACAATGGTCTTTCCGCTCTCACGTACGACTGTGAACATATACCAAAGGTGGACTATTTCCTGGAAGGCTTCTCTCTTTTCATGATCCAGTTCGAATTTATGTACATACTTGTTCGCTGCCGCTTCCAACTCACCTGCATATTTATCGTAAGCATAACGCATGATATCAATCTGAAGCGCCACCAGTTCCGACTCCAGCACCTTCTCAAAGCTTGCATCCTGCTCTTTCTCACAACACTTCTTATACTTTCGTCCGCTTCCGCAAGGACACGGGTCGTTTCTTCCAATCATCCAATCACCTTACACTTTTAGTAGATTCTAAGTTGCATAGGCATCTGCCATGAAACACAACGTTTCTCATTTTATCATAGATTGAAGATCGGTGTAGGTCTCAGACATTTGTAAAAAACGGAAAAACACCGCAATCTTATGCGGTGTTCTTCCAAATTACGAATCTATTTATTTGATAAGCATTTGCAGCTTTTCTCTCATTTCGTTAACAAGCTCAATCATGGAGATGTTCTCACGTTCCGTCCCTTGTTGGTAGGCATATTGTAGAACCTTAATGATTTCATTCTGGCTTTCGATATTTTTAAAATGATCGTTCATTTGTTTTTCACTCACCGCCTAATATATTACAATTTATAAAACAATTCTACTAGATTTCTACAAAATGGCAAGACAAATTTTTCATATTTTACAATTTTAATAGAATATAGGAGAAAAAAGGTTAAATAGTAACAATTTTCGTTAATTTACTTATTCCTCTTTGCGTACATTTAAAACCTATTCGACAATTTCCATTTAATATTCGGTACTTTTGGCCGATAACAATAAGAGGACCTTTGAGCAAAAAAGAATTAGAACCCAATAAATCTTCCCTTCTATTCTATCTTTTTCCAAATAAACCTTGAAATTCTTGAATATTTTTGTTAATTATTAGTTAATGAAGATTTCATTTTTCAACAATTTTCTACATAAATACTTCTTTTTGGAGGACCAGCATGGTATATGACGGAATTATTATCGCTCTAATAGTGGGCCTGTTTCGAGGCGGAAATTTTAAAGGATTGGCAGATATGAAATTGAAGCACGCGTGGGTCTTTCCCGTGCTATTGCTGATTCAGCTTATCGTCTACCTTACACAAAACAAAATTGCAATCATCGGATCGTCGAGTAATATCGTATTCATGCTGGTCTATATCGCAGGTTTGTATTTCTTATGGGAAAATAGACACCATTCAGGTTTCTTCATCATTTTCATCGGGGTCCTGCTGAACTTTATCGTCATGACTGCTAACGGCGGAAGGATGCCTGTCTCCCTTGAGGCAAGCACCGTGCTGGATCCATATTTTATTGAAGCGCTTAAAACCGATCTATATGGCAAGCATGCCGCTATTACAGAAGCTACCCGACTGGCTTTCCTGGGTGACATCATCCCGCTGTCCGCTCCGTATCCACGTGAACAAGTAATCAGCATCGGCGATGTCATCATGAATATCGGCGTATTCTTTTTCATCCAGTACTTGATGCTCGGGAATAAAGGAAAGAATCCAACACCACAGGTAACCGCATCAAACTAAATTCCCAGAGAGCTATTTGAAGGGAGGTGACAAAAATGAACGCACGTACTAAAAATGCTATCATTAATTTATTGGTGATTGGTTCCGTAATTGTAGCTTTAACTTCTGGTTACAAAGTTGTATAATTTATCATAGGGAAATAAATTTATTTATTTCCCTAAAATGAAAACTAACGAGAGTGATAACATGGAACTTCAAATGAAAAGTAACAAAGGCTTTATTCTATATGTGACAACTATTTCACTTATCGGTGTTATATCATTTTTGTCTTTTATAAGTTTTTCCCCTATTTCACTTACAAAATGGGTAATAATTTATTCCCTTGTTGGAGCGCTCCTTCTAGTACTTCACTTCATTATCTACCTACCTCCAAAAGGAAATTCTATTTCAATGGATTCTGCTATATATCTAGCCTCTCTATTTGTTTATGGCATAGAGACAACTTTAATACTATTGTTAATTGGTAATATCATTTTCGCTTTAATCAACCATAAAATAGTATGGTGGAAACATCTTTTCAACTTTTCCCTTTATTCAATTATGATTATTAGTGCTTATTATTCTTTTATCTCTTTTAATGGCCCTATCGGAACGGTATCATTAAATACTATTTCACTGTACATACTTTCTCTAACTGTATATTTTTCACTAAACGTCCTTTTAATATGGCCTTATTTCTTTCTAGCTGACCCTAAATCTGTCAAAAATATAGTTAATGGTTTGATTAAAAAAGGAATATTATTAGAGTCAATCATTAGTTATGCGAGCATATTAACTCTCTCTCTAGTACTAACAATATTATTAAAAGAAGAGCATTTTTTTGGTTTATTTCTATTCACTATTTTATCCGTACTTCTTGCCTTGGCCTTTTCTAAATTTTTTGACCTGTATAGAGAATCAGAGGAACGTGCAAACAAGGACTTTTTGACCAACCTTTATAACCATGGCTACTTCAAACTCAAATTGGATGAAACCTTCAAGACCCTTGAAAAGAACCAAGTTTTCACTGTGGCTCTTCTGGATATTGACGATTTCAAAAAATACAATGATCAGAACGGCCATCTGCAAGGTGACGAGCTGTTACGGTTCATAGGGCAATTTTTAATCAATAAAACCAAGCTGACCCCTTATACGCCAGCAAGATACGGCGGAGAAGAGTTCGCCATATTATTCCCTGCTGTTACAAAGGATGAAGCCAGCATATTTCTTAATAAAATCCGAAAAGATTTCAATGATACTCCCTTTGATGGTGCGGACGATCTGCCTTTAAAATGCTTATCCTTCTCGGCCGGGATTACAGAGTATGAGCCTGGAACCTATAATTCAGCAGAGCTATTAAACAAAGCGGATAAGGCGCTCTACTATGCGAAGGCCCAAGGAAAAAATAATGTACAGATCTATTATGAAGAAGCTGACGTTTATCAAAATGACCTGTATCTGGTAAAGGAAATCGAGAATCTCGAGCAGCAATTGCAGATTTTCCTTCCAAAAGATGTGTACACCTATCAGCACAGTAAACGAGTATTTAAATATGCCATGGACTTCAGCAAAAAGCTTGAGCTGAGCGATCATGAAAAACAGACGCTTATCCTTGGTGCATTGATTCACGATATTGGAAAAGTGGAAATCCCACGAGATATCATTAATAAAAAAGGGAAACTCGACCCTCATGAATGGGAGATTATGAAAAAGCACGTGCTATGGGGAAAAGAGATTGTTTCCACAACGAAGAAGTATGAAGAGCTGCTCCCATTGGTCGAGCTGCATCACGAACGCTTTGATGGAAAAGGATATCCTTCTGGCCTTCGGGGCAATAACATTCCAAAGCTTGCCCGCATCCTCTGTCTCATTGATTCGTTTGATGCCATGACCACCGAGCGCCCTTATCAGCCTACTAAAACCTTTACTGAGGCTTTTGCAGAGCTTAGACGATGTGCCGGCACTCAATTTGATCCACAATATGTGGAACCGTTCATCGAAGTTATACAGGAAAAATTCCCTGCACTTTCGAAAAAAGAAAGGCTGGAGGAAGAATCAAAACGAGCAGCGCAATGATAAATTTGCGCTGCTTTCTATTATTTTATATAGTAATTGGGAGAGAAGGTGATTAGATGAAGCTACTGAAAGTCTTGCTTATTACTGTCATAATATTGGGTGCCTTAGGGGCCGCGGGCTACTACTTCATCAATAAGTTTATCGAAGATCGAGCTGTTGAATATGTGGAGCAAGATTTAGATGATGGCAATATTGCTATGGCGCGGGAATATGTAGACAACTCCCCATCCTTGAAAGCTTATATTTCAGAAGGTGCGGACGCCAACCTCGAGGAATTGCCGTTTCAGACGAGAGAGGAAGCGACAAGGGCTGTGATGAAAAAGCTAAGCCTCCAGGAACTCCAGTCCATCCAGTCGAAAGCCGCTGACGGTATGACAGAGGCGGAAGCGATGGAGCTTGCGGATACCTTTGAGGAAAAATTGACGGATGAAGAGCTTTTGGCATTGAAGGCTATTATTTATAAAGAGCTGTATGAGTGAGGAAAGAGGAATCAACGTTATATAACGTTGATTCCTCTTTTATTACACTCTCTCTGAGAAGCTCAGGTGCAATCTATTGGATGGCAGAGATTCTTCTGTCGGAGGGGTACAAAAGAACAAGCAATATATATTGAGTCACATATATTAACTCTAGATTTCAATAAACAAGGAGGTTAATATGTGTCCTTATATTTCGAATGGAGTAAAGAAGGAAAGAATAGTGGTAACGACCAGAGATATTATTTTGTCCAAGCAAAAGAAATGATGGATGTCACACTCGATTCCATAGTGGAAATTTTAAAGTTAGATGTAAAAATCACCTCAACCATGCAAAAAGTATTGCTGGATTCCAAGGTCAATCTGAAGATAGAAACTGGAAACCCTTCCGAATACAGCGTTCATACCGAGTTTTTTTTATGGAGGAACAACAAATTACTCACTACGGAGAACATTGCTCTCACCAATCAGCTTGGGCAGGATGGCAAGATAAAAACTCTCATGAATACCATAAGCCTCTCATGGACGGACGTCCTGCTGACTCCTGGAAACTACACTTATACACTAAAGGCAAGACGCGTTGAAACAGTTGAGGAGAATATTTCCACCATCCAACTAAAAGATAGAGCATTAAACGCTGTTGTGTTCCTGCATTGAATATAGCCTCTATCAGGTTTAGAATTTCACCAGATATGGGGTTTTTTGCTCTTTTAGAGGCGATCTAACACCAAGAATTTCACACCTGTTAACAAGGCAATCGCTAGAATCATATTTCTCCATTTTATCCGGATCCGACCTTCTTTAGGCTGTACCACTCCCATCGCTATGATGTTCCAGAACCATGTGCTGTCAGTCCACCGCTTCTTAACAGGGATGATTCCCGCCTCTTCCGCTTCCCGCTTTTTATTTTCGTTTCTTGCCCAGAGCAGGATGATAACGATGTCTAATATAGAAGCCAATATCATGGCAGTTGCTGCAATATGATTGGGAATATCCCACAACGGTTTTCGGGTAGCCGCTTTCTCTTTTTGTATCTTTTTGGTTTCTTCTATGTTCACTTGAAAGGTATCAGTGAATTTTTCTGTGTTTCCTTCTATCGTGATGTTTGTCGTACTGGCGAAGTAAATGACTGCGAGAATAATGAGGGCATAACCGCCAAAGAAAAGAAGTGGTAGATGCTTTGAAGATAGTTTCAAATTACTTTGTTCCATAAAAATTCCCCCTTTTGTTTCCATACCTTTATTTTACAAGGGAAAAATATCCTTTAACTAATTTAGTTGTTACAATATTCCAACGATACTTCGTGATTGGTTTAACCTTATGAAGCTGCTGGGTATGTAATCATTATTAAAGCAAGCTTGAGGAGGAAGAAAAGATGGCTGGACATCGTAAAGAAATGATTGGTTCTTATTTAACAGAGCAGGAAGCGATGGATAAAATCAATTGGTTGAAGGAGGAAGGCTATCTCTCCGAGGAAATCTTCCTAATCAGGGATCTGAGTGGTGTGGTGGAGCCCTTACAGGCGCAAAACGATTTGACTTCTCCAGAGGAACATCATAACGGAAGGATGACCCTCTCTAATATGGATCCTGTGCATGCTTCACATTCTATCGAAAGAACATTCTTTAGAGGGTCCCGAGAAGATGGTGTCGCATCCACCTTGATGGAGATGGGCATTGAGCGGGAGGAAGCATATCGTTATGAGTATGATGTGAAGGTCGGGAAAGTCCTCATTTTGACGGAAAAGGTGAACAGAACGGTTTCACAGGACCATAGCCGTCTAGACCGTTATCGAACGGAGGAGGAGCTTGGCCTGCAGTTTGATACGATGCACGAAGAGCCTAACGAATCTGCGGAAAAGCCTACGGAAGAAAACACCCGCTCCTGGAGTGTGAACAGGCCTTTGACAGATGATAATATTGATATTAATAGACCACTAGATGAAATGATGGTGACTTCTTGGAATGAAGGGCTGCATAAGGAAGCTGGTGCGTTGGAACAGCTTGATGAAGGGTACCGTGCGGCAGAGACATCTGAGCCGATGATGCATGGCGAAGGGCACCATCCATCTACTACCGTCGATTCTATCCAAGAGGAAAATCACGAAAAGCCCCTCTTTACCGCAATTGGACATTCTCATACTCCTAAAAACGCGACTGATAGCAGCTCGATTGAGGTAACAGAGGATTATGACAAACTCTTGTATGAGCATGGGCAGCCATTCCCTATGGAAAAGAGTGCTGTGGAAGAGGATAGCTATGATACCAGTGTTATAAATAAGCATTCTTCTGAAATGAGGCACTTGGAGAAGGATTTGAATCTTGAGCGGGATCTTTTTGAAGAGCAAGGGAGTACGACTAACCCACCTCTTCATGATCAGCAGAATAGTGGACATTTCACTTCTGAGCACGATGTCACTCCTGATACGGAATATCCACAGGACAATGTGCTGGGGTATGAAACGGACCATATGCAGGAGGAGCCTGTCTCCCATCAGAATGAATTCAATCATGACGACCGAATGCTTGAGGAGGAAGGCCCGCTTATTTCAGATAGAGTCGAATCCGAGTATACACCTGATTTGATGGATTATGATCAGCAGCATGAGCCGATGCCTTCCGGACAGCTCGTGCCTGGCGATGATTATGTCAGTGATGATCCTACGTACATGGAAGAGGCGCTAATGTTCGGAGACGAGGCAGCGCTCGCACATGGTGAAACCCAGCAATCTTCGCTTTTTGAGGAAGAGGTGGAGGAGCACTATTCTTCTGAAAGAAAGCCTAGTACCATGAACAGGAAGAAAGGTCTATTTAACGATAAAGGGAACGATCCCTTTAATCCGTATCGCAGATAAATGGAATAGGTAGTGGCAAGCAGTCTTCTGGCGTGGTGTCAGGAGGCTGTTTTTCTTTGTGTGGGTATAGGTTGTTTTCTGGGGAGACACGCGGTTGTGTAATTTCTAATTTTTGTAAAGTGGACAGATAATGTGGTGGTTTGGATCGATTCTGGTGGATTTCCGATCGATTCCAGCGGGAAGTGGACAGATTACTGCTCGTTTTGGACCGATTATCATTGTTTTTCGCTAGATTAATGTTTTCCCGCCCTACTTCCATAGGTAAACAGAGCAGCCGAAAACCTCATTAGAACAGAAAAATGCCCCCACCACCCAAAAACTCCAATAAGGTGCGGAGGCATGCACAAAAACCTAAGCAAAATTACCTATTTTTAATAAAAACCGGTTTTCCCCTCACAATTCGCTAGTCGACATAACAACAGGGGCCAGACCCCCATAGTTATGTCAACCCCCTCTCCCCATACACAATCAAACCAACTTAATGCTGGTCCCCGTCTCGCTGCTGCGGTAGATGGCGTCGATGATTTGGGATGTTTGCATGGCTTGCTGTGGTTTGACGACGAGTTCTTCGAGGCCAAGGCAGCTGTTGATGAAGTTGAGTGCCTGCGGGATGCTTGGGTCGTCTTCGCCCGGCACCCAATTTGCTTCTGTGTTCAGGAGCATTCCGTGCTTCATCTGGTTCAGGTGGAATGGGAACAGGTCGATGCCTCCGTCCATTCCTGAGATGCTGACACTCTCCTCATCGTCTTTCACGTTTGCCGACCAGGAGGTTTCAAAGAGCATCGATGCCCCGCCCTCGAATTTTATGTAGGCTGTAACATGGTCATCCACTTCAAATGTTTCGTGGTTGAAGCTTCCCCACTGGTTTACTTGACCAGGGATCTTGCTTAGCTCATTATAAGCGGTACCAAGCACTTCCACCGGCTTAGGATTGCCTAGCAGCCATAGGGATAGATCCAGCAGGTGGCAGCCGTAGTCGATCAGGCTTCCGCCGCCCTGCAGTTCTTTATTCGTAAAAACACCCCACCCAGGAACTTTACGGCGGCGCATGCCTCTAGCACGAGCAACTATCGGCTTTCCGATTTCCTTTTCGTCGACTAAGCGCTTTGCAGCAATGGATTCCTTCATAAAACGGTAATGATAGGCAACCGCCAGCTGCTTCCCCGACTTTTCGGCAGCTTGGATCATGCTTTCGCATTCATCCGGCGTCATCGCCATCGGCTTCTCGCAAAATACATGAAGCCCTGCTTCCAACGCTGCAATCGTGATTTCCGCGTGGAACTTATTTGGCGTACAAATCGTTACCGCGTCCACTTCCGAAAACATGTCTGCATAATGAGGAAACACTTTCTCGATGCCGAACTTCTCAGCAACAAGCTTTGCCGTTGCTTCATTCACATCACTGATCGCTTCGATCACCACTTTATCCGCCAATTTCAAGAAAGTAGGAATATGACGCCCCTGCGCAATTCCACCCACTCCGATAATTCCCATTCGTAGCTTTTCCATATCCTAGCACCCCATCTTTATTTTTTTCTATTTACCGACTGTACTCCTGTATTCATTGGGAGTCATTCTCGTAAACTTCTTAAACACCTTACTGAAGTATTTCTCATTCTGATAGCCCACATGGTAGGCAACCTCATAGATTTTTACATGCGGCTTTGCCAAGAATTCCTTTGCTTTTTCCATCCGGATTCTTGTCACATAATCGGTGATGGTTTCATTGTACTCCTGCTTAAATTTGCGTGAAATATGCTCCCTGCTCAGAAAAAAGCGGTCCGCAATCTCCTGTAGCGTGACATCCTGCTGGTAATTGGCACGCAAGTATTCTTCTATTTGTACCATGCTTTTCGTTTCGGATGAAACAGCAAGGAACTCCCTGTTGCCGGATGACCTCCTGGCCAATGCCTCCTCCTTCCACTTTTTCACCGCCCGCTCCAGCGTTTCATTTAAAATATCCGGATCGATCGGCTTCAAGATATAATCAAAGCTTTTATACGTAATCGCATTCCGCATAAACTCATAGTCATCATAGCCGCTCACCACGATTGTCATACAGTTCAGGTCTGTGGAAGCAAGCCATTTCAGCAGGCTGATTCCATCCCTTTTAGGCATCCGCATATCGGTGAAGATAATCTCCGGCCGGTGCTGGGTAATCAGCTCGGTCGCCTCCTCCCCATCCTGGGCCTCGAGGATGGTATCTATTCCGTGTTCCTTCCAATCCGCCAGGAGAAGCAGCCCTTCCCGGACATGCTTCTCATCGTCAATGATGATCGCCTTCATCCTTTACACCTTCCATTTCCAAAGGAAGTCTCAGGCATACGACCAAGCCCCCCTCATGATGGTTGACAAGCTGCAGGCTCGCCGCCCCGTCATAATACAGTTGCAGACGGGCATAGATATTTTTCAAGCCGATATTCGTTACTTCTTCCCTTGCCTCTCTATTTCCTGCTTGAAAATGACGATAAATCTCCTGCAGTCTTTCATTTGTCACGCCGATTCCGTTGTCCACAACATCCAAGAGAAGCATACCTTCCACCACTTTTCCTTCGACCGTTATTCTCCCTACCCCTTCCCGGATATCAAAGCCATGCTTAAAATAGTTTTCAATAATCGGCTGAAGGATCATCTTCGGAACTTGAACCTGCAGGGCATCTTCCTCTACGTCGATCCGGTAATCGAGATGGTCGCCAAATCGCTCTTTCTGCAATAAAAGAAATGCCTTGATATAGTTGATCTCTTTTTTCAGCGGTACCATATCCTCCTCCATATTCATCCCATAGCGCATGATCTTAGATAGATGCGTCACCAGTGTATAGATCTGCGGCACTTTATTTTTCAGGGCGACCGTACCGATTGACTGAAGGGCATTATAGAGAAAATGGGGATTCAATTGCGACTGAAGCACCTTCAACTGATTATTTTTATTCTCGATTTCGAGCTTGTACTCCCGGTTGATGAGGTGATTGATTTTCTCCATCATCTGCTTGAACCTGCTGCCAAGCATCCCAATTTCATCGTGCCCCAATGACTCGAACTGCACCTTCATATTCCCTTCCTTCACCTGCTGGATGTTCTGAAGCAGCACCCGTATCGGCGAAGTAATTTTAAAGGAAACGAACAAGGTGGCGAGAATGACAAGACTTAATCCCAGGACCCCGAACAGGATATTGATTTTCGTTACAGTGAAGGCATTTTCATAAAGGGTGGTGTACGGGACGCGCTTGACCAGGATCCAGCCGCCAACCGCTGCCGGGGTCTGTTCATACATCATCATCCCGTGGAAGGAGTCATTCTGCCATTCCATCGTCCCCCGTTCCTTGTTGGACTCCATCACCTCGCTGATCCACTTCTGCTCCGCTTGCTTGGCAAACACTTCTTCATTCGAGCTATAGATCAGTTCCCCGGTCCTTGCTAAAATAAAGAATTCCTCGGTCTCCTTGTTGTAAAGGTTCTCGCTTAGCTCCAGTACCCGCTCCGTCGACACCTCTACCGTAATAAAGGCCAGCACCTCATCGGATGGCACATTCCGCAGTGCACGGTGCAGATACAGCACATTTCTCCCCTGCTGCGCTTCTGTGGTATCAATAAACATATTGTATGGATTCAGTTGGGCGTTTTTATAGGCATCCTCATACATTCTGCTGTTGAGCCTGGTGGAAAATACGACCGTTGAGCGCTTGGACGCAGTGATGCTCCGCTCCTCCTCGGCAAAGGAAATATGTACCCTCCTGATATTATCCTCCGCATACAGGATCGTCTGCAGGACATTCTTTACAATACCGAGTGTCATATAGTTATCTTCCTTATCAGGAGACCTCATGTAGTTGATGAAATCAGGATTATTATACAAGGAAAGTGTTAAACTATTAAGCTCCTCCAAATAGGTTTCCAGATTGATCTTCCCCTGATAAAGGAGATTACTATTTTCCTGGACGACAAGATCCTTGAACGCTTCTTTTGTATGGAAATACGTGATGATAATCGATGTACCGAAAGGCAGAATCGTTATCAATAGCAGCAGTACGATAAGCTTATTGCGGATACTTTTTCTGATCATGGCCTACCCCCGGTGAAAAAGCATTTCTTTTAAGTATAAACAGAAAGCATGCCTATGAATAGACATGCCCTCGTTCTAATTTATTTGCTCTGTTAAACACCGCTGTTGATTTCCGCACTAGGCTGCGCTTTCCGCGGGTCGTTGATGGAGCCTCCTCGGCTTCGCCTGTGGGGTCTCCACTGAACACCATCTCCCGCAGGAGTCTTCGCCTATTGCTCCAATCAACAGCTGAATATTCTATATCTACACCTTTTTAATTTAACAAATATTATTTTAAATTATCCCAAGAGCTTTGGAAGCGCTCAAGGAGGGTGTCATAATCGATTTTGCCGGCAGCGTATTCCTGGATGCTTGCAGCAAATTCCTTGTTTGCCCCATCCGGCCACATGAACCAAGTCCAAGGGATCGTCTGCTCGTTTTTGGAGTACTCAAGGATGTTTTGCCCAAGGTCGCCAAGTCCAGCAGGTTCGATGTTATCAAATGCCGGGATGAACGCAAACTCTTTAGTGATATATTTCTTGCCCGTTTCAGAGGAAACCATCCAGTTCAAGAATGTTTTCGCTTCTTCCAGGTGCTTGGAGTTTTTATTCAATACCCAGTTGTTCGGTACGCCAACAGGAAGACGGTTGGCATCCGCATCGTCGCTCATGCTGATTGGAAGGAAGCCCATGTTCATGTCAGGGTTCACTTCATAGATCATGTTTTCCGTCCAGTTTCCTTGCTGCAGCATCGCAGTCTGGCCGGATGCGAATTGTGTTACCTGTGTATTGTAATCCGTTGTTAATGGATTGCTGTTTCCGAACTTGATTTCTGTATCCAATATTTCTTTGAAATTTTTGAACTCTTCGTTGCTAACAATTTTTTCAGAACCATCATACAAGCCTGCAATGAATGCTTCCGGATCGTCCTGCTGTGCAAATGGGATGTTCAATAGATGCTGACCGATTACCCACCACTCGCCATAACCGGCTGAGAATGGTGTGATGCCTTTTGCTTTCAGCTTTTCAGAAGCATCCTTCAATTCGGAAATCGTTGTTGGAGGCTCTGTAATTCCCGCTTCTTCAAAAAGGTCTTTGTTGTAGATGAATCCATAGCCTTCAAGGTTTACAGGCATACCATAAAGCTTGCCATCTTCCGGATCAGTCATCGGTACTTTTCCGATAGGAAGAACATGCTCTGCCCAAGGCTCTTCAGATAAATCTGCCAGCTTTTCTTTCCAAAGCTCCAGCTCCTTGAAACCACCATTGTTGAAAATATCCGGCTCTTCACCAGATGCAAATTTCGCTTTTAATGCAGCACCATAATCTGCACCGCCACCGACTGTTTCAAGCTTGATTTTGATGTTCGGATGCTCTGCTTCGAATTCCTTGATCATTTCCGCCAATTGATCGGCAATCTCCACCTTGAACTGGAAGAAGTTCAACGTTACCTGGTCACCGTTTTTTTCCTTGTCGTCCCCTGAGGAATTATTGCTCGAGCATCCTGCAAAAATCCCCGCTACCAATGTTAATGATAGTAAAAGCATGAAAAAGCGTTTCATTTTATTGCCCCCCTTGAAAGTTAGATTAATTTTTATATAAATCTTGGAATCTGTAAAGCCAGACTCTTCGATTTACTTAACAGATCCAGCGGCAATCCCCTTGATGATATGCCTTTGTAAAAATAAGAAGAAAACAATGATCGGCGCGATACCAAGCACAAGTGCCGCCAATCCCATATCCCATTGCTTTGTATACTGCGCAAAGAACGTGCTGGTTGCGAGTGGAATCGTACGCAGATCCCCGTCCTGCAGCACAAGCAGCGGCAGCAGGTAATCATTCCAGATCCAGAGTGTATTCAGGATGATGACTGTCACCGTAATCGGCTTCAACAGTGGAAAAACGATTCTCCAGAACACGCCGAACTGACTGCAGCCATCGATCCTTGCCGCCTCCTCGATCTCAAGCGGCACCGTTTTGACAAAGCCGTGATAGAGAAAGAGGGAAAGCGGTACACCGAATCCGAAGTACATCATAATGATCCCTGGCAGGCTGTTGATCATGCCAAGCGTCCCGCCAAGCTTCATCAGCGGTATCATTACCGTCTGGAACGGAATGACCATGGCCGATACAATCAGGACGAACAGTATTTTACTGAACTTACCTGGTGTCCGGACCATTTTCCAGGCAGCCATCGAGCTTAGCAGTACAATTCCGATATTACTGAACACCGTGATGATAAGGGAGTTCCAGAATGCTTTCGGAAACTTGATGATCTCCCACACCCTCGCATAGTTGGAGAATAGGATCTCCTGCGGCAGTGCAGCTGCATCTATCAGAATTTCACTAAAACTCTTTACCGAATTAATTAAAACAAAGTAGAAAGGAATGAGGAAAATGAGACCGAGCGCAATCCCGATGATCTCCAAAAGGAAAGTCCTTTTCGTATACTTTCGATCCATTATGCCTCCACCTCCCTTTTCTTCGTTGCCATTACCTGTACCGTCGTAAAGATTGCGACGACTACAAAGAAGATAATGGACTTCGCTGTTCCCAGCCCGTATCTGTTATATTGGAATGCCTCCTGATAGATGTTGATGGCAACCGACTGGGTCGAGTTGAATGGCCCGCCGCCTGTCAGAGAGAGATTCAGGTCGAAAATCTTGAACGCCATCGAGATCGTAAGGAAGAAACAGATCGTAAACGCCGGTAATATTAATGGAATAATGATTTTTGTAACCAAGGTAAAGTTGGAAGCGCCATCAATTCTGGCCGCTTCAAGCAAGGAATTGTCCACTCCCTGTAACGCCGCCACATAGATGACCATCATATAGCCGCTTATCTGCCATGCGAACACAATGACAATCCCCCAGAACGCTGTCTTTTCATCCCCTAGCCATGGAAGCTGGAAAAAGGAGATGCCGGTCATTGCCCCGACAGACGCGAAGCCTTTGACAAAAATGAACTGCCAGATGAAACCGAGTAGCAAGCCCCCGATCACATTCGGGAGGAAAAAGACCGTTCTTAATATATTGCGTGTTTTCAGTGCTGCATTAAGTAAAAGTGCGAAACCGAAACCGATAAGATTGCTGATGATCACAGCCGCAAACATGAACTTGGTCGTGAACATGAATGAGTTGAAGAATGCATCATCGTTCGTAAAAATCTTTTTATAGTTCGCAAGCCCGACCCATTCTACGACTGAGCTGACACCATTCCAGGAAGTGAAAGAGTAGTAGACTCCCATCAGGAATGGAATGATCTGAATGACAAGGAAGAATAGCAATGCCGGCCCGACAAAGGCAGCGTAGGTTAATATATTTTTCCACTTCACTTTCCGCTTTGGCACTCCTTCTACTATTCTCGCTTTCGTTCTAGGACTTTGCGACGTCGCCGTATTCACGTTCGTCTCCATCCTTCACCACCCCCGTATGTGTAACCGCTTTCTTTTATTATATGCGGACACCCTCTACTTTTTGGGGTACCTATATTGACCGGTTAGGTGCACAATATTGACTAAATTTTTTGGAGAATCACTAGTCAATCATCACTTTACATCAGGATGAATTTCAAGTTATCCCGGAAAACCTTTTTTAAAAGTTAATCTTTAATTTTTTCTTCAAACCGTTGGGGCGCAAGGATTCTATTTTTTCTTAATCAAACGTTTGTTTAAAAATTGCTATTTTGCTAAAAGTATTTGATAGGCTATTGGTTCATATAGCTTCGATTTTGGCTGTTTTGACATGTTTTCTTACAAAACCTTTTTTAAAAGTGAATTTGTTATATTTTTTTCAATCCCTTGGCGCACAAGGAGTTTCCGTTTGTTTAATCAAACGTTTGTTTAAAAAAAGCTATACAGGTATACTCTTTCATTTTCCCATAAAAAAAACCCAATGAGAGCTCCGTCAAGCAAAGCTCTCATTGGTTGGTTTTACATATTACTCTTCGACCCCGCTTGCACGCGGGCCGTCCACATTCTGCTTTCTGCGTCTGATCGCATAGGCTGCTGCACTTGCTGCGCCTATCAGTCCAGCGGCAATTCCTCCGAAGAATAGTGGTTTGTTTTCGTATACTTTTACTAGCACGCTCTTGTCCGCTATTTCAAATGGCAGGACAAAGCGCTCTATGTTTCCTGCTTCATCTACCGCTTCCACGATAATCTCGTATGGCTTGATGTCAGTGAAGGTGGAACGGATTACTTTGTTTCCGTCTACCTCTAATACATCACCCTCGAAAAGCTCTCCGTTGATCATGACGGTTAGAATCTTATCGTTTGGATTTTCCAGCTGCAGGCTTACTGTTACAGGATCATAATAGATTCCTTTTTCTTTTACTCCATCCACAAGCACTTTTGGTGGAGTTTTATCAATCATGAATTCCACACTGAGCTGTTTGATGTTGCCAGCCTTGTCCTTGATCTCGAAATAGAGCACGTGCTTGCCTTCTTCTTTGATTGGATCTCCGATTTCATATGGATTTCCGTTCAGGGTCAAGGCAATGATGTCATATGGACTTAAGCTGTCGATCAGGAATTCAGGGATGACATCCTCAGTGAAATATTTATCCGAGATGGGATCCAGGAATGAGATTGATGGTGCTGTTTTATCGATAGTGAAATGGATGGTCCGCTTCGTCACGTTATTGGCCAAGTCGGTTACAACCACTTCCAGCACATAATCCTTCTCTTCCGTCAGTGCAGTACCGCTTTTGAACGGCTTACCATCCAACCTGATATAGCTTCTGGATTCATCCATGTGGATATCTGCATACTTGATGACCGGTACCATGTTTTCGTTGAAGAAGCCCTCTATGATTCCTGTAATCTCAAGCAACGGCTTCGTTGTATCCAATGTAAAGCTGATTTCAAGGACTGTTTCATTTCCTGCCTTATCCCTTGCAACCACCCGGTAGTTGTATTTCGTATCCTTGGATGCGATAGGGGCACGGTTGCTTGCAATGCTCTGGTTATTCAGCGTCATGGAGACAATGCTGTCTGCCGCCACATCCAGCGCAAACTCCGGTGTAAAGATTGTATTGATAAATTCCCCATTTTTAAGCGTTCTGCCATCACCCTTCACTTTAGGCGTAATGACTGGAGCCGTTTTATCAATGGTGAATGCCAATTCCTTGCTCATGCTGTTACCGGCTTTATCGGTTGCGTTTACCTGAATGCGGTAGTCGCCTTCCTGACTGAAGGTGTGTACAAGGGATGCGATATTCCCATTCACGGCAAATCCTCCAACAGAATAGCCTCTGCCGTTTTTCGTGACGGCAATGCTGTTGATGTCCAGGTTCAGATCGTTGATGGAAACCTGAATTCTCTTATCAACATTATAGTGTGCTTCGTTATCTGCCCCTTCGATTGAAATAACAGGATTGACCTTGTCGACTGTGAAGGTGAGTTTTTGGGTCACAGGTCCGTTACCCGCTTTATCGGTTGCTGATACAGAGATGGTGTACAGGCCATCCTGGGTGAAATTATGGCTCAATTTGGACAGATTTCCTGTATTTTCCCAAGTACCCATGTTATAGCCACGGCCATCTTTAGTCACGATTAACTCCACGTCATTGGTGCTGTAGTTCAATTCGTCGATGGACAGGGTCACTGTCTTGTTTCCTGGGTTGAAGCTATTGTCCGCTGCACCATCAAGTTTCACGACCGGACGGGTTTTATCAATAATAAAGGATATATCCTCATGGACGGTTTTGTTTTTTGCCTTATCTGTCGCAGAGAAGGCGATTTTGTATTTCCCTTCCTCTTTGAAAATATGATTGAGAGTTGCCACCCCGCCCGCAGCGTTGAAACTGCCGGCGTTGTACGCTTTGCCGTTTTTCGTGATGACTAGATTCGTCGTGGAAAGATCCAGGTTCGTATCCCTGAGCTTCACTTCCACCGGCTTGTCCCTGTTGTAATCCTCTCCATCCTTGACGCCTGTCACACTCAGGATTGGTGCTGTTTTATCGATGGTGAAGGAGGTCACTTTCGGATCCGCTTTGTTTCCGGCAGCATCTTCTGAGGCCATGGAGATGACATAGTCACCGTCCTCCTTGAATTCATGTGTCAGAGAGGAGAGTACATCATCGTTTTCCCATGCTCCCAAATAGTACGGAGCATCATTTTTCGTTACATCCAATTTCACCTGGTTGTTATAGTAGTGGAACTCCTCCACGCTTAAGGTTACAGTCTTGTCCGAAGCATAATACTCCTTATCGGACACACCTGATATGCCAAATACAGGTTTGATATTATCCACTGTAAAACGTCGAACAGCATCTTCTGCACGGTTTCCTGCTTTATCGATTGCGGAAACCTTGATGGTATAGTATCCGTCCTCGGTAAAGGTATGGGACAGGCTGGATGTCTGCTCAATGACTTCCAACTTTCCGATATCATACGCCTCCGTTTTGCCATCCGCTCTAGTAATGGTGGCATCCACTGTCAAGTTGCTGTCAGCGAAATGCAGTTCTTTTGCTGTGATAGTCAGCTTTTGTCCGCCTTTTACGTAGGCATCCATGTCAATCCCGGCAACATCCAATACAGGGGCTGTGCGGTCGATGACAAACTTCAGCTTCTTTACTGCCTCGTTTTCCAACGTATCCTTGGAACGGACAGTGATCTCATAGATTCCTTCTTTATCAAAGTATTGCTCATACACCGCTTCCTTGCCTATTACCTTTGTAGGATCCAGCTTGATAGGAGAAGCATCCTTATCACTTTTGACAGTTACTTCTGTATTTTCCAGGTTCAGCGTCAGATCGCGAAGTGTAATAGTTACAAGCTTGTCTGTCGGATAGTGGCCATTGTTTTCCACCCCATCTATGGTTATGGCCGGTTCACTTTGATCCACTGTAAATTCGATCTTTTCATGCTTAGCTGTGTTGCCAGCCTTATCGATAGATTCGAATTGGAGTACATAATCTCCGTCCTCCTTGAATTCCACATCCAACAGGCTTGCTTCCGTGTCGCTCGTGTATTTCAGCTTTTTCGGAAGCGCGTATTGCTCCCCGTCCTTAGAGACGGTCAACATGGTGGTATCAAGACTCAGGTTTTGATCACTTACTTTGAAATCCACCTTTTGCGGCTTTTTGTATTTCTTGTTTTCAACACCTGTGATGCTTACTACCGGTTTCACTTTATCAATGACGATATTCTTTGTTACTGTATCCGTCTGGTTAAAGTAGTCTACTGCAGTTATTTTAATATCATAGCTGCCATCCTCCGAAAAGGAATGCTGGGCTTCTGCATTGTAGAAGAAGAAAAAGTCCTTCTTGAATTGCTTTACAATGGGTTCGCCGCCATCCTTGACGATTTCCAGCTTCGTTTTTTCCAGGTCAATGGAATAATCCATTACATGGAACGTTACATCCAAAGATTCATTATAGTATTTCTTGTCTTCACTCATACCTTCATAGGTGATGTTCGGCTTGGAAGTATCTACCGTAAAGGCCAATTCCTCATGAGTTTTCGTATTCCCTGCACGGTCCACTGCTGTAAAAGTAACAGCATATAGTCCGTCCCCAAAAAATTCATGAGTATAACTAGCTCCTTCTTCATCCCCATGCAAGTGCTGATTAGTCATCCATTCCTTGCCATCCTTTGTGATGGTGATAAAGGATTTGGAAAGATCAATATTGGCATCCTTCACACGGAACTCCACTTTCTTTTCCGTTTCATAACGGCCATTGTTTTCAACGCCAGAAATGGAAAGAGTCGGAGCCGACTTATCTACAATAAAAATAAAGGTCGGAAGTGTATGCTCTTTTCCGTTTTTATGCTTCTCCTTTACTGTTACATGAACAGTGTAGATACCCTCTGTCAGGCCGCTAAGGGTTCCTGTCGCTTCTCTGTTCTGTATAGTAGGAACTACAGGGAACTCTTCATCTGTTCCTTGCTTTTTCACTACCATCGTTGCAGACTCCAGAGAAATACCATTTGTCGCCTTTAAATGAATGCTGTCTAGGTTATAGACATTATCTCCATTCAATTCATTTCCTTTATCATCGGTTACGCTTAAGTAAGCTCCCTTATTATTAATAGAGAAAGAGACGCTCTCTTCTGTTACGTTTCCGGCATAGTCCGTTGCCTGGATGGTCACCTGATATTCGCCATCTTTATCGAAGGCTACAAGTCCGATGTAATCCTGCCAGACGATCTCCGCATCCTTTGCTTCTCCATTAAACGAATAGGAGACCTTCGTTTTATCCTTGGCAAAGTTCTTCTCATTTATATGAAAGGCCATTTCCACTTTATCCTTATAAAGAGCTCCATCTTCTACACCGGAAATGCTGATGTCAGGGGAAATGGTATCTTTCTCAACACGGAAGGTTTTCGGCGCTCCCGTATCAAGACCCCAGGAGTTTCCTTCAGTGATATGAGCTGTAAAGGCATAGTTGTTGTCACCAGCAACAGGTACACTCACTTCAAAAATCCCTTGTTTGAGTCCCTCGCCATTTAAGACGTCCTTATAGGAAATACTGGATGGCTCCACCCCATCACTTACGATGGAGAAAGGACGATCATCCTTGAATTCCTCCTGAAAATGTTCACTCAGATCCACCGTGAACGTGACGTGATCCTTATCCTTAGAGAACCAATAGCGATTGAAATCCTCCCTATGCGTCTCCCAAGTATCGCCGTTGAACGTGATATCCATTTTCACGTCAATGGTGGAAAATACCTTTACATTAAATGCAAGAACAGAAACAAGAAGGACAGCAATCAGCGGCAGCAAGAGGAACGACTTCTTATTCTTGTAAACAGTCAGTATCGTACTTATCATTTTTCTTTCCACCTCATAGTTTCGTAGTGGAATGGGTGACCACTACATCTAATTCTTTTCTAAAATAAAACGCTGGCTTATCGGTCAATAACGTTGTTTCGTCCATGCCTTCTCCAAGGAGGGTTGTTTCGTCCTCCTGGTCAACTCCTGACGACAGCAGGGTGGTTTCCTCTACATTGCTTTCGTCAAGCAATGCGGTGGCAGCCACCTCGTCCTCCATCAGCTCGGTGATCTCTTCACCCTCGAGGTCCTGCTTTTTCAACCGGATTTCATTGGTAGTCCGTTTTTCCTCCACTTCCGCTTGTGTGGAGGATCTCTTGGCAAAAGGACTTTTCCATTTGATTCCTGTCAGGTCGGAAATGACACGTCGGATATTCATTTTTACATAGACATAGATGGTGATGATCAGGGTAAGGAGTGCTGCTGCCAGACCTCCGTAAAACATTATCTGGTATGTCATCGTCAAATACTCCCCCCTATAATAGATTGAGATTGCTCAATCTTCTTTCTAATCGTTGGTACGATGATGCTTCTTTGGCTTGATCAAGTGTGCTTACGTGCTTGAATAGGTTGAGGGCATCCTGATAATTTCTTTCTCCCTCGTTCTTGCCCTGCTCGATATCCAATAGAAGGTTGATCAGGCTCACATGTGCATCCACGCTTTTCGGGAACTCTTTTACTGTGAGCTGGAACTGTTCCTTTGCTTTCAGAGACTCGCCCATTTCCTGATAGATGGTACCGATTTTCAGCATCGATTGTTCTTTTTGCTGCATATCAAGAGTAATGATGTTGTGGTAATGCTCGACAGCAAGCTGAAGATCATCTTTTGCAGCATTCAGATCCTTCGAATTAACGCCTCTGCTATGATAGGCCTGTGCCAGCTTCTGCTCAAAGTCCACCTCGAACTTGTAAAGGAGCTGTTCATTATCCAGTTGGGTCAGGATTTCACCAGCCTTTTGGACGATTTCGATCGTTCTTGTATTGGCATCCGCTATCTGACCTTTATAGGATATATAAATATTGGCAAGTGAAGAATAGTTATCTAGCTTTCGGCTGTCATTTGGCAATTTGTCATTATATACTTCAAAGTCCAGCAGGTTCTTCGCAAATTCCGAGTAATCGATGTTCAAGTTGCCCATCGTACTTGCAAGCGTCCGGTAATACTTGGCATCCGGTATCTCTTCCGTATCCACCCGCTGGAAGAATCTTAGTGCGGACACATAATTACTCTTTTCATCAAAGTAGGTCATCCCGACTTTGAAAAGGACGCGGTCATTTTCATGAACATTCCCGTATTCATCCTGGATATAGGTTTCGATCTTGGCGAGCCCTGCATCCGTTTCATCACGACTTATATACAAGTCCAATAGATTGATATAGGCCTCTGATTTAGACGGGTCCACTACGATGGCACGCTCTAGCTGCTCGATCGCCTCGACATCCTCTCCCTGGATCAGATATCTGCTTGATTCATTTACAAGTCTCATATAATCCTGATACTGCTCATCCTTCATTCCGCTATAGCCAAAGGCCGAGACCGTTGTGAAGATAAGAAAAAGTGCGAACGGAATCAGAAAAAGATAAAGCTGCTTTAACAGCATTTTCTTATAGCCTGTTGTTAGCCTATTGATGTTCTCGAGATCGTACGCAAGCTCCTCGCAGCTTTGGTAGCGTTCATTCGGCTCGCTCTGGGTGCATTTCAGTATAATGTGCTCAAGCCCCTCTGATAGGGACGGGTTCCAATAACGGATCGGCTTCATTTCAAAGGGTGGTTCAGTAAGACTTTTACCTGTCACCAAGTGATACAAGGTAACCCCAAGGCTATAGATATCTGTCCTTGCATCCGTCTGCTTGCCTGAAATCTGCTCCGGGGCCGCGTATGCTTTTGTCCCGAGGTTCGTCGTATCCGTGGAATTTTCCGTCTTATATTCCCTTGCAATCCCGAAGTCGATCAGCTTGATTTTCCCTTCAGGTGTCAGCATCACGTTATCAGGCTTCATGTCGCGGTAAATAATCGCGTGCGGCTTCCTCGTATGCAGATAGCCGAGCACATTGGCAAGCTGCTTCGCCCAATCGATGACATCCTTCTGAGGAATGACGTTATCCCGCTTAAGGCGTTCCTTCAGCGACTCCCCCTCGATATAGTCCATGACGACATAGATGTCCCCGGAGGATTCAATAATGTCATAGATTTTCGGGAGCGCCCCGTGATCCAGCTTCTTCAGCATGTTTGCTTCCACGATCAAGCTGTTGATCAGCAGTTCATTATTGCTATGCTGGCGCTTGCGGATATCCTTGACGACAAGCGATTTATTTAAACGATTATCCATAGCGAGGTAGACGACACTCATTCCACCCCGTCCAATTTCCTTTAAAACCTCATATCGATCATCGATTATAGTCCCAATTTGCAGCAAGAGAATTCCCCCATAAACTTATGTAACATGCGTAAAGATGACGGAGATATTGTCCTTTTCCTTTCGCGTCTTTACCTTCTCCACCAGATCCTTCACGGTGTTCTGCATAGCATCCTCACTCGTGATGATCTCAGGGTTTAGACTTGCGACAATTTCCCCGTCTGTCATCTCATGGTAAAAACCATCGGAACATAGCAGGAATCCGCTTCCTGATTCTACTGCCCCCGTTGAAATGACAGGCTTTAACTCCTTTGTTGCTCCCACACATTGCAAGAGGACGTTCCTTCTTGGATCGACCCTCGCCTGATCCTCTGTGATATTTCCTTTTTCAAATTCCCTTTGCACTAATGTTTGGTCCTTCGTCAATCTGGTTATGGTATCAGCATGAAGCCTATAGGCTCTGCTGTCCCCGATCTGCACGAGAATATAGCTTGAATAGACCACTAACAGAGCGGTCAGCGTCGTACCAAGCTGGACGTTGGAGCCTTCGCCATATGTCAGGATTTTTTGGTTAATTTCACCGATTGCTCTCTCCAACCTGGCAGTCAGCTCCGTCTCAGGCGTCTCCTGCTCAAGGAGCCCGGGCAGCTCGTGGTCAAACCACTTGGACAGATGCCCTACCACAGTTGCACTCGCCAATTCACCTTGTGTTAGCCCGCCCATTCCATCACAGATGATGAAAAGTCCTACCTGCCCTTTTGGCGTGCTGGCTGATTTAAGCAGGAGCGCATCCTGATTTGTCTGCTTTTTGATTCCTTTATCGGTGTGATAAGCAGTAAGAAATGCCATTGTTTTTCCCCTCTCTCTAAAAGAGTTTAAAGATAAACTCCTCGTTGGCGAGCCTGATGCGGTCTCCGTGCCTGATTTTCACTTTTTCCTTCGGATGCAGCTTTCGATCGTTGAGATAGCTGCCATTTCTGGAGTCGTTGTCCTCGAGGAAGTACTCCCCGTTTTCGTGTAAAATATGGGCATGCACTCGGCCTACCACCTTATTATTGCAGGTATGATCCGTTCCTTTTGGGTCTCTTCCAATTTTGAAAACACGCTTAGTGATTGCGATTTTCGGGTTGCCGACACCATTCAACAGGTATGGCGGGGAGGTCGAGAAGTTTTCCACACCAAGCATCGTCGTACCTTCATACTCTTCTTCAAGTGAAACAGCTGATGAACCAAGAACGGTTGTGCCTTCCTCTTCGGGTTCCTCTTGGAGAAGGTCTACGCCAGCTTTTGGCAGCATGTTCAGGGCAGAATCCCTTAATGTATTATCCTCTTTGAGATCCTTCGCCTGATCGAGATCTGTCCGGGTAATCCGCTTATATTGCAGTTCTTCCTCTATCTCTAGCTTGCTGCCTACCCTTTTGTCCGTTTTCCGGGAACTGTACTCGGACGTGTGAACACCGTTTTCTACAGAACTGGACGCTTTCACATCCACCTGGCCAGGTCGATAAAAGTTGTAAGGCTTTTCGGCAACTTCCACTTTTTCACGGATAGCAAGGATACTCGAAGGATTGTATGCACCAAGCTCTTTCAAGTCTTCGACCATTTCCGGAAGCCCGACATCCTTGAAATCGATCAGATAGTTATGTAGTCGAACAAAGAATGCCGGATCATCCGCCTCATCAAACGGAGCTGTATAGAGGAGTTCTCTTAAGAAGTCCTTCAGTGATACCTTTTCAAACGAATTATTTTTTATAGGGATATATAGGAAAAGTAATCTATTTGAAAAACTATCAATAAAGATGGATTGCTTGTCAAAAAGAAAGTGCTGAAGATCAAGCCCTGATTCCTCTACTCCAAGCAAGGTTTCCAATAGATTGGAGATGCAGGCAATAAGTTTATCCTTTGAAAGCTTTTGAGAGAGGAAATCTTCCAATGACATTTCCGTGTCCAATTCATAACGGATATAGTGCTGCTCTTTTTTGGAAAGTGCTGCAAGCGGGAGCAAGCCCGTATAGCTTGTAGTTTTCAGCTTATCCAGTGCCGCTTCGTCCAGCTCCTCTTGATTCGGAATCTCTAAATACAAAAAACTGGATAGACCATAGTTTTCGATATATAAATCAACATGTTTTATCATATTTTCTCGTCTCCAGACTATTAATCTGACATTCTATTTTTGTATAACTCGGGCAATTAGCATGCACTAACTGCCCTAGCTGACTACTAATTATCTGAACGCACTTGCGTTGTTGTTGATTTGAGTCTCTGCAGAGTTGTAGTTTGTTACGGTAGAATCCAAGAACTTGGAGTAGGCGTCCACTACTGTACGGTATTCTTCAAAACGTGGCGCCAAAGCATTGAAGTTGGTACGGATCGTGTTGGAAGCATCAGAATTCCAAGTTTGAGATAGGCCGTTCATCTCTTTTTTGATCTCTTCCAGCTTCGCAGCCAATTGAGCGTTTAGCGTTCTGATTTGACCCGCTGTTTTGGAAACCTCACCAAGGGAAATTTTAATTCCATCCACTGACATTTCATTCACCTGCCCTTTATGATTTTCAAGATAGATTAGTTGCTAAGTCTTTTCGCAGCATTAACCACTTCATTTTGTGTTTCACGATAGGTTTTTGCACTGATTTTTAGGAATTCAGAGTGTTGTCTCATCAAAGCGGACATCTTTTGGAAATCGTCCATGAAGCCTTTGATTTGCGTAACGAATGCTACATTATCAGTTCCCTGCCATGCAGCACCCATTCCGTCCACTTCACTGAAAAGTTGCTTGTAGATTCTTTCATAATCGCCAGCCTGCTGGTCGATTCTTGTTGCTGCTGTTTCTAATTTCGCTGGATCAACTTGGATAGAACGCGCCATTCTTTCTCACCTCCTTTAAATGAGCTGTATTAGTGGCCATGCATGTTAGTTTGTGATGGTCGAGGTGCGAAATCTTCCTCCGCATGGGATAAAACTGTGAAATCTCTGTGTTCATAGCTGGATTTCTGCGTTTGTGCTTTCGTCTTTGACCTTCATTTATCGCTTTCGCTCAAAAAAACGGATTTGCGCTCAAAAATTAATCCTTTTCGCGCAAAAATCAAAATTTGCGCGAAAAAAAGGGCCACTTACGCACAAAATTTTCATTTTATGCACAAATTACAATTTTTGCGATTGGAACGACACTTACTGCACCGATAACCAGATAACCCCACCTCGACACCTCGCCATCGCCATATCAGATCTTCCTCAGCTCATTACTGATATTCCGGTAATTCTGCGCAGTCTCCCTCAGGCTTGCGGAGCTGTAGTTGCTGCCGATCCCTTTGAATTCATGGTTGATGCCGTTTGAAATATCCTCTAGCTCCCTGGTGATGACACTGATTTCCTGAATGATGCTACTGATTTTACCCTTCACTTTCGGATCCATGGGTAGCTACCTCCTGTTTAACGTATTGAATTTGCCTTGGACACGAGGTAGGATTCCTTCTTCTGCAAAAATTCCCTCGCCTGATTCAGGTAAGCGATATTTTGATTGATGTTATTGTTCATCGCAGAAAGAATATCCGCTTTGATCAGATTATCCAATCCGAAGATGCCGACCTCTCCATATAGGCTATTGATCAAGGAATTAACATGATTGGTCCTGCTTTTAATGGACTGCAGTCTGGAAGAATAATAGGCAAGTCGGTGCAAGTCCACCTTAACGTAAGGCTCCTGCGGCAGGCTTGTGCCACCGAAGAAGCCGCTTACTCCACTGACAACCTTTCCGAAGAGGTCTGATGCTTTTTTACCTACGTCCTCAAAGAACCCTCGCACTTTGTTCTCCAGACTCTTGGACATCGTCTCAATTTTGTTGATCAGACTGATTGTCTGCTCCTTGATAAAGTTCGCTGCATCAGTCAGCCCTTTGTTGATAGCTGCGATGACATATTTGGCACCATCACTGATGGCTGTCATGATCTGCTCCGCCTTAGATGTGACAAACCCTTTGACTGCGGATTCAATATTTTCATAGAAAAGATGAAAATCCTGAATATCTGAGATAAAAGAGCCACCTTGCTTCACATTGACCAGGTTTCCATTCTCATCGAATGCAACACTTGTTTCCGCATGCGGGTAAAATGGATCGGTGTACTCCCCTGTTTTTTTATCAAGCCCCACCCTCAAGGTGACATATGGGGCATAGCCGAGTTGAGAGACTATGTCTCCGTCATACACGATAAAGGAGAATGCTTCAGCATTTTTCAGGCCTTCCTTCTGCGTATCATTCAGCCCCCACCACCAAAGGGGGGCACCATTTATGACATAACCCTTGTTGTTATCATCGAGATTGTTGACATACACATAGGAAGCCAGATTTCCACCTTTGGAGTGACCAAGAACATTCTTTTCACCATCGTGAAGCGCTACATGATTCGCATAGAATTCATTCGCTTCTCTTTGCTGTACCGTTTCCATTCCGAAAAAGGCCTGACCGTTCTCGGACCAATCCGTTTTCAGGTTGTCGAGATCTCCCGGGTTTTCACTTCCACGGAACACCGCTGTGGCATTTCCGTTATCGTCCTTATAGGCATAACCGACAAAACCCGAGTGGGATTCCCCGTTTGTGTTATTGCCATCGTTTGGATTGTGGTTTTGGTAGCCTACGAGTTTAACATCTTTCAAGTTTGAAGATTGGTAGGCGTCACTTTGAATGAATGCTTGAATAGTTTTCATTCTGTCGTTGTCTTCCAGCTTATTTCCTGTTGTCAGTTCTATCTTTGCAATGAGTTCATCAAGGGTATAGCTATATTTATCCGATACCTTTATATTTGGCGGGACATCTATATACGATAACTGCAGCAGGATGTTTTTTTCCTCTGGAGTAAGATTGGAAAGTGACACTGTCTCACTCCCCTAACTTTTCGTAATGATGAATGACAGATTCCGGACTCGTCACAATTAATTCTTCACTGATGCTGGAACTCGGATTTTCCGGGTTGGATCTTTCATCAAAACTGATATCCCCATATACCTTTGCATCCAAGTTTGACCATGCGATGTTATTGATATTGGCTGTTCGGATATAATCAGTAATATCTTCGGATTCATCCACGAATCCTACGGATATTGCATATGAATCGGTGCCATATTCCTTCAATTTTTGATACATGTTGTATATACCTTGACTGTACTCTTCCAGTTTGGGCTCCCCAGAGGTATAAACACCAACAGTTAACATAATCATGACATTTTTGTTTTCCTCTACATATTCTGAAAAAGGTTTTTCCAACATGGTGGCATCATAGGTATCATCAGCAGCCATAATTGAAACCTTGTATGGGCTGTTTGGCAATTCACTTTCCATGTCTTCTTTTAAGTCAGCCTTTAGCTCCTCGCCCCATTTCGCCAAAACATAATTGTCATATATCTCCTCTGTTTTGCGGTACTCACCCGCTAAAAATACTAACTCTTCATTCCCTTTCGGATGAACAAGCGCTTTATCTTTTCCATACATTTCGGAAAAAATGATACTGCCTTCCTTTACATTTTCCACTTCAAAATCTTCGTTGTACTTTTCTTCCAAGTGGGACAAAAACTTATTCTCTGCGTCCATACAACCCGTCACTCCAATCAATGAGATCATGAACAAAAACAGAACAATGGCTTTAATATTCATGCTGTTGTTACCTGCCTTCCTTTACAGGTTATCTATTATCCTTGCGATACTTTAATCTTAGAACAGCATCAGCTTCGCACCGTTTTGCAGATTCAGTTCCTCTACCGTTTGGTTGATATTCAATATCTCCCCCGTTGACTTTTTGCAAAGCACTGTATCGGGAGTCGCCTTGAAGTACCCATGGGATAGTTCACTTACCGTACTCGATAAAAGATAGACCACTTCGTACAGCTTGCTTGAGATCGGGATGAATACATCATGTTTATCGTTGGATGCCGGAACATACACTTCTACTAAAATCTTATCCAAAGACTGCAACCTCCTCTTTTTCCGTTTCAGAGGCTAATAGCTTCACCAGGCTGACCTTACCGTTTTTGATTACATAGCCGAATTCGTTCGGAATTTCCTGATACATCTCGGTCGTGATTTTGGCTATCTTGAACAGATACTGGTCGCTGATTCCGCTGCCGATCCAGATCGCATTTTTCACGGAAGCGTGCTTTTTGAACCACTCCTCGAAGGAAACGCTGCTGAACTTATCTGCACTATCGGACATGATGATATGAACGTTCAGATTAGCTCCCCGCTCCAGGAACACCTTGAGCTTATCAAGTGCATCCTCTGAAAGGCTCAAGCTAAGGTCGCTGAAGCTATCGACCACACAATAGATGTGATGGAAATCAGGTACTTCATGCCCCTGTTCCTCAGCATCCTTTTTCGTATTGTTGCGGTGTACAAGGGTTTCAAAAAGATGAACGATGGTTGTTTCAAGCTCTGATTTGGCAGACGCATGACGATATTCTGGATCAGATTCCAACCGGAATGCACCATTTGCATCAAGTACGATTACTTCATCCCCCGCTTTTGCAGCCAACAACTCGGAAATTCCTTGCATAAATGCAGTCGCTGCATCATTTTGGGTTGCTGAAACCAGGTTCACGAAGCACTCCTGGAAATCAAAGAATGATAGCTTCAGAGACTGTCGATCCACTCCCACCGGAATGAACGGATGGGAAGAACCAAACACCATCTGATTCTGGATATAGTCTGCAGTCACCTTTTCAGGAAGCGTCGGAATACCAGGTGCAGGCTCCCTGTCCCATGTCTCGCGCGCTGTTTTGCTATAACCTTCAATGAAGCTGAACAGATCCTCTGTATCTTTCACCGGCTTGGCGATCTGGAATTCATATACATTGTCGCTTTTGAAAATACCGCGTCCTTTATGCTTGGATGGATACACGCCATCTACATTTCCAAGTACGCCGGAATACTCTGTCTGGTCATTCAACTGAAGTACAAACAGCTGCTTGAAGTTCTGCAGCAGGCGATAACGGATCGAACCCGTATTTGTTGCTGTCACGATGAAGTAGATGCCATATTTCGTACCTTCGCGTGTCAGGTAGGCGATTGTCTCCCCATGCTCCTCATACGTCTCGGAGAACGCGGAATAGTTATGGATGGCCACCACGATTGACGGCACCTTATCCGTTGACACACGGTTGTAGACGTTAATATCTCCTCCGTAATTGGCGAATAGCTTTTTACGGTTTACAATCTCCGCTTGAAGAAGCTTCATCAGATTTTGGATTTTTTCCGCTTCATGGGAGACGACGACATCCCCAACATGAGGAGCGGAGCGGAACCAGTTCAAGGTTTCGGTACTGAAATCCAGGAGGTAAAAGTTCACTTCCTCCGGTGTATGCTCTTCCATCAAGGAGATTAGCATCGCTTGCAGGAAGGACGTCTTTCCGCTTCCTGTCACGCCGTACACCACCGTATTTCCTTCTTGTGTAATCGGAAGTCTGAGTGGCATCTGACGCTGGTTGGACGGATCATCATACTCCCCGATGACCGGGTTCAGCACATATGCTTCATTCGTCTGATCACTGTATTTTTCTTTAATGTCCTCTATATAAATCTGAGGCGGAATCGGCTCAAGCCACAGTTGCTTCACCTTGATGTTTTCCTGTTTGGCAAGGCTTGCCAGATAGTCCGTAATTTCGTCCAACTGCTTCGACGGGTTCTTGATGCCTTTGTTACGGTCGATTTTAGCGGACTTGATGACGCGTCCCAGGCTGTCGATGATGCTGATGCTTTCGTCCTTCTTTTTCTCGAGCTTATCAGTTGGATAGTATGGTGCACCTGCCCATGCGGATTGACCAAGCTCAAAGATCTCGTTATAGCCGACCTGGAGGAAGAATCGTCCGACATTCGTCAATTCCGCGGCATCCGGCCGTTTGATGACCTCCATGCTGTCGGCCTTTTCCTGCACCTTGAGACTGATCCGGAATTTACTGTTACTCCAGATCTGATCGTCCACTACCCCTGAAGGCTTCTGCGTTGCCAGGATCAAGTGGACACCAAGGCTACGTCCGATGCGCGCCGCACTAACAAGCTGCTCCATGAATTCAGGCTGCTGGGTTTTCAGCTCGGCAAACTCATCCGAAATCATGAACAAATGTTGAAGAGGCTCTGTCACGATGCCTTCCCTGTATAGTTTCTGGTATTTATAGATATCAATATTGCTTTCATCCACTCTTCTGCTCGTCTCGCTGAAAATGGCCTGGCGGCGCTTCAGTTCACTCTGGATCGATATGAGCGAGCGCTTTACCGCTGCCCCGTCCAGGTTCGTGATCGTACCGGCAAGATGCGGCAAATCGAGGAAGGCATTCGCCATTCCCCCACCCTTATAGTCGATAAGGATGAATGCCACTTCGTCAGGATGATAATTGACTGCAAGGGACAGAATGAAGGTCATGATGAATTCACTTTTCCCGGAGCCTGTCATACCAGCGATCAATCCGTGTGGACCATGATACTTTTCGTGAAGATCGAGGTTGAAAATCTCACCGGTAGTATCCACCCCGATTGGCGTCTGGATTGTTAAGGTCGGATTGTTTTCCTTCCATCTTGTCGGAACGTTCAAGTGCTCTATTTTGCTGACGCCGAACATTTCAAGGAAGGTCAGCATATCTGGCAAGGTATAATCCGACACTTCTGTTGCAAGCTGCGTATTGGCAAGCTTGATGGCGTACATTTCCTCCGATTCCTTCAGATAGATATCCGCCTGAAATGCCGTATAGGTTCCGGAAATGTCATCCTTATCGTAGATTTTCGACCTTTCCTCCCCAAGCTCCACTACCTTCGAACATTCCTTCGGGAGGTTTTGCAGCTCATCGTAAAGGGTAACTAAACTGAACCCGATGTCTTTTTTCTCTTTTAAAATAAGATTGGTCATTTCCGCTTTGGAAGCCAGCTTCTTATTCATGGAAAAGACAACATAATGCTGATTCAATTCCTTTAGGTCCTCATCCGAAAGCATGGATTGACGGGTGATTTCCTTTTCAAAATAAGCGGAAAGCTCTTTCAGCTCATTCGGGTTGGTTGCAATGAAACGGATCTGCTTTCCATCATCCCAAACATGCGGAAGCCATTTTACAAATTCCCAGGATTCCTTTTCGTTCTCGTCATAAATAAAAATAAGTTTTAATTCGTCATAGCTATGTAGTGCCGTAATTTGGAAAATTAATCCTTTGACAAAGTCCATTACCCGTTTTCTGTCACCAATAAACCCACTAATTTGTTCCTCTAAAAGAGAGATGGTAACAGGGACGTTTTCCAGGATCTGCGGACCGCCAACCAGTTCATAAAGCTCATCCTGCAGATTGTCATCCTCAATGCTGAACTTCTTTTCCGGGAACTTGATATCTGCGTCCAAAGGTACATTTCCAAGTCCTAGGCGGAGCTTTAAAAAGTCATTATGGACAAGCGATCGTTCCCAGAGATTCCGCTCGCGGTTCTTTATTCTCGCCAGGCATTGCGTAAGCGTGATGTGGTTTTCATGGAGAATTTCGCTCTGATGCACGGACTCGTCTTCTATGACCTGCTTCATTTCCACGAGATATGCTTTATATTTCTCCTGACGGATTCCTTCATTCTTGATTCGCTGCTTCTTCTCATGCCTTTTCGTTAAAATCGGCCAAAGAACGGTTCCTAGCAGCATAGAGATGGACATCATCAACATCGGCAGGGCATTAATGATATTTCCGTTGTTCATCATTGCATTCTGGACGGCGAAAATCCCCATAAACAAGGAAGCCATCCCCATTGTGATCGATGGACCCAAAAGGAGCATCAACGGCGTTTCATCCATATTTGGCATTTGTGGTGGCGGATCGATCTTAATTACGGCTTCTTTTATATCTTTTTTAAAACGTGGAGATCGATAGAATAAGTGATCCTTAGGCTCTTCAATCGAAAAGTCGTCGAGCTCCTCCTCGTCCAGAATGACCGGCTGCTCCACCTGGAACGGCTGGAACGCATGTCTGTCCAGAAGAATGGAAGCTTGAGGGTTGTTCAGTGACAGTAAGGTGCCATTATAAATGATTTTCAGACCCATGATGGAAATGACATCGCCAATTGCCAGGCGCTTTTCCTCCACTCGCTTCCCATTCACATAGGTACCATTGGAACTATTGTAATCTCTCAAGGTCGCTTGATTGTTTTCATCATACTGAATCACGCAATGCAGAGAGGATACAAGTTTATTGGAAAAGCAGATATGGTTGTCTTCCGTTCTGCCAATCTTAAGTGTCTTGGTGACGGCAATGTGCTTGGTGAATTCGTTTCTGTCTTCTGTTGGGGGTTCTACATAAAGGAGTGCAGAAGCTTCGTTTTCACGTGAGATGGTATAGGTTTTAAAGGGCTCTAAAAGGAGCTTCCTCACCTTTTCCCCGTTGTTTCCTATTAAATAGGCATAGTTATTTGATTTTAAGTACCACTTTCCATCCTCGGCTTCCACCGCCATCAAATCGGCTTCTTTTCCCGAGGGAAGAGTGGTCGTAAGTATGTATTTTCCTGTTACCTTATCAGGCAGCACAAGGTCACGTGCCTTGCCTTGATCAAAAAGGGTTAATATCATGCCCGGATCCTCCAATCAACTAAAAACAATCCTGTTAGTTGATGATTTTTTAGATATGCATATAGGATGTAGCGTTTATGTTATGTATGTCGGGGCGTTGGGGTTTAAGTCCCAGTTTATAGTAAAAAACCCCCTTTTTCTGGCAATCAATATTATAAAGCATGTTTCGCTTTTTTTCGATAAAGCGCGCCAAGAATCATTCCATATACCTATAATATTAAAAATCCAAGAGATATTTTATAGGAAAAGAGTCTCGAAACAATGTAAGTCTTAGTCGATTCATGCCGCTGGATGACCGGGTTTGTGGCAATTAGCGAATCTTGTCGGTTCCTGTCGTACTATGGTTGGAGTATGCTCCAATAGTTTAGAAAATAAGTAACTTTTACCAAATCTTAATCAAATATCTATACCCATGAAACAGTTAAAAATAACCACATTTTTGTAAACTATTTATAAAAATTAGATAATTTTATCTTATTTTTATATAAAAAGACTCGCAAATTGGTGAAAACCCAATTTACGAGCCTTTTTTCGCAAGAAGTGCCGCCGCTTTCGCAGCTTCCCTCTCTTCTTCCTCCCGCTTTAGTTGGGAAGCCGTCGAGCTGATATCCGCACTCAAGGATTGCAGTGCATCCACAATCGTGCCGATTTCTCTTTCCATTTCGCTGATTGCGTTATTGAGATAATTCATCTCCGTCGCTTGCCAGCCCTGCGCCAGCGTCCCTTTTACATTCATCAGGTTCCGTTTAACATTCAACAGGCTTGCCGCTTCCTCCTGGAGCCGTCGCGCTTGGGCATTCGCTGCGTAGATATCGATTGTCATGGATTATCACCTTTCCATTTTAATTTTATATTTATAAAAAGGAGAAGCACATCACATGACTTCTCCCACAATGGCCATTATCTGCTTTCAGCTTTTGATTCCTTTGATATACGCCACTTCGTCTGACCCTCCGACGTAATATACGGTACTACAAAGGTGTCAAGAAATTCCTCGATGGCGTTATCGGAAACGATGTTGTAGTAGGTGAAAAAGAGTGTCTCATTCTCTGTTGTGTCCACCACTACACTCGTAAACACACGGCCGCTCGGCTTACGATTGTGCCAGCCGTATTCGAGTGCCTTGATTTTTCCAAGCTCTACACTTTGGTTCCGGTTAATTAGTTTACCGTCCTTCACCTTCATCAGCGTTTTACCCTGCATCATGGTCATCACAATGCGAAGAAGCGCAATTCCGAAGAACAGCGTTCCCACACCGCCGATGAGATAGGCAAGCAATGTTCTGGAAAATCCGGAGCCTGGGATGAAAAGGACAACACCCAAGGATACAAGCGCCATAAATGCGATACCAAACACCGTGCAGCCTGCGCTATAACGGGTATAGGTGACACGCACCTCATCCTGCTCCACTTTTATTATATGGTCATGCTTTAGGTTCAAAGGATTGTTATGTGTCATAGTACGCTTTCCTTTTCTTCTGTCGTTTTAGGAGAATTGCTTTCCATCATGAATGCTTCCAACTTGGAGCTGCTGCCTTTGGTCAGGTTATAGTCCGGTCCGTTCTGCAATAGCATCCAATTTCCATCTACATCGTTTGTCAGCAGGACAAGGTCTTTGATAGTCGGTTCCTTCTTTTCATCAAATTCAAATAATAGAAGGGTATTCAACCTCCCATTTGTCTTTTCCAGTACCCGATAGAACGGATCCAGCTCCGCTCTTACCTGAAATGAATCGAACTGACGGTTGTTTTCGGTGATATAGGTAAGCATGCCTTCCAGCTCTTCTGAAGAGATAGGCTGATAAGCGTCAGAACCTTCTTTATGTAAATGGAAAAACTCCGTAAGGTCTTTTAGCATGTCATCCTTCTCAACCGAGTCGAAACGGTGCACCTGTTCATCATAAAGAAGCGAGTGCTTAAGAAAGCCGCTTTTCGTAAAATGAAAGGAAACAGACTCTTCTTTGCCGCCTGATTTATGACGGGATGCCTTCAAGGACTTTTCGGAAAAATTCAGAGTGTGTATCACACTTTTCAATTCCGGTTCTAATTCGAATTTGTGATTTTCATAGACTAGCAGATCCTTCGCCAAAAGGGTTCTGCAGGAAATCTGAAGCAACAGATCCATATTTTCATCGGAAATTTCGTTGAAATACACTTGCTTCAAGGAATTCCCCTGCTCGAACAACCCTTCACTATAAAAACTGTAGATTAATTCTTCTATGGAAAGTGAGATAGTTTTCATGTTAGCCTCCAAATGAGAGTTTGCCGAAGAAACTCTTAGAATTTTCTAGTAGATTCGAAGCGTTCTTCTTCACTTCGCTGAAGCCTTCCTTCACCTTGGAGGCACCTTCTGCCACCGCCTCGGTTCCTTTGAAAATGGTGTCCTTGAAGTGAACGGATGTGTCCGTTACCCAGCCCGGCGTGTTTTTCGCAAGCTTCTCACCTACCAAGCTACCAACATATCCACCTACTGCAGCACCGACGACAGTTCCTCCTGGCCCAGCCAAGCTTCCGACCGCACCGAGTGCAACCGCTCCAATAACGGATGAACCACCGACAACGGCCGTTTTATAGACAGCTTCTCCCACCACTTTGGCATTCTCGGTTTTGAGCGTTCCCACATCACCGCTATACTTGGAGTAGTTTTCCGTAATTTTTATCCCTGCACCTACACCTTCCACCACACCTGTGATAGCAAAAGCTGTGAACGCATTTCCCTTTCCGATTTTCAGCGCTGCAGATCCCAGGCTTTTTGCATTGGATTTCACAGCGTTCGCCGCTTCCTTCAGGTTGCGGGCATCCGAAATGGCATGCCTGAAATCACGCACACTGTTTGTCATCTTAGTAATATCATCAGGCAGGTATTTGGTGAATTTCTTATAGACGACTTCGGCCAATGATTTATTCGCGTATTTGATCGCATAATAGGGACTAACCATCATTTTGGCAAGGAAGTTAAGTTTCGAATTGCCGACCTTATTGATAATGTTTCCAATCGGCACGTTAAACCTTCCGTGCTTTACACTATCCAATAATTTATAGGTGTATCTGCCACCTTCATTGACAAAACGCCAACCAAGCAGATGCAATAGACCTGCATTTGCGACATACTGTGCACTATGAAGCAGGTGCTCCAAGCGACCGACAGTCTGATCATACAGCTCATACAGACTGCTGAATGCATGCCTATCCATCAGTGCCTTCACCAGGTCATGTTCCCGGTTTGCAGCTTGACGGTTTAGGTATCTCTCCACTCCCTGATACTTTTCAAGCGTTTCCGAAGTGAAGGATTTGATCCTATTCATTCTCTCCTCCAGTTTATGTAGGGATGCTGTGGCGGACCGGAGTCTGGAATCTATATTATTGCGATTCTTGACCTCATAGGACACACCGAACTGGACCGAGGAGACATTGCTTGTCACACTCCCGAGTTTTCCATGGCTTGAATTCAAGCCGGCAATGGCATTATTCACGATTCCTGGTCTGATTTTTATCGAAGAAGCCAAGGTTGTTTCACTTCCCTTTTCTTGTTATCTTTGCGAGGTTGGTTTCGAGGCTTTCTTTGATGAAGTCTAATTTATAGTAAGTTTAGAAAAATCCCGAACACATGTCCATCCTTTTATAATAGGAAATAAGCCGCAACTTTTGTGCCAGTTTGGCCGTTTTTTCATATGAAATGTAATAAATTTCATATTACTCCTATTTAATACCCACACATTATTCCGAAACAAACTTATTTTTTACACATTTTGTATTTTAATAATATAGCATAATTGAGATCGGAAATAATCAGGTGTGAATTAAAATAGGAAAATAATACTAGCGCTGATTTTTGTTCTGTTCAACTTTTTCCCATAAAAAAGTAGCCCTGGAATAAACCAGGGCCAACTTTCTCTACCACTCTATTCACCTTTTAATCTCTCCAAATAGTCCCACTTATTTTCTTGGATTATGCTGGTTTGCGGGAGGGTGTGGCTGTCCTTTAATTGAAGGGTTACCCGGTTAAGGAATCCGGTAAGTTCTGTTCGCTCGTTTTCATCCACCATGAATTCCACGCCATAATAAAAGTAGGTTTCCGGTCCTTCTTCTTTCCAGACTATCTTGCCGATGTAGTCCCGGGTTTCTCCCAGAATACTTGTCCGGATGGAAACGATGAGGTCAGGTCTAACCGGGAACTGCATATGAGAAATAATCCGCATCCCGCCCGGACCGATATTTTCCAACACAATCCCCACTTGGCCGAGTTGTACTTCCTTCCCTCTTATTTCTTTCACGGTGAGTTCTCCCATGAGCGCATTCGGAAAATCGATTCGGAAATACTCCCTGCGCTCGATGGATGGCAGCTTTGCTTTCGTTTTCTGTGGCAGCAGCTTTCTCTTCTCAAGCATATCAGTGAATGGTGAGATAGGAACTGGCTTGCTGAAAATATAGCCCTGAATGATGTCACAATTCTTCTGTTTCATAAAGAGCAGCTGACCTTCCGTTTCTACCCCTTCCACTACAACCTCTATATCCAGGTCTTTGGCAATAACAAAAAGAGATTCCAGGATAATCGCATTCTTTCTGTTTGTTTCTACATCTTTTACAAAGGATCGGTCCACCTTTAGAACATCAATTTCCAATTCGGTCAGTCGCGTCATGGAGGAATATCCCGTCCCAAAATCATCCAGGGCAACCTTCACCCCAAGATTACGTAGATCCCGAACCGTTTTCAGCACAACCTCCGGATTATGAAGGAAGGAACTCTCGGTAATTTCCAGTTCAATTAATTTTGGGTCAACTCCATAGCTTTTTATGGAGCTCTCCACTAATTGATAATAATTTTTACGTAAAAACCTTTGTGGAGAAACATTAATCGATATTGGTACAACGGGTACACCATTCTCAGTCCAAGTGCTGATCTGCTGCAGCACTTTTTCCATCACATAATCCCCGATTTCATTTATCATCCCTGTTTCTTCTGCTATTGGGATGAATTCACCTGGCGATAGCATCCCCCATAATGGATGTTCCCAGCGAATCAATGCTTCCGCTCCGACAATTTGATACGTTTGTGCATTTACTTTCGGCTGAAAATAGATGGTGAATTGGTCTTCCTTTAACGCTTTATGCATATCTCGTTCTATCGTGAATTGCTGATAAGTTTTAACGTTAATATTTGGTGTATAGATTTCAAAGTAATTTTTCCCTAATTCTTTTGCGCGAAATAGGGCAACATCCGCATGTTTCAATAAAGTATCTTCCATCTCTCCATCAAACGGGAAAACACTCACGCCAACACAAGCTGTCAGGTAAAGTTCATATTCTCCTTCATAAACCGGCTCTCTTAAAAGTGTAATCAAATCCTTGGCAATTCCCTTTAGTTCCTCAATTTTCACTGATCCCTGGTAAACAATGATGAACTCGTCCCCGCCAACCCGAGCTACAAAGTGACCTTCCTGCTGATAGACTGTTAGCCGATCCGCGATAATCTTCAGTACATTATCTCCAACCGGATGGCCTAAAGTGTCATTAATGTATTTGAATCGGTCCAAATCAATATAGAGGACCGCGAAATTCTGTTCCGTCTCATCATAGTTTTGAATCAGAAATTCCATTTCCTCTTTTAGCAGTCGGCGATTCGGCAGTCCAGTAAGATAATCATGATTCGCCAAATACTCGACCTTCTCCAAGAGCTCTTTATGTTCTGTAATATCGGTTAAGATTCCGTTAATTTTAACGAGTTGCCGATTTTCGTCCAGTATTGGCATCATGCAATCCTTAACCCATTTATGCTCACCATTTGGCAAAACAATACGATATTCGTTTACAATGGTGTTTTTTTCATAAAGATAGCGAAGATTGGAATCATAGGACGGGAGATCCTGTTTGCATATTATGTCCCTAATGGTTACTGTACCGTTTTCAAACAGAGCAACATCCAAACCTACCATTTTTTCTATCGTTTTCGAAACAAAAGTGAAGCGTTTTCCTTTTACATCATAAGCCCATACTCCAAGATCCAGATTGTCATAGATCTCTTTCATTTCCTGGTCTATTGTTTCCAGTTTCTTTTCCAAAGTCCTCATTTCCGTAATATCCATGATGGTACCGATAAACTTTGTTGGCACCCCCAGGTCATTCAGCACGATATCAGAATTGACAAATATATGAACCACACCGCTGCAAGGTGTGATAAAACGGTATTCCAACGAGCAGCTATTTTGATTTTTCATGGCATTATCATATACGGAACGGAAATTCCCCTGGTCATCGGGATGGATCATACTGAAGAAAACCTCAAAAGTAAAACTGTACTGTTTGCTTTTTTCAATTCCTAGAATATCGTAAGCATGATTTGACCAAGACATCTCCATTGTTGATATATCATAATGCCAATTGCCTAGTTTTGCTGTATTCTGCATTAATCTCAATGAAGATTTAACCGATTTCAGCTCATTTTGGGTTTGTTTCTCTTTTTCAATATTCCTGATAACAACATAAATTCCAATTACGGATGTGTCATCCATGATTGGAACACTTGTTACGCTTACATCAATATGCAGTTTATTTTTATGTAGAATTTTCGTTTCATATGTTAATGAGAGACCCTTTAATGCTTCTTGGAACTTAGCCGCTACTTCGTGTAAGCACTCGTGTGGAATAAACTTCGTGAAATCCCCAGTCAATTCTTTTTGCTTATAGCCGAATTGACTGACTGCCCTTTTATTATTCTTTACAATTTCCCCCTGTGCATTTACTAATATAACCGGGTGCGGATGGTAATCGAAAAGAGAATGGAAGAGTCGTTCTTCAACTAATCTTTCTTTAGTAGCTGTATCTGAGTCCTGCTGTTTCGATCTATTTCCCCATAATTGGATCTTTTTCAATCATATTCCCCACCAATCTGCAACTAATCATGTGTTCGTATTACATTTTATAACATTAGATTAATATTTTGTAACATTTTTTCCAATTGGGAAATTTATCTTATTTTGATATATAGATAATTTAATAATAAATACCTATAATAGAATAATATAGCTTCTAACGCCGGGAAAAATAATGTATGTAAAGAAGGATACTTATGAGAATAGAAGAGAAATTCAAGTTTTTCTTTGAACATATGGTGGACATGGTATTTTTGGTTGAGTGGAAAGATAATGAATTTTGGTATACCTATGTCAATTCTTCTGCACAACAGAAACTAGCAGTCGTGTTGATAGGCAGAAAATTGGAGGATGTACTTCCGCAGGTTACGTACGATCTCCTTCATAAGCATTATTCAGTTTGTGTCCAGAAAAGGGAGTCCATCAGTTATTCAGATTTGAATCTTTTCGTACCAGACATGCCCGCTTCGGAAACCACCTTGACACCTATTGAAGATGATGGGCGCATTTTCGTTCTTGCCATAACCAAAAATGTCAATGAATTGAAGAAAAAAGCGGAAGATTACCTTTTTCTGAACTCTCTAGTAGCAAACACCGTGGATGCCATGTTGGTAATAGACACAAATGGCACCATATTAAAAATAAACGATGCTTTTCAAAAACAATTTGGATGGACAACTCCTGAAATGATTGGTCAGCATTGGGAAGAGTTCCAATTCACCCCAATGGAATTGAAAGCGCAATCAGATGAGACGATTCTGTTGCTTAAAAATCAAAAAACTACCCAACCGCTGGAAACCGTCCGATTAACTAATAATGGTCAATCTATCCATACGTCCGTCAGCTATTCCCCTATTCTGGATAAAGATCAGCAAGTAGTCGCAATCTCCATGATTTATCGCAACATCCAGCATTTGCGGGAGCTCGAGGCAAAACTTGCAGAAAGCAAAGAAGCCTACAAATCCCTATTTTCCTATCATAAAAATGCGATTCTCATGGTCAATTCCAAAGGCTATATCACAAACGTCAATGAAGCCTGCGAAACTTTGACTGGCTATAAAAAAGAACTGATTATCGGTATTGATTTTGTACAATATGTACAACAAAAGCTCCAACTGCCAATTGATCCCCTCCAGAAAGCTTTTGAAGGACTTGTAAATAGCTATGAGGTGGAAGTCCCTCATGCATCCGGAAACATACTTTTCTTTTATGTCACCCACGTCCCTATCATCATTAAAGGGAAGGTAACCGGAGTGTATCTCATCGCCCAGGATATTACGGAAAAGCGGAAAATGGAGCTTGCCTTGAAGGACAGCGAGGAAAAATTCCGTCTCATTACAGAGCATTCCTCCGACTTAATAAAAGTTATCAATAAATGCGGCAACATTTCATATGTTTCCCCTTCTTATCGAAATTTTATGGGCGCTAAATATAAAATCCTGGAAGGTCAGCAACTGACATATGGCGTTCACGAATTAGATCATCCATTATTATTGGAATCCATTCATAAGCTTCGGACAAACGAGATGAAATCCATACAGATAGAATATCGATACTTGAATCAGGAAAAAGAGGAAGTATGGGTGGAAGTGAATGCGTCTTCTATTGCCGGCGAAGGAGAGCTCGATCACATCGTTCTGACTGGACGCATCATTTCAGAACGAAAAGAGCTGCAGGAACTGCTCACCTACCAAGCATATCATGACAGCCTGACGGGTCTTCCAAACCGCCGATTGCTGGAACAATCCTTGGATACGGCGATAGAATCTGCTTCCAAAAACAACGAAAAACTGGCGCTTCTCTTCTTGGACTGCGACAACTTCAAACAAATAAATGATACGTATGGACATGATATGGGAGATCTGTTGCTTGTTGAGCTGGCCCAACGATTATCAACCTGCGTCCGTTCAGAAGGCACCGTTTCCCGATTAGGCGGAGATGAATTTGTTGTCTTGGTCAAGCGTGCAGAGAATTATGAGCATATCACAAGAGTGGCAGACCGCATCCAAACAACACTGCAGCAACCCTATATAATAGAAGGAGAGCTGATTGAGGCCACATCTTCCATCGGAATTTCCATTTATCCCGATAATGGCACAACCATCAAGCAACTATTCCGAAAAGCAGATCAGGCACTATACCAGGTAAAAAATAACGGTCGCAACGACTATCAATTCTATTCATGATAACACCCCAAAAAGGGACTGACCTTTTTGGGGTGTTTCCTCTTCCCTCTCACCTAATCAAAATCAAAATGCTTTTCACTAAAAATTCCCAACCAAAAATGTTATACTATTTGAAAAATACAGAACTGGAGTGATTCACAAAATGTCCAATCAAACACGCCAGATTGTCCAAGATTCGTTAAATGCCTTGTTGGAGGATACTGCATTTCTACCGGAGCTGCAGGGTGATGCCAGAGAGCAAGCCTTCACGTCCCTTGGCTCTATCCTTTCCACCCCCAACCATGTACATAAATCCTTTCTTCGCATCGCGCTCGAAAATGGAAGCGTTGTCAGAATCCCCGCATTCCGGGTCCAGCACAACAACGCCCTTGGCCCCTACAAGGGCGGCATCCGTTTCCATGAGTCCGTCAACGAGGAGGAAGTGATCAACCTTGCTTCCCTCATGACCTTAAAAAATGCACTCCACGACGTGCCCTATGGCGGAGGAAAGGGCGGTATCATTCTCGATCCACGCACCTATTCCGTAAAAGACCTGCATCTCATTTGCAAAAAGTACGTCCAATACTTCAGTGATATCATTGGTCCCGACAAGGATATCCCAGCGCCGGATGTAGGTTCTGGCGAAAGGGAGATGGACTGGATGATGGCCGAGTATAAAAGCATCCGTCCCGGCCAGCCTTATAAAGGAAGCTTCACGGGGAAAAGTGTCGTAAACGGGGGGTCTTTGGGGCGGCGGGAAGCAACAGGTAAGGGCGTCTATTTCACCTTCCGATACATGTTGCATGATTTCATGAAAGATCAACGTAAATTCCTAGCAGGCGCTAGCAATGACAACACCTTCGCCAGGACCGCACTAAAATACGAAGGACGCCCTCTTAAGCTCGCTGTACAAGGCTTTGGTAACGTAGGTTCCGTTGCTGCGCATGAGGCCTATCAATGTCAGTACCTTGAGAACAAGGTGGTTGCCGTTAGCGACCGGAATGTGACACTCTTCAATTCAGATGGTTTGGATATACCTGCTCTTGTCCGATTTTCCTCCCTCCACAAAGGCGACCTGCCTACAACAGATGAACAGCTCCAGGAAGCAGGTGTTAAGGCGGAAATCCAGGATCGCAGCAAGGTGCTCTATCTCGATGTTGATGTTCTGATACTTGCTGCACTTGAGGACCAGATCCACCTCGATAATATGGATAAAATAAAAGCCGGAATCATCGTGGAAGGCGCGAATGCCCCTGTCACAAGCGAGGCAGACCAATATCTCAGCGACAAAGGCGTCATCATCGTGCCCGATATTCTTGCAAATGCAGGCGGGGTCATCGTCTCCTATTTCGAATGGATGCAGGGGCGGGAAACTCAGTTCTATACTGAGGCGGAAGTATACGAACTTTTGTACAAACAGATGAAAACCACCATGGATACCATTCTTCCTGCTTTCTTTGGCGATCCGTTCCCGCTGAGGCAGAACTGTTATATCCATTCGGTGATGAAGCTTTCGACTGTGTTGTTCAGGCAGGGGAAGCTATACTGAGGATGCTTTTAAAAAAGCCTATCTCTAATTTTAAGCAACCACCCCCCGGTATCGGACACTCCCTCTCCTTCATATGATTAAACTGTTAACGCTAACAGAATATGTAGGGGAGCGATAAGATGAAAAACAAGCGTGCGTGGCTGCTTGGACTGTTCCTGATCGTTGGTCTCTTGGTCGGTTGTTATGAGAAAAAAGGTGTAGGTGATTTGGAAATAGGGATCGGCCGGGATGAGGATATGGAGGTTGCTGAAGTTACCGATACATTCACTGTAGACGATATTATTGCCGTCACCTATGGACAGGATGAAATTATTGGCGGCAGTGTGACATTCATCATTTTGAAAAAAGTCGGCATCAACGAGGAAATCATTTTTCAGTGGGAGGAGTCGCTTGACCCAACCTGGACCTGGTTTTCCATTGAAATCTATCCTCCTGAAGAAGAAGGTGACTATATCCTTCGCCTTACGAGCGGAAGCGAACTCTTGGGGGAAAAGAGTTTTTCAGTAGAATAATAATCAAACAAATCTTACTCAACATCAAAAAAGCATCGCTACAAGAAAGCGATGCTTTTTCTAGTCTATATCTATATCATTTCCTACTCATCCTTCTTGTATATCCCTTCAAACGTCACATCCATTCCACGCAAAGCAGTGCATCCTGCATTTTCTGTCACCTCGATGGTGTCCACTCCAAGCTCCAGGTTCAGCTCACATCCATATTCCAATTCGTGAAAAATTCCTTTTGTCCCGTCCACTACTGCCATTCCTTCTAGATCCCCTACGTGCCCTTCACTTGAGACTACATTTAAATGAAAGTAGAATACGTTCCCCGAAACATTGCTGATTTCAAGCTTTCCTTCATTGAGTTCATGCGTCCATACACCTTCCAAATTCTTTAGGTAATAAGGTGGAATGCGATAATCTACAGGGATCCAATCAATCGGGAAGTCATAGATGGAATTGGTGCTTGATGCGTAAACGGCATTCAGTCGATTGGCATCGTGATTGAAGAAGACATACACCTTCTCCCCGTTATGGGTGACTTCATTCAAGAAGGTGACCTTGTTATACTCCCCTACATATGCTTCATACTCCCCCCAGGTGACGTGCATATCCTCTTCCTCGGGGCTCACATAACTCCACCCGTCCATCACCCATTTCCCGTCTTCTTTTATAATCGTAAAATAAATCGTCCCTCCGTTGTCCCCATGCAGCTCGTTGGAAAATTCAATGGAGGATGCAATGATTTTCCCACCGGTATTCTCCCGCACCGAAAAGCGGATATCCATAGACGGGTACGGAGTAAGTGGCGCATCACATTCACAATAATACTTTCCGGCCAGCTCCTTCAGATGTCCATTCGTAAAAGCTTCGGAAGCATACTGAAGCAGTGCCGGTCTTAAAATGTCAAAATTGGCTGGGTTGCTTCTGTTGCTCCAATTGTATTCTTGACCCAGATCACGAAACGTTGCAAGGATTCCTTCAAATAGACCAGTGACAACCCCTTGAACCTCTTCATCCAGCAATTTCTCTTCTTCCTTCACTTCCTCTTTTGGATCCTCAGTTTCCTCGCCTTCACCACTGTCGTTCTCATTATTAATATCTGGCTCCTCTTCCATGTCTTCATTTATTTCATCTGAAACATTGACATTGCTTTCTACCGATATCGCTTCCTTAAAGAAAATCTGCTGAAAAATATAATAAGTCCCTATCCCCGCTATGAGGAATAAAAGCATCCAAACAAGCCACCTCTTTTTAATCATCATATCCCCCTAAACCACAATTTAAGTACCTATATCAATAGATGTGAATATTATTAGAAATATGAATTTTAATATCTTTTTTTATTTATCAGTGTTCTAATACCTATTAATTTACATAAATATGAGAATTGAAAATCCCATAATAAAGGAGCACGAATATGAAACTCACACGCTTAGGCCACTCATGTTTTGTCATCTCTACGAAAAAAGGTAAAAACGTAATGGTAGATCCATTTTTGGGACAAAATCCTGCTTGTCCACGGGAATTTCTTGAGGATAAGTACTTGAAGAAGATAGATACTGTGTTCCTGACACACGGGCACTTTGACCATATCTCAGGGCTTGCGGAGGTCAAAGCAGCCAATCCGGAGGTGTTAGTGGTTTCCCAATATGAGCTTGCTCTCAAGCTGATGGGTGAGGGATACAATGTTTTTCCTTTGAACTACGGCGGTACATATCGCGAGGCCACCTTCGAAGTGACGATGGTGAATGCGGTCCACACCTCCTCCTTCGGGGAAACCCAAGGGCCTCCTGAACTTGTCGGTCTTCCTTGCGGCTATGTATTAAATGTATACGGAGAAAAGGTCATCTATATTTCCGGAGATACGAATGTAATGGCGGATATGAAAATCATTCAGGACATCTATCAGCCAACAGTCGCCATCCTAGCTTGCTCCGGCCAGTTTGTGATGGGCGTGCGGGAGGCAGTATTTGCACTGAATAACCTGCTGGATGTAGAAAAAGTCATCCCATGCCATACCTTCCCTAAAGTCGAAGAGTCCGCAAACCCCGAAATGATGGCCGGCCTGGTTGAAGGATTCCCGGTCATTCAATTCATGATGGGACAGGATCAGGAGCTAAAAGGAGCGATGGAAGGGACAGATGTGGAGGTTTGTATTTTGGGATTCGGGGAGACACGGGATATTTAGGGACAGGTCCCTTGTCCCACTCAAGAATTAAGAAGCACTCTCCAAATTAGGAGGGAGCTTTTTTTTTGCCAAAAATAAGGAACCTGCCTCACCCCAGCATCGTCTATAATGGGAAGGGAGGAGGAATATGGAAACAATGGCAGAACATGATGTGTACCTATCGAAAGAAAAATTACTTGAAAGTTTAATCGAAGACTACGGAACAGAACTGAAACGGGTTGCCTACCTTTATGTAAAAGACCACTCGCTTTCCGAGGATATCATACAGGAAGTATTTATCAACTGCTATCATCATCTGGACTCATTTCGCCAGGAAAGCTCCTATCGAACCTGGTTGATGAGGATCACCGTCAATAAATCCAAGGATGCATTGAAGAGGTGGAGCTTCCGCAAATTAATTTCTAAAGCTGAAATTGAGCCTGAATTGCTCAATATGCATACACCTGAATCTGATACAGTCTCCGGAATGGAAAAGAAAGAGCTTATTCAAGCGGTGCTTACCCTTCCCATCAAGCTCCGCGAGGTCATTATCTTATTCTATTATAAAGATTTTTCAATTGTAGAAATCAGCAGCATCCTCCAACTAAATGAAAATACAATTAAAACCCGCCTATTCAGAGCCCGGGAAAAGCTGAGAACTAAATTAGAGGGGAGCGGCAACCTATGGACAAACAACTAAAAAGCTTAAAAAAAGATCTGGACCAATACATGTTGCATGAAATTACCATGACAACCGATGAAAAGAAAAGGATATTCCAAAAAGTCCTTGCACAAAAGAAGCCAAAGCTCCCTATCGGCTATTATGCTACACTGGTTGCCACCGCTGTACTTATCTGCATTTTCACACTCTCGCAGATTGATTTGTTCTCAAAAAAAGATCCAGGAAAGTCAGATGATGATCCAGCCATTCTCGTTCCTGATGAAGAAAAAATTCCCGAAAATCCAGTGGAGGAAAAGGAACCACCGCCTCCAATACAGGAAAAAGAACCTGTTGAGGAGAGTCCCGATATATATGAAGAAGCACCGATTTTTTACGAGACAGAGGATGGGGAATTCAAGCTTAAGCTTACAAAGGATTCAGATCGCGGAATCGGCATTGGGGATAGCATGGAGGAAGTGCTGGAAATCTTCGGGGAGCCGGATGATCGCCCTTTTGATGAAGCCACTCCAAACAATCCAATATTCCACTATTCCAATGAGGAAGTAGAAATGTTCAGCATCATTTTTACAGAAGGTCCTGAACCGAAAGTTGATTTTGTAAATACCTTTTATTACAGCAACCCTGTGAGCGAAGAATCCTTTTACACGGGTAGTTACGATTATATTCTGGATTTGAAAGCCAATATTAATATCTATGATGATGTTGAGATTGTTTTTTACTCCAATAACACTCCGTTGTACAATATGAAGCTTTTGAATATCGAAAAGCATCAGGATGGCCCTACTATGAAAGAAGCATATGATGCGGAAGAATTAACATTGGAAGAGTTTTTGGAAAAAATCAGTGAGAACGGTATGGAAACAGAAGTCATCAGGGATGAAGAAGTTCCTGAACTGATTACCGGCCTATATGACGGACTCGTCCAAACCTTTTGGGATTTAGGGGAAAAACATAATTGGGATAAATTTGAAAACCCTGCGGATTTTGAAATCCTGAAGCCCGAATTGCTAAACTATGCATCAAATTCTTTTACAACTACTGAGTTGAAAGAACTATCAAACAATCTATACGTTGCGACCGATGCCAAACATCTACCCGACCCATCCTTTCATAGCAGATTAATTGTCACAGAAAAAACAAATGACAAAATAATCGTGTCCACCATTGAAGTGGGTAATCATATTAATCCCTCAAGAACCGTGGATTTCACCTTAGTTAAAGAGGATGGAAAATGGGTGATAGACAGCTGGAACCGAATCATCCAGGATATTCACCTTAGCTGGGAGGAGTACAAGGCCTATATAGAACCCTATACGGACGAAGTCATCTTTTTAAGTGAAAAGAAGTCAGAAGATGGGAAAATAGTATATGTATTCTACATCCCAAAAAATGAGCAGGTAGCTGCCATATACGCATCAAATGGCATAGATATCGTATCCATCCCGGAAGAATGGATACCTGAGGAATATCGATAAGGGTCTGGCCCCTTGTAATTTATAATAAAGAAGCTCATCCCTCGAGGAAAAGCTTCTTTATTTTTTATGTTTATGACAACCTATCAAAAATTTGCGAAGAAACACTTTATTTCTATATAATAGTTCTGTGTAAAAGGATATTTCTAAGGAGACCAACAATGGAAAATTGGCTAACAGACATTATTAATGAATTTGGTTATTTGGGCATTATGTTCCTCATTGCATTAGAGAATATATTCCCACCCATCCCTTCTGAAGTGATATTGACCTTCGCAGGGTTTGCAACCACCACTTCCAATCTTAGTATCCTTGGAGTAGTTGTAGCATCCACAGTAGGTTCGGTTGCTGGAGCGATTGTGTTATATGTGATCGGTTTGCAGCTGGACGTTGAGAGGCTTGAAAAGATTGTCGATCGATGGGGGCATATCCTCAGAATTACAAAAAAAGATGTACACAGGGCCGATGCCTGGTTTGATAAATATGGACCCTGGACGGTGTTTTTGTGCCGTTTTGTTCCCTTGATCCGCAGTTTGATCTCCATCCCGGCTGGAATGTCGAATATGAATTTCGGTCTGTTCCTCCTGTTTACAACGTTGGGGACGCTGATTTGGAATGTTGTCCTTATTTATCTGGGAGCTTCTGTGGGGTCGTCCTGGGATACGATTGTGGAGTATATGGATCTTTATTCGAAATTTGTGTATATCCTGTTGATAGTGCTATTTATTGCACTTGTGGTGGTTTATGTGAGGAAGAGAAGAATGCGTAAATGATTTCGCAAAAAAAAAGCTGTCACACAAATCGATGTGTGACAGTTTTTTTGTTTTGGGGAACCGTGGGACACTGAGGGACACGGGACCTGTCCCCAAAAAACGCCCAAAAATGAAACCCCCTACCCTCCAGCGTCGTCTATTATGGGAAGGGAGGATGATTATGGAAAACATGGAGGAACATGAAAATGCCATTTCAAGGGATCAATTATTGGAAAGTCTGATAGAGGACTATGGAACAGAACTTAAGCGTCTTGCCTTTCTTTACGTGAAGGACCAATCACTTGCAGAGGTTATCATTCAGGAGGTATTTATCAGCTGCTATCATCACCTTGATTCTTTTCGTCAGGAGAGCTCCTATAAAACATGGCTGATGAGGATCACCATCAATAAATCAAAGGATGCACTGAAGCGCTTCAGCTTCCGCAATTTTATTTTCAAGGCGGATATACAGCCCACCCAACTGGATATGAATACCACCGAGTCGGCTACGGTAGCAGGAATGGAAAAAAGTGAGCTGATTCAAGAGATACTGAAGCTGCCTATCAAGCTTCGTGAGGTCATTATATTATTCTATTATAAAGAGATGTCTATCGAAGAAATATGCACTCTCCTCCAGATGAACGAGAATACAACCAAGTCACGCCTTTTCCGGGCCCGTGAAAAACTAAAAGTGACGCTTGAAAGGAGGGAAAACGCATGGAAAAGCAACTAAAAAGTCTGACCAAGGAGCTGGATCAGATACTTTTGAAAAACATTACTTTATCCTCCAATGAGAAAAATAAAATACTGCAGGGCATCCATGAAAAAAGGAGAAAACGTCCGATAGCCTATTATTCTGCGCTGGTTGTAGCAGCTGCGCTTGTCTGCCTATTCACCTTTTCACAGCTGGACTTCATGAAAATAGCCCCCGGTATGTCCGATAAGGAGCCGCCTATCGTGGAGCCACAGGAAGAGGAGCCGGATGAATTGCCTGAAGTGGAGAAAGAAACTCCGGACGTGCCGGAGGAGGATGAAAATGATTACTCAACCTCACCTACCTTCTATATGGACGAAGCAGGAGTTTTCAAACTGAAACTTTGGAAGGATTCAGAGCAAGGGATTGGAATTGGTGACAGCATGGAGAGAGTATTGGCAATTTACGGGGAACCTGCTGAACGATTTGACAACGATGTCAATCCAAACAGTGAGATTTTCAAGTATCGTCATGAAACGCTTGATTCACTTACGATTATTTTCACTGAGGAGACTGAACCAAAAGTAGAGAGTATCAGTGCATTCTATAAATTTAACCCTATCGATCCATTATCCTTTCCTTCGGATTGGTATGGCACAATTTTAGATTTGGTCTCCAATCTAAATGTTTACGGGGAGAAGGAAATTCTGTTCTTTCAAAAGGAAGATAAGTTCTACAATGTAAAGCTGTTGGATAAAAGTAAACATCAGGATGAAACAGAGATGAAAGAGGCCTATAATGCGACAGAATTGACTCTTGAAGAATATCTTGAAAGAGTCATAGAGAAAGCGGATGAGGAGCTAACGGGAGAAGTCGCTGATGAGGATGTTCCCGCTTTGGTAGACTATTTGATGGATAACATCATTCAAACCTTCCATGAGCTGGGTGAAGAATACGATTGGGACACTCACCATGGTAAATTGGCAGATTTTGAAATCTTAAGACCAGAATTAAGAGAGTATGCTTCAACTAACTTAACAGAAGGGCACTTAAAGTATATTAAAGATGAATTTTATATAGGAAGGGATTCAACTTTCTTACCGTCGGATGGCTTTGATATTCGATATACTGTTTTGGAGAATACAAGCAATAGAATTGTCATTTCGACAATTGGCCTTACTGGATACATCGGTAATCCCGAAACCGTATACTACACGATAATAAAAGAGGATGGCAGATGGATTCTGGATGATTGGGAAAGAGTAGGCGTTGATCAGGAATTACTGAATGTGACGTTTGATGAGTTTAAAATCTATATTGACTCCTGGGGGAATAAGCTTGATTTTCTGCACGAGGTATCACATGAAGGGGAAAAGATTTTTGTCTTTAAAGCTTCGGATTATCACCAAGTAGAAGCCGTCTACGCTTCAACCAGCATATTTGTTCCAAATGATAAAATACTTGAAGAATGGATACCCGAGGAGTATCGAAAAAGCGAAACACCATGACCGTAAATAGAATATAGCAGCCTCCAATCTTTGGCAGGCTGCTTTTTACCATTATTGGAAATGGAATGCCCCTTCACTTCGACAACCGATCAATCGTTTTCGCCAGCAACAATGTCCGTTCAGGCAGGGTTTTGATTTCGAGGTACTCGTCCTCGCTATGTGCGTTCCCTCCTACCGGGCCGAGGCCGTCAACGGTGGCGACACCAGTTGCGGAGGTGAAGGATGCGTCAGATCCTCCTCCTGTGGCTGTGTCGAATACCTGAAGGCCGATTTCCTTCCCGACTTCTTCGATAAGGTGTAGCAAGGATACCGTTTGCTTGTTCTTCTCCATCGGCGGGCGGCTGATGGAGCCTTTGAGAATAATCTGAGTGCCGGACACATCCGTGGTCGCGCAGATTTCCTTTATTTTTTCCTCCAGGTACTTGGCCTGGTGCATTTCAGAAATGCGGATGTCCACATGGGCGATCGCGATTGGCGGGATGGTGTTGATGGAAGAACCCCCTTCGATCAGTCCGACGTTGACACTGATGCCTTTTTCATAGTCACTCAGTGCATTCAATTGGATGACTTTATGCGCAAGCTCCTCGATGGCGCTCCGACCTTTTTGCGGCTCGATTCCGGAATGTGCCGCTTTTCCTTTTACGATCACGGTATAGCTTCCACCGCCGCGTCTCGCTGAAACGAGTGAGCCGTCCTTGCGTGCAGGCTCCATAATGAGCGCGTATTCCTTGCCTTGGGATTTTTCCTCGATCAGCGGTCGCGAAGTCGGGGAGCCCACTTCTTCATCACTGTTCAAGATGATCAGCATATTTTTATAGCTCTCACTCCCGGACTGTTGCAGTGCTTTGATGGCATATAAAAGCTCGACCTGACTCGACTTCATATCCACCACCCCTGGTCCGTAGGCTCTGTCCCCTTCTATTCTGAACGGGCGCTCGGCCGCTGTCCCCAACGGAAAGACGGTATCCATATGGGCTACCAGAATAATTTTCGGATCGAAAGCGTCCTTATGCTGGATAATCAAGTTATTTCCGTACTTCTCCTCTTCCCTCACCTCAACGGTAAAGCCCAGCTTCTCATATTCCTTTTTCAAAATGGCTCCTACGCGGTCGATTCCTTCCTTTACGTAAGTCCCACTATCGATGTTCACCAGTTTCTCTATCAATTGAAGCATCTCTGCTTGGCTCTGCTGTAAATACATCTCCACTATTTTACATCTCCTTTGTTTTGGGGACAAGCGACCTGTCCCCCCTACCCCCGGACAAACGGGTAATGACAAGCAACAAAATGCCCGGGTTTTTCTTCTCGTAATTCAGGTTCATCCACTTTGCAATTGTCTTGTGCATACACACACCTCGGATGGAAGCGACAGCCTGAAGGCGGGTTGGCCGGACTCGGCATGTCACCTTCCAGGATGATGCGTTTTTTCTTATCTCTCAGGGTCGGGTCGGCTAAAGGCACTGCCGACAGCAGCCCCTCCGTATAAGGATGAAGCGGTCCATCGAATAGCTGTTCCTTCGTGGTGACCTCGACCACCTTCCCAAGGTACATGACGGCAATCCTGTCACTGATATGCTTCACTGCCGGCAGTCCATGGGCGATAAAAATGAACGTCAGGTCGAATTCCTTCTGCAGCTTCACCATCAGATTCAGGATTTGCGCCTGGATCGAAACGTCCAGTGCAGAAACCGGTTCATCACATACAACGAGCTTCGGCTTCAAGGCAATCGCCCGCGCAATCCCGATCCGCTGGCGCTGCCCTCCACTGAACTCGTGCGGAAAACGCTTGGCATAGGATCGGTCGAGGCCGACAACATCCATCAGCTCATTGACCATTTCCTTCAGTTTCTTCCCTTTTGCCACACCATGGGTGACCAATGGCTCTGCGATAATTTCGAAAACTCGCATTCTCGGATTCAACGAAGAGTAGGGATCCTGGAAGATCATCTGGATTTCTGCGCGCTTTTTACGCAATCGCTCCCCAGTGAGGGTGCTTAAATCCTCTCCCTCGAAAATGATTTCCCCCTCCGTTTTGTCGAGCAGCTGCATAATGAGGTTGCCTGTCGTGGACTTGCCGCAGCCGGATTCCCCCACTATACCGAGCGTTTCACCCTTTTTTACTAGTAAGTCTATGCCGTCGACGGCTTTTAGGTACTGCTTATTTCTTTTTAATAGACCTTCTGATACATCAAAATATTTCTTCAGGCCCCTGACTTCCAACAGATACTCGTCTGTCTTTTCCACTACCTTCATTTCTGACATCTAGATGGCCACCTCTCCCTCTTCATGCAGCCAGCAGCGGACCTTGTGCCCTGCGGACGTTTCCTCCAGTAGCGGCGCCTCATGCGCACATTTTTCCATGGCATATGGACACCGTGGCTGAAATCTGCAGCCCTTAGGCATTGCAGAAGGAATCGGAACCGTGCCTTCAATCGTTAAAAGCTCCTCGTTCCGCTCATGAATTTTCGGTGTACTATCAAGCAACCCCTTCGTGTATGGGTGCTTTGGGCTACTAAAAAGCGTGAACACATCAGTGTGCTCGACAACCTGGCCCGCGTACATGACAATGACGGTATCGACCATCTCCGCCACGACTCCTAGGTCATGGGTAATCAACATGATGGAGGTATCAAAATCACGTGTCAGGCCCTTCATTAGCTCGAGGATCTGCGCCTGGATGGTCACGTCGAGCGCGGTCGTCGGTTCGTCCGCAATAAGCAGCTTCGGGTTGCACGATAGCGCCATCGCAATCATGACACGCTGCCTCATCCCTCCGCTCAATAGATGCGGATGCGAGGAATAGACCTTCTCCGGCCTCGGTATCCCCACCCGGCGGAGCATGTCGATGCTTTTCACCTTCGCCTCTTGTTTGGAAGCGCCTTGATGCAGTCTGATAGATTCAGAGATCTGGTTCCCCACTGTAAATAACGGATTCAAGGACGTCAGCGGCTCCTGGAAGATCATCGCGATCTCGTTGCCGCGCAGCTTTCTCATCTCTTTTTTCGAGAGCTTAGTCAGGTCCTTCCCTTCAAAAAGGATCGACCCTGCTTCAATGCTTCCCGTTGCCCCGATGAGCCCCATGATCGATAGGGAGGTCACGCTCTTTCCGCAGCCGGATTCCCCGACCACCGCGATCGTTTCCCCTTTTTTTATTGAAAAAGAAACACCGTCCACAGATGGGATGACTCCGTTCTCCGTCTTGAAATGGGTTTGCAGATCTTTCACTTCCAACAGTGTTGTCACGTTACAACCTCCCCTTTATTTGCGAGTAACGGAGCGCGGATCCAGGATGTCCCGGAGCCAGTCTCCCAGAAAAATGATGCCAAGTACGGTGATGGTGATGGCGACACCAGGAAAAGTGGCGAGCCACCAGCTTGTCGCAAGATAATCCCGGCCGTCACTCAGGATTCCGCCCCACGAGATCGTGGGCGGCTGAATCCCTAGGCCAAGGAAGCTGAGCGACGCCTCCAGAATGATCGTCGTCGCCACACTCAATGTGGAGATGACGATAAAAGGCGACACAACATTCGGCAGTAGGTGGCGCATGATGATTTTCGAGTGCCTGACCCCTATGGAGCGGGCCGCTTTGACGAACTCGCGCTCCTTGATGGAGAGCACTTCCCCACGGACAATCCGTGCGTATGTGACCCAGTTGGTGATTCCAAGGACGATGATGAGCGTCGTCACACTCGGTCCGAATATGCTTAAGATTACCAGTGCAAATAGTATGGTAGGGATTGCGAGAAAGGAATCTACTATTCTCATAAGCAGGTTATCGAGGAATCCCCCGAAATAGCCCGCGATCAGGCCAACGAAAACCCCGATTGCCCCCGCCAGCACAACCGCCGCTATCCCGACAAGCAAGGACACCTGAGAGCCATAGATGATGCGGCTCAGGATGTCGCGCCCGAGATTGTCCGTTCCCAATAGATATTCTTTGGTGCCGCCCTCCGACCAGAATGGAGGTTTCAGCATCATCGCCGGATTGATGAGATTAGGGTCATGAGGCGCCAGCACCTTAGCGAAGACCGCTACCGCAATTACGCAGAAAACGATGATAAAACCGACCGTCCCCGTTTTACTTCTTAACAGCATCCTTGCCCATCGGGACATAGGTCCTGTCCTTCTATCCGCCCCACTTGCCACTGGCTGGTGGGACACGGGACCTGTCCCTAAATTAATTTCCGCCATCTACTTTTCCCTCCTTCTAGTTGAATTTGATTCTTGGGTCCAATACTTTGTAGATTAGATCGGCTAGCAAATTCATTAAAATAACCATGAAGGCGATAACGAAGACGCTTGCCTGGACGATGGCCATGTCCCTTGTGTTGACTGCCTGGATGAGTAGCTGCCCGAGTCCCGGCCAGGAGAAGATGGTTTCGGTGATAAGCGTTCCGCCGACTACGGTGGAGGTCTGCAGCGCCGTGATTGTGACAACCGGAATCAAGGAGTTTCGCAGCGCATGCTTGTTCACGACAAAAAAGTCATGGATCCCTTTGCTTTTGGCGGTTCGGATATAGTCCTGGTTCAGGATTTCAAGCATGCTCGAGCGGATCAGCCTTGTCATCTCGGCCGCGATCCCTGTGCCAAGGGTGATGGCCGGCAGGACGAGATGGGCGAATGTTCCCCGACCTGAAACCGGAAGCCAGCCGAGCGTCACCGAGAATAGTAGAATCAGCATGATCCCAAGCCAGAAGTTCGGCATGGCTTTACCAAGCACCGCTCCGCCTGTTGCGAGCAGATCAAGCGAGGAGTTCTGCTTTGTCGCAGACCAGATGCCAAGCGGAATGGCGATGACGATCGCGACAAACATCGCCGCTATCGCAAGCTCAAGTGTAGCCGGCAATCGCTCCAGCACCAGTGGCAGTGCGCTGGAATTGTATCGGAACGAGTCCCCGAAGTCTCCCTGCACCAGTCCCTGCATGTATGTAAAATATTGAATATGAAACGGCCTGTCCAATCCAAGTGATGAACGGAGCTGATCGATGTCCTCCTGGCTGGCGTCCTCCGGCAGCATCAGTGCAACTGGATCCCCCGCTACGAAGACAAGGCAGAATACGATAAAAGAAATGATAAAAAGCACGGGTATGATTTGTAAAAGGCGTCGAACCAGGTATTTGCCCATCATTTCACTCCTTATGATGTAGAGGACCAGGGAATAATCCCCAGTCCTCCTTCAAGTCAGTGTAGGTTTTTATTTCTTTTTAATGGTAGGGACGTAGATCATTTCGTCCGGATTCGGGTCAAAGCTGATGCGGTCGCTGACTCCGATGTTGATCTTTTCCTGGTGAAGCATGATGTGCGGTACTTCTTCCGCAGCAATCTCTTCAATTTTCTGGATCTGCTTTTCGCGTGAGGCAGGATCCATGTTATTCGCAGATTCATTTAACAGCGCTTCGATTTCATCGTTTTTGTAGTCGGTTTCACCTGCAAAACGCTCTGCTCTGTACCAGTCAACAGAGTAGGCACCGTCGAACATGGAGTTACCAAGACCTAATAGGTACGCATCCTTGTTTTTCTTCGCCGAACGCATCTCAACGAAATTACTCCATTCCATGAATTCGATGTTCACTTTCACATTAACTGCTGCAAGCATACCGGCGATCATTTCAGTGATTTCCGCATCCTGCAGGTAACGGCCTTTCGGTGCATGAAGCGTCATTTCAAAGCCATCTTCATAGCCTGCTTCTTTCAAAAGTTCCTTAGCTTTATCTACATCATAGTTGTAGGTGTCATGAAGATCCGGATTGTGCCCGAAGTTTCCAGGGCCTACACGCGTACGGGTCGGCACCCCGCCGCCCTTCAGGACATTTTCCGTAATGGCCTTATTATCGATTGCATAATCCAAAGCTTGACGGACACGGACATCAGAAGTCGGGTAGCCTTCTGTTGAACGAAGGATCAGCATAATTGTACGGTTGGATGTCTCCTGCACGATGGACGTGCCATCATTGTCGTTCACGCGGTCCCAATCAGCCGGCGGTACGTTGACAGCAATATCCACGCCACCAGTCAGAAGCTCGGAAACGCGAGTGGAGTTCTCTGGAATCACGCGGAATACCACTTCATCCCACTCTTCCACTTTTCCTTCATAGTAATTTTCAAACGGCGTCATCACGATGCGGTCATCCCTCACCCATTCCTTGAAATGGTAAGGACCGGTCCCAACCGGATTCTCCAAGAAATGATCCCAGCCTTTTTCGTTTATGTATTTGCTAGGCAACATCCCAGACCCCAAACGGGAAAGTCGGTGGAATAATGACGGCTCCGGTGCATGCGTCACTACTTTAAAAGTAAGGTCATCCACGATTTGGACTTCTTTAATCTGCTTATAGTTCGGATACTCCTTCAACGTATCATCTGTCGCAACACGTTCAAGCGTGAATTTTACATCCTCTGATGTCAACGGATCGCCGTTGTGGAAGGTCACACCCTCCTTCAGCTTCATTTCCACTGTCAGGTCGTCTATTTGCTTGAATGTGTCGACCAATTCAGGATGGATTTCGCCTTTTGCATCCTTTTTGAACAGGTAATTGAACATATTGTCATGTACTGCCTCTGTGGACGTATTGTTATGGTTGTGGATATCAAAACTCACAATATCCGTCCCCATCGCAATCGTTAAAGTGCTGCTTTCATTTTCCGGGGTCTTTCCATCATTGCTGTCATCTGTCCCTGTTTTGGTATTGTTTGAACACCCTGCCACAAGTAAAGCCGTGATTGCCATCACCATCATGAAGCTCCAAATAGATTTCCTCTTTCTCATTCCTTATCCCCCTTAAATGTTGTCAAATGAAGCTAAAAGCTTTATAGAAAAACAAATAGAAAGCAGCATCCATTTGTTTACTCCCAAGTTCAAGTTTCCTGATTTCCATCACTTACTTAGCCAAGCTAGATAATATTTTCATAAAGAAAGAATAATCTAAAAATTATAAAAAATCAATAAGGTAATTACAAGATTTGTCATAGATATAAAATTTTAGTAGGTATTTTGGTATGGGTATGAGGTGGGATTCGGGACTGAGGGAACAGGTCCGTTGTCCCGGTTTGGGATATATAAGGTAACTAAAAAAAACGTACCTGCAACCAGCAAGTACGCTTACTTCTTCACTTAAAATATCTATCCATTGCATTCATCCAACTTTCAAATATGACGAAAACTATTTGGTCACGGGGCTAGACCCCATTCCTCATACTGGGCCTGTCCCTGCAAACTTTTTAGCCCGAGTTGATGATTTTTGTCGAAATATGCGTTATATCGATATCTGCCCTGTTTTCGTTGATATATTAAAATTTTCATTGATATATGCATATTTTCGTTGATATCTGAACGGATTCATCGATATATTGAAATTTTCGTTTATATCCCACTTCAGGACACAAAAAATGCGGTTGCAACATAGCCTGAAATGAAAAAACTCGTCAGATTGACGAGTTTTTTCATTTAGAACCAACCATCAAGAGCCCTTATGATACATATACTGATAGGATTTTGATGTTTCTACCATCCCTAGCTCGAGATAGAGAGTGGTAAGCCAGTGAATGGAGCGGGTGTCTGCGGGATCGAGCTCGGGCTCCCACAGGAAGCATTTCACCGCTTTTTCCAGCTGTTTAAGTCAACGGGGACAATGGACCTGTTTCCAAAATCACGTTGCTTTCCTTCTACCAGCCACCATCACGCCGCCGATCATCACAAGCAGCACGCCCAATAGCATATAGTTGAAAGCAGATGTCGCTGTCACAGGAAGCTTGTTCCCGTTGCCTTTGCCAGGCTTTGTACCGTCTCCCGGTTTGCCGCCACCTGGGTTGTTGCCGTTTCCAGGGTTGTTGCCATTCCCATTGCCATTCCCATTGCCCGGCGGATTGTTGCCATCGCCCTCACCCGGATCCGTACCGTCACCATCGCCAGGGTCCGTACCCTCCGCGCTGACCTTCACCACAACAGTCGTCAATGGATCAACTGTAATTCCCACAGCAGTCAACTCTACGCCAGTGACGTCAGAAACTTCCTCAACGCCTGCTTCATCAGCATCAACGACTACCACACCTTCCGTTAGGTCTTCACCCAACGTCAATGCTCTTGCCTCCGTATCAGCATTCACAAATACGTAATACATATCGCCATTTGTCGCTTCATTACGATACGCAACCACGAGATCCTGGTCACCGATTTCCGGAGCGTCGATCATCGTCACATTGGAATCTACCAATTCCTTGGAGCCCAATCTGAACGCATCAGTAGATCTACGTAATTCAATCAATCCAGCTGTATATTCGCGAGTCACATTGTTCACCGGATACTGCTCTGCATCCGTTGCTTTTTCCCAATCGAATCGGTTGATGATGTCCGATGAGTCATAGGAATCATGAATGAAGTATGGATATTGGAATGGGTTGCCGTCCTTGTCCGTCATATAGGTGGACTTGTAAGGTGCGGTGTCCGCTTCCGCTCTCCATTGCTTCGTGCGGCCGAATTCCTGGCCGGCATGCAGGAATGCCGTACCTTGGGATGTGAGGATCATCGCGTTTCCGACACGGATGCGCTGATGAATCTCCTCGTTATTTTCCGGAATGTCCGGATCCTTTTTAATTGATTGAGCGATAACATCGTACAGCGTCAAATTGTCGTGCGCCTCGATGTATTGCACCACATCGCCAGGGTCATCTGCCTTGAAGTTTCGTGGCTGCCCTTTGATGTTGTCAAAAATCTGCGCCACATCACGCTCTCCGCCAGTAATGAAACGCGCTTGCCCTTCCGAACCGAAGCCTGATTTCAGCTCATTGCGGATTTCATCAGAGAAGCTTGCCACCGATTCCGTATGCTGCATCCATTGCTGGTCTGCTGCTTGCACCGGCTCGCCTTCATCTCCTGCAAAAGTGACCCAGCCTTCGCCGATCATGACGATGTTCGGGTTCAATTTTTTTGCTTCGTCATAGGCAATCTGGATGCTTTCCGCATCGTGGTCGCCCATCATATCAAAGCGGAACCCGTCCACCTTGTACTCGTCGACCCAATACTTGATGGAGTCAACCAATACGCGGCGGGACATTTTGTGTGTCGTACCGAGACGTCCGCCGCCAAAGCTTGTTCTTGGCGTTCCGTCAGCGTCCATGAAGTGGTAGTAGTTCGGGACAAGGTCCTCAAAAATCGAAACCTGTGCCGTGTGGTTGTACACCACATCAAGTACCACACCCATGTCGCGTTTATGAATTTCGTTGATCAGATTCTTGAATTCATTTATTCTCAATTCCGGATCATTCGGGTTTTCCGAGTACATGCCGGATAGGGAAAAATAACTGTGCGGGTCATAGCCCCAGTTATAGTTCGTATCCGTGGACGCGTAGTCCAGCATTCTCTCACCATTTGCCAGCTCATTGCTGAAGTAATAGCTCATCACCGGCAGCAATTGAATGTGGGTCACGCCCAATTCCTGAATGTAATCCAATTTTTCCACGAAGGATGCAAACGTTCCGAATTGCGCTTTCAGGTCGTCTGCAATATTTGGGTCGGATGTGAAATCACGAACATGCAATTCATAAATGATTGTGTCTTCGCGCTTTTCAAATCCTGGGATGTCAGCATAGTCAAGCTTAGGTCCGATGGAGGAAACATCGATGATTGCCGCTTTTCCGACAGGATCTCCCGCTTCGTTGTTCCATGCAGCCATTGATTTTGCATAAGGGTCCAGAGCAAGCTTCGTCTCCTCACCATGGGTAATTTCGTAATGGTAGTAGTAGCCTTTCAAGCTCTTCAGACCTGTGTTGTCCTCATCCAGCTTCACACTCCAGACACCGCGGTCGCCCTTTGTCATCGCCACCGTGTCCACCACTGTGTCCTGATCGTCCTTGTTATAAAGGACCACGGAAACGTCGTCCGCTTTTGGAGACCAGACCTTCAGGGTAGCCGTTCCGTCCTTTTGAAGTTCGGCACCAAGCTTGCCGTCATAGCCGTACATCTCATCAATCAGCTTCCAGCCGGATTTGACCGTGATCGTGCGGTCGCCATAGCTGACGGTGTATGGCAGCTTTTCTAAATCAAACGTTCCGTGAACCGACACGCGCTGTGCCCCGTCTAATGTTACGTCTTCAATCGCAACATCGTTTCCATCCAAGTCCTTGATCACCAATTGCTCTTTCAGTTCCTCAAGATCCAAGCCCTCTGTTTTGGTAAAAAGAAGCGTGATTTTCTTTTCTGACAGAACCTCGCCGGACAACAATGCAACTGCAACTGTCCCGTAAGGATTCGTGTACGCCTTATCTTCGCCCTCTTTTACAAAAAGCTGGTTATATTGCTGAAGCATATCGAAGGACATATCTCCAGTCTGCTGTCCTGTTTGCTTGTTGACAAAAAGGAAGCCCATTGTTTGTGCATCTTCTGTAAGTTTGATGTCGTAATAAGCACCATATTTGCCAATGCCCGCAGCATCAGCCGCACCGTTCGGCCAGAAATCAGATGGTGCTGCGACATCGCCCCAGTTCCATAAGCCCCAACCATCATAATCGGCATTGTGGCGTTCATAGTGGATTCGCACCATGTCTGCCGGAAGGTCCACCGGCTCGTATAAAAACACTTCATCAGAGCCCTGCTTGATCCATACTTCGTTCAGTTCCGGGGAGAAAAGCTCAACCGCTTTATCGCCGCCATCCTTGTCTCCGTTCGTAGTATTCAAAACAAGGAATCCAATATTTCGTGCATCTTTCTTTATTTTCACATCAACATACGCACCATAATCCGTCACCTGACCCGCTTCAAAAGGTGTTCCACCGCTTGGCCAGTTTTCGGATGGTGCCGCTACGTCTCCCCATAGCCAAAGACCAAGGTTTTCGTAGCTGTTGTCGGTGCGCTGATAGTGGATGCGTAGCGTGTCTTCACCGATTTCGCCAGGCTGACTAGGCTCGTCCACGACAGGAACATCGCCATTTTCCACCGTGAATAATACCGTTCCGCCATCCTCCATCGCTGGAATCGTGAATGTCACTTTTCCTTCTGCTGTTGCTTCATAGGTCTCTCCAGAGTAATGGTTCGTTACCACTGCATCCGCCGAACCAAAGTTCAGTGTCACTTCTTTTGCCACTGTAGCTGTGTTCAAGCCGACATAGACACTCTCTTCGCCATAGTTGCGGGAGAAAATCAGGTATTTGTCACTGTCAGAGCCTGCGTTTTTCTCGCGGTTCCCTTTGGCAAATACGTCCGTATTGTCGTTCCGGAATGCCAATAACTTTTTGTAATGCTCCAGCACATCGTTACCTTCCACCTGATCCCATGGAAGATTCGGGCGGTTGTCGTAGTACGGGTGGTTGTTCTTGCCAGGCAAGCCAAGCTCTTCCCCGTAATAGATGACAGGCTGCCCTTTAGAAGTAAGCTGCAAGGATGCTGCCACCTGATATTTACCAAGATCGCCGCCGACTGCCTCCAGGAAGCGGTCTTCATCATGGCTTCCAAGGAATTGACCAAGTGTCGCCGTGTTGGTAAGCTTGCCGTTGCGTGCCTGAAGCTTTGTTTCGACCGCATTGATCTCGCCGTTCACAAAGTCTTTTGCATAATTTTTAAACTCGAAATCAAGCAGGGAGTCCATCATTCCCGAGTTCAGGTAGCCCTGGTCATTACCGACGCTGGCGCCCCAAGCCTCCCCGATCAGCTTGTGTTCCGGCATTTCTTTTGTCAAAGCGTTTTTGAAAGCCATCCAAGTTGTGTTCTCGACATGCTTCACCGTATCCACACGGAAGTAGTCGATTGTGTTGCCGTTCGCTGTCCTTGACTTCTCGATCCAGTCCGTCTGCCACTGGACGATCTGGTCGCGAACCTCGGATTCCTCTGTTAAAAAGTCCGGTAAGCCTGCAAGTTCCCCACGAACCGTATCCGTTCCGCCAGCACGAAGCATGCCATCAAAGCGGGCACGGTCCTCATCTGTCGGGAAGTTTGGAATGCTGCTCGTGTCGCCAGCCTTCAATCCATAACCTGTATGATTCAATACCACGTCGACCATAATCTTGATGCCGCGGTTGTGCGCTTCATCAATCAGCTCATGGAAATCAGCCATCGTACCGAAGTGAGGATTCAGTTCCCCGAAATTGCTCGCCCAATAACCATGATAGCCATAGTAAGGCGTATTTGGATCGTCATTGTATCTAACATCATGCTTGATATTTTCCACCACCGGATTGATCCAGATCGTGTTGATGCCAAGCTCGTCCAGGTAATCAAGCTTTGCGGTGATCCCCTTGAAATCTCCGCCCTGATAAGTGCCGTACTTAGACTTGTCATAGCCGATTCCGTAAGGGTCGTTGTTGGAGGAATCGCCATCAAAGAAACGGTCCGTCAGCATAAAATAAACCACTGCCTCATCCCAATCAAAGTCCGCTTCCTCACCAGTGAATGTGCGCGCCTTCACTTCAAGCGTAGCTTCGCCAACATGGCGGTTACCGAACTCATCAATCGCCGTGATTGGCAAGGTTTTCACACCAGCCGGCACGTTCTGATTGACCGCTACTGTCACTTCTTTAAGCGCAGGGTCTATCAGGACTTTCTCTTTTCCGCCGATTGCGGATAGATTGATAGAAAGCTCACGTACTGGCGTATCTTCGCCTGTGCCCAGGTCCACTTTTACTACAGCATTTTCGTTGTAATTAACCGCTGCAGGCTCCGCTGTTCCACTTACATTCAGTTCCGCAACCTGATATTTGACAACGGACTTGCCATCGACTGTATTATATGGATCTGTAACCTCGCTTGTGGAACCATCCACTGTCACAAAATACGTATATTCATGCTCGCCAGGTGGAAGGTCGTTGTACGTATATGTAAAACGCTCATTCTCCATTTCAGCCTGCATGTCATATTTCTCGCCTAAAATGGAAAGCTCCACTTTTTCGACCTTGCCCATTTCCCCGTTCGCATAAAGCTCTTTGTCACGGAAAAAGAAATGCGCATTAGCATCCTCCACAACCGGCCCATTGACTTCCGGCACTTGGAAAATCTCCTCCTGGCCGCTCGTCACCTGAACCTTTGTGATGGACTCGTTCTTGTTCAGCGTAATATAACGGTCATTCTCACCGTCCTTCGCTTCCCAGTTCCCTTTTCTGACAATGAATCCTACGCGCTCCGCTTCTGGACTCACCGCGATGGTAACATACGCCTTCCCATCCTTCACCTCTGTAAAATCAATCTGATCATCCTTGACGCCTGTCCCCCAGACCCAAAGATTCCAGCCATCATAGATCCCATCAGCCCGCTCATAGCTGAAGCTGATCTTGCGTTCCCCCGTATCGGCAATCACACGTGGCGCGACGCCTGCAAACATGGAAACCACAAGAAGAACCGACAATAGCATTGCCATACCCCTTTGAAACTTCCTCCTCATGAAACCTTCCCCCCCCCTTTGTTTGGCTAAAAATTACAGTGGAAGCGTTTGCACAAAATGTCGTAATTTGTTAATTGTGAAATCGTTTGCACAAAGTTGCACAGATAAGCGATTCCTAAACTAGTAAGACTATCAAACTTATGCAAACGCTACCAATCTACCTATATTTAAAGATACTATGAGTTTTCTAAATAATCAATAAAATGTTTTAGGATCAGTTATCGAGAGAGTCGTATTGCTTGGCTAGCTACTACCAACTTTCTTGCTATTTTATAGCTACTTTTCTACTCCTTACTACATTTAAATCGTAATTGATTCTCTCAATTAGGTGATTTCACCAAATATAAACAAATTACGTTCCTTATAATGAATTATTTTATATAAATTAAAGGTTTTTATGTTCTTTATAACGAATTAAATCTGTAAACATCTATAAAGGAGGAATATATAAATGGCGATTTTAGTAACAGGCGGTGCTGGATACATAGGTAGTCATACCTGTATTGAGTTATTGAATGCTGGTTATGAACTTGTAGTTTTGGATAATCTGGTGAATAGTAAATTTGAATCTGTACGAAGAGTTAAGGAATTGACGAACAAGGAATTCCCTTTTTATAAAGTTGATTTACTACATATAGATAAACTTGAAGAGATATTCAAAGAAAACACCATTGATGCAGTCATTCATCTTGCTGGTCTCAAGGCAGTTGGCGAATCTGTTGAACAGCCTCTTTTCTATTACCATAATAACATCACCGGTACGCTTAACCTATGTAAGGTTATGAGTCTTTATGGGGTGAAAAATTTAGTATTTAGTTCTTCTGCCACTGTGTATGGTTTGCCAGATAGCGTGCCCATTACGGAAAATTCCCCTCTCCAAGCAAAGAATCCTTATGGACAAACAAAATTAATGATCGAACAAGTTCTGCAGGACCTTTATCAGTCAGATAAAGAATGGAGTATATCCTTATTGCGCTATTTCAATCCAATAGGTGCTCATGAAAGCGGCCGACTCGGAGAAGACCCCCAGGGAATCCCAAATAACTTAATGCCTTATATTACACAGGTTGCAATAGGTAAACTTCCTGAGCTTCATATTTTCGGTAACAATTATTCTACAGCGGATGGTACAGGTGTCAGGGATTATATTCACGTGGTGGACTTGGCGAAAGGGCATGTATGTGCGTTAGAAAAAGTTTGGAAAACAACAGGAGTAGATGCGTTTAATCTTGGAACTGGCAAGGGGTATAGTGTCTTAGAAATCGTTCAAGCTTTTGAAAAAGCTTCGGGGGTAGAGATTCCATTTCGAGTAATTGGACCAAGACCTGGAGACATCGGCGCATGCTATGCAGATCCTATTAAAGCAAAAATAAATCTAGGTTGGCAGGCGCAAAGGGGCTTGGAGGAAATGTGCAGAGATGCATGGAGGTGGCAAGAGCAAAACCCACTTGGATATGAAACGAATAAAAAAGATACTACATTAAAGTTGGATGTACTTCTGTAAGTAATTTATATATATAAATTTATAAATTAATACATGCCATGATTAAAAAGAATGTATTTCTAAAGCACCCCTCCACTTTGTTAATAGCAGGCTCGCAATTCCGACCCTGCTATTAATTGTAAAAATTAATAAATACATTGATTTATCACAGTCCATCTTGTTCAACGACAATTTCTGAGGAAATTGTCGAAATCACTTCGCCAAACTTCCGGTGGTGTGGAGTCCAGTCTTAGTAGGCAAATAACTATATTACTTACGATACGGAATACATAGGACGGGCTTGGATCAAAAGGATAAGTATCGCTTTGGGAGGCCTCTTGGCTGGCTGAAACAATTTTTTCGTCTACATCAAAAAGAATTCAGCTTATATATCATCAATATATTTTCTCCGTTACCCTATCATTATATTGATCTACCATAGATTTGATTTTTCTTAAAATATTTCGCGGTGGTGGGGCACCGGACCTGTCCCCAAATGTTCGCCAAAAACCACCACCGTACTCGCTTTACCATGCAGAAATTGTTGGGATTTTTGTTGTTTATCCTTTGTTTAAGGGAGGTAATTCAATACTAGATACTTCGAAGGGATATTCATAAAACTATTATCCATGAAAAGGAGAGATTCATATGAAGATTAAAGTGAAAAGCTGGAGCATGCTTACACCTCAGGATAAATTGTTTATTCTCAAAGCAGTCAGCCGACGTTCTCAGGTGAACATTGGTGCCTAATAAAGTTCTTTATGGCCAGGCTCGTGTCACCCCTTTTAAAATCGCTGATGGGGATACCCATCCCCAATTCTCCAGAGTCACTACCGTGAAAACTACACAATTTTAACACTCCAACATATTTCTCCTATAGATAAACGAGTCTTGCCTTTTCGTCTTCATAAAAAGATGCCCGACGTCCATCTAAACTGGACATCGGGCTTTTTTGGGGCCAGGTCCCGTGTCGCATCATAATATTAAGAGGGACACGGGACCTGTCCCTCTGTCACACTTCATCCAACCGCCAATTCACCTCATCCAGGTTAAATCCTTCATACCCCTGGTCTTCTCCCCATTCCATCATGTATTCATGGTCAGGATGCTTCTTGTCTTGGATGATTTGCAGGAAGAGCTCGTAACCCGGTTCTCCCCCAACGTCTTCAGGTGGTGTGCTTCCTTGTCCAGCCAGGCATACAGGTCTGTTTTGGTCATGGTTTTCAATTACCTTTTCCACCTCGATCTTATGCGTCCAGTCATCTCCAAAGTCATAGTTATACAGGATTTGCGATGGGAGATAGTCTGACAGCTTGACCCCGGTTTCCATTTTCATCGGTATCTCACCCTGATACTGAAAAGCTTCTTTGGTGCACACAAGATGAACAACTGGTTTATTTTGATGGAGAGCCACGACGTTCTGCACCGAGCTTGGCGGGAAGATGAGAAAATCGTGAAGGTGATAGTTCTGCCATCCAAAGGCTGCCTGCAATACCTCATGCAATTTCGAAAAAGTGATATTGGTTGGTACGATAATCCTGCGCCATACTTTATGATTCCTCAGCTCAAGCGTCACTTTCAGCTGCACTGCCTCCGTGTGGAACACAGGTTGACCGGATAGTTCCTCCAACTCCTTATACAATGCTTCGTTTGGATGATAATAGCTCTTCTTGCCGTCTCCAACCAGCAACGTGCTGATTTTAAGGCTCAAATCCTTTTGCACGATGGAATCAGAATCAATCAATTCCCCAAAGTGATAGACAAACTCGCTCGAATTGTTCAACCTTGCGACAGCAGTTCGATCCTTTGTTTTGGAAAAGACCATCCAATCCGATGAGGAAATGAACTTCTCTATCAACTCCTCCTTGATGCACTCCGCTTGGAGCACTTCACGAATGGCCTCTTTGATGTGAACATCAATGTTCTTCCATTCCTTCGCTTTCAAGCCATAAAGCACAATCACATATCGGTTCTTGTCATTCACCAACACCAACGCTTTTTTCCGTCCAAGCTTCAGTACATTAGCATGCCAGGCAAACAATGGGTCTACCTCTAAAGGTGCTTCAGGTGTCACTTTCAGTTCATCCAGGAGTTTTTTGGTACATTGAATTAGCATGTTTTGGGCTCCTTTTTTCGGTTTTGCTATAGCATACCATGGGGACAGGTCCCTTGTCCCACTATCAAAGAGAGTGGACACAGGACCTGTCCCCTAAAAAAGCTCGGTTAAACAGCATTCCCAACTGTTTAACCGAGCTACTTCTCTTATTCACAGACAAGACCCTATCCGTCAATTACGGATATATCCATTCCCCATCCTCAGTAAAGCTTCCGTAGTCGAAAGTGCCTTGGTATTGTGTACCGTCTGGCCAGGTCATGGTGCCGTATCCATGCATCATATCGTTTTGCCATTCACCTTCATAGATGGTGCCATCAGGCCAAATATATGTCCCATATCCATCCATCTGACCTTCGTAATACTGACCGATATAGTACTCGCCGGTGGCCCAGGTAAATTCACCGTCTCCATGGAATAGCCCGTCCTGATAGTTGCCCCTATAATAGGATCCATCATCAAAATCTTCTTCGCCATATCCATTGTACCATTCTTCCGAAGGTTCATAGGATCCGTACGTGTCTTCGTAGTTGTATTCTTCTTCATACGTGTCTTCATAGTTATATTCTTCCTCGTATGTTTCTTCAGAATGTGTATCCGGCTCTACTTCCTCTTCATACTCGGCTTGACTTGGATCATTGGTAGTTGCCATTCCCCATTCATCCGATCCATCCATGAAGAAGCTTTCTCTCAGGAAAGACGCCGTGCCATCATATACCATCCACATGGCATCCGGATTCTGGTAATCGTAATTGATGGTGACCATGATCATATTCATGTCCATCAGGGAAATCATCCCTTCCCCACTGGAACCCCAGCCATCATCCTCGAAAGTGAATCGTCCTTCCCCATACTCGTCGAAAGTCACTGTATATTCGATGGAGGCGACACGATTGGCCGGGGGCGCCTGGATGGAATGCAGCTGGATGTAGGCTGTTTGTGCATCAATTTCCTCCAATTCCAGCTCCAATCCTCCTTCTTGAAAACTGTTCGGATCTCCCCAGAGGCCTGAATAAGTCGCAAGATACCCCTCAGGAAGGGCCATCTCAGGTTCTTCATATTGTTCTGGTTCTTCCACTGGCTCCTCTTCCTCATATATCGGCACTTCTTCCTCAACTGATTCAACCATCGTATCCGGCGATTCCTCATAGACTAGTGCAGATCTGTCATTATCTCCGCCGATCTGGGTTCCCACCCATATCAGGAAAATCATGGCGCAAACGACCATCATGAATTTCATCATTTTGCTGCTTTTTTGTTCGTTTCTCGCTTCCCGGGTTTGATCCTGACCTGAGTCAGGCCATACATCCTGCCTATAGGGCTGTTCCAATACTACAGGCTGAGGGCGAGGGGGGTCCTTCCGTGGCTTGGATTCAGCTTTTGTTTTGGTTTTCTTTTCTGCGACCGGCCGCTTTTCCACCACAGGCTTTTGCTCTACTACAGGCTCAGGCGCCTTGCGCTCTGCAGGCATTTCCTTTTCCACAAGTCCCGGTTTGGCACTTGAGAAAAAGAGCCGCTCCTGAAGTTCGCCGATGGTCTTGCACCCAGTGAGTCGGCTGGCATCTACGGGTGCGTATTCTGTTAATAGACCAACCAACTGCACTGTGTCGGACTGAATGTGGGACACGGGACCTGTCCCCATGGCCCGCACTTCCTGGGCACCGAAGAGCGTTATGTTGCCGCTTTTGGAGATCCAGACGTTTTCAGCGTTGATGGAGCCGTGGGCGATGTTCTTTTTATGAAGATGGCCCACGGCGTCGATGAGCTGCTCAACTTGCGTCTTGGTTAGCGAGCCGACTGTCTTCAATCTGTTGCCGACCGGGCACTCTAGCACAGCGTAGGCCTTTGTGCCTTCGTATCCGTCAATCTGCTGGAGCTTTGGCAGGTGTTTGTAATTGGTAACCTGGAGCTGGTAGTGGTCATAGAGCTCGAACCATTTGTCCAGGTCGGCCCCCTGCTTTTCATCAATCATCCTCAGCATAAAGAGCTGCATGCCGTCCTTCTCCTTGACAAGATAGCGAGTCATGCCGCCGAAGCCTTTCAGCTCCCGCAGGATAAAAAACTGATTGATAGTTTTCATAGTGTTTGTCCTCCTTTCTTAAAGTTTAATTTCCGAAAAGAAAAACCTATCCTCCACCTGCAAGATAAGTTTTTCTTCCACTATTTATTAGAAATGACTAGCGTACCCGCTACATGATCATGCAAGGCCCGCTTCTTCTGGTCGAAACCGACGATGAGGAAACCAATAAGTAAAGTAATATATGAAAGTATTTTGGCAAAGTGGCGTCCCACCGCGTGACCGAAGCTGAGGCGATAGCCACGCTTGTCGACGACCTTCATGCCGAGCATCCGCTTGCCCAATGTCGCTTGCATGCCGGAGCTTTCCATGGCGCCGAAGTAAATCCATCCAAGCAGGAACACCACCGTATTGCCCCCATCCCCGAACAGGATGCTGGCCGGGATTCCAAGGATCAGACCGTCAATAAAGTATGCGAAGAACCTTCTCCAGAACCCGATATAGGTCGCATGCTGCATTCCGTGGATGTCGTACACATTCTGTTGCTTTGGCAAAGTCCGCTGCTCTGCCCGGGGCTCCTGCCTAGGGACACTATTTCGTGGAGTCTCCCTTTGCGTTTCCTCCCTATAACCCTGTTCCTGCCTGCTATTTGAAGGCTTTCCCCTTTTCTCATACAAAAACTCCTGCTCTGCTTCCTTCTCCACAAGCGAGCCTTTTGTGGACTTCTCGACAAGCGAGCCCTTCGTTTTCACGTCTCCACCATTAAGAAAGATATCGCTTACCTGACCAAGACTTGTTATCTTCTTCTGGTTCAGTGCCCTTGCCGCACTGTCGCTGACTACTGCATAGTCCAATAGCACCGCTATTAAACTATTGATGTCCTGCATAAAGGTCTGCACCGGACGTCCGAGGGCTTTCCACTCCCCCGCTCCATATAAAACAATCCTATCCTTCTGGGTCACCCAGATATTGTCCGGTGTCACAGAGCCGTGTACGACGCCTTTTCGATGCAGATGGTCAAGCGCGTCCACAAGCTGTTCCACGTGTTCTTTTCCAAGCTGGCCATGCTGGGTCAAAGAGCTGCCTTCCTCGTATTCCAGAACCGAATAGACATCTTCTTCCTCCCCATAGTTAACCGAAATCACACGTGGCAGGTATTTATAATTCGTCACTGTAAGCTGATAATTGTCATACGTTTCAAACCAGTCGTCAATCTGCTGATCAGTGGCGTTTTCACCGAGCAGCGTTCGCATCATGACAGTCTTTTTGTCCTGATTTCCCTGAAGCTGGTAAACTCTCAGCTTCGGATCGGAATAAAGCGTCATTTTATTTTGCATTTCTAAATCGAGCATAGTGGCACCTCGTTATACAGAAAGCGTCAACTTAATTTGACGCTTTCGATTTTTCTGATCTTGCTTTCCTTTTGGACGACGGTTACTGAGACCGTCTGCTGCTGGTTGATGCGGAAGGTGATGACAATATCGAGCTCACCTTTTGGACGCTTGACGAGTCCGGTGATGTTGATCGTACCTATCTTCTTATTGTTGTTGACGAACTTGGATGAACCCTGGTAGACGTCGATGTCGAGCTCATCACAGTTATCGACGTTCGTCGTAAATATCCGGGTCGCTTCACAAGGCGTTCGTCGGTTGCTTGGGATCAGCACGCTGAAGCGGCCATCGCCAAGGCCGATGCCCAATGCATGAGCAGTCGCCGTCTTTATTTCGACTTCCTTGTTCCAGCCGAGGCGCTCATCCAGATAGGCTGCATAAACGGCTGCCCCCTCTGCAACACATAGGTCCGGGTCGATGTTGCCGAAAATCTTTCCTGCACCTATCTTCGACTCCAGCAACTCGTCTACTTTCGGAATACGACTGGAGCCTCCGACCTTGATGACACGGTCGATGTCGCCTTTAGAGAGGGACGCCTTTTCTAGCACATCGTCCATGATCATATCCATCTTTGAAAAATAATGCTGTATGCAATCCTCTAATTCGTGGCGCTCTATTTCAAGCTCGATATGCTGGCCAGGCAGCACGTTCGGCTTGATGATTTCGTGGAAATCCACGGAGGAAAGCGTCTCTTTCGCTTCCTTTGCCGCCTCCATGATATGTGCGTCTGCTTTTATCAGATCCTCTTGGCTTAAGCCATTCAGGTTCAGATTCGCCTTCTTTTTGATGTAGTCTGCAAGCTCGCGGTCAAAATCTAGTCCACCAAGGCGGTCGTCCCCTCCGGTTGCAAGCACCTCGAATATGAGCTTGTCCGGTTCGTTGGTCAGTCGGAAAATCGTCAAGTCAAACGTCCCGCCGCCAAGGTCGAATACCATGATATTCTCATCTCGAAGGTTCTCTTCCTCATGCACACCGTATGCAAGTGCAGCCGCAATCGGCTCCTGGATGATACCTAGAACGTTCAGTCCCGCTTTTCTTGCCGCCTCTGAGGTGTTGCTGCTCTGTAAAGCGGTAAAATAATAAGGAACCGTTACGACGACACCGGACGGGTTAAATCCTGGCGTCGTTTTTTCCGCATATTCATAGACATCCTTCAAAATGATGGAGGAAATGTCTATCGGGGAGTATTCCTTGCCTCCGACCTTGATCTTCTGATTGCCATCATCCATGAGGCGCTTGACGCCGATCACTGCATTTTCCGGATGGATCAGGGCTTTCTTCGCTGCAAGGTTACCGACCAGGAAACCTTGGCGCTCGTCATAATAGACAACAGATGCCCAGGTATATTCACGTCTAGGATTCTGATAGACTTTCGGTCCCTTTTCAGTCCAGCGTGCAATGGCGGAATAGGTAGTGCCAAGGTCGATTCCGAGGGCCGGCTTCTTTTCGTTATCAAATCTCATCCGTATCCCCCTCCTTTACAACTTCCTTTTTCTCCTCCAACACGGGTTGATCGGTTTCATTTTCCTCCGGCTGTTCCACGGTCACGGCCAATTCTTCAAGTGCTGTTCTGTTTTTCACAACGGTTACCTGTGCCGGACGAATGATAAAGCGCGCCTGGTTAAAAAGGGTGCCTTTATAATAAAAGCCATAACGTACCAGCTCTTTGATCTGTTCTGTTTGCATAGCCTGATCCTCTACCACGGCAATCGGCTCCTGGTCGACCTCGTTGAACATATCTCCCTGTTCCGGTGCAAGAAGTCCCACCGAGTAGTCATCAAGCAGATTTTCCAATTCCTGTAAAAGAGTTTCATAGATACTGAGCCATTCGGATACATAGTCAGCATGGTCTGAGTAGACTGAAGCCATTTCCGCCTCCAAATCCACCCCGTACTTTTTACCGTTGTAGAGGCCGTCCATAACAGGTCCGATTGATTTCTCGATAAAAGTGGAGAATTTCTTTTCCAACGCTTCAAGGTCCTTCATCAAGCTCTCGACGATTTCTTCGTTGCGTTCAAGCACCTCTTTGCTTAACAGGGTGGCTTGCTCCACTTGTTCCGGCGCAACTTCGCCTTCTTCAATGACCTGATCGGATTCATCCATTACCACATACTCTTCATATTTCCCCAGTTCAACTGCCTGAAAATTAAGCTTCCTCTGCAATCGGCTCGCCGTTTTGACAGAAAGGCGAATACCTTCGAGACGGTTTTCCAGAGCTTCTATCAGCCCAGTCGGCAACGAGGCGTCAATGCTGATAGCCTCATATTTCACCTGGAAGCTAGAGGAAAGTGCCTCCACATTTTCAGACAAGGATTGCAGCGTGACGTTCCAATCCTGCACCTTATCAAAATAATGCTTATATCCTACATCTAAAATATCTACTTTTTGTTGGTCCATAATGTCTGCTCCTAGTCTCTGCGGATGGTGATCTGGCTTGTTACACCTTCATCGCCTTGTAGTGTCGCCGTTACGATTACTTCGTTCTGCTGGTTCACTTCGAATTTCACGTTGATGCGGTGTGTGCCTTTTGGCGCCTCCGGAATGCCGCTCAGGAAGAACTCACCGATGCAGACACAATTTTCGTCCGATACATACTCGACCAGTTCCGGTGTCTGGAACACAGTGATGCGCATGGAGGTCATGTTGTCCTCCGGGTTGCTGTATAGCTTTTCGTTCGTAACAGTCGGATTCTCCTCTGTCAGCTCCAGCCCTTTTTCAATGACGCCGTTAAAACGGCCACCGCGCACTTCGATCCCAAGGTGATGTGTCACAATATTGTTCATTTCAATTTTTGTATCAAGCTGATCCTCTACAGAGGCCTCGTTCGTGTCGACCACTTTGTCGGTCGGAACACCAAGGCTCGCACCAAAGATGGCTGCTCCTTGTGCAACTACCGTGTCCGGGTTGATGTTGGAGAAAGGCTCTTTGTTGAAGAAGTTCTTGATTTCCTGTTTCACCAATGGGATACGGGTGGATCCGCCGACAAGGATGATACGAGAGATATCCTGAATTGTCATATCTGCGTTTGTTAAGGCCGTCTGAACAGTTGTCATCGTATCGTCAACCAATTCCTTGATCAGCTCTTCGAATTGAGTGCGGGTAATCTCAAAATCGATATTATGGACTTTACCGAACTCATCTTTGATGACATTAGGAATTTCAATATTGACTACTTCCATTTCGGAAAGTTCCTTTTTCGCCTGCTCACTTGCTTCCCGTACCGCTTCTTGTGCTTTTAACAGCTCACTGATTGAAATGCCCTGATCGGCTTCAAGATCAAGCAAGTCCACTTCGGAGGAAAGCTTGAAGTCTTTGGAGACAAGGTCCATCAATAGTTTATCAACATCATATCCTCCAAGGTTCGGATTCCCTTCTTTTGCAAGAACCGAGTATTTAGCCGGTTCGTTCTCATCGACCGTATCTACTTTCAGGATGGAAACGTCGAAGGTTCCGCCACCTAGGTCATAGATTAAGATAGTCTGATTGCGGCCAATCTCAGATGCATACGCGATGGCTGCAGCAACTGGCTCCTCCAATAGATAGATTGGGTCCAGGCCTGCAAGCTCGGCCGCCTCACGGGTCGCTCTTTTTTTGTTATCATCAAAATTTGCCGGGACGCAGATAACTGCGTATTTCGGTGTACCGTTCAGTTCGATGTCCTGCTGGTTTTCGACAAATTCCTTCATTTTCGCAAGAATCTCTGCTGATACATCCTGCGGGCGGTAGCTTTTTCCGAAGAATTCCCTTTCCCACTCGGTTCCCATTTCCCTTTTAATAAAGGAAACGGTGTTTTCCGGATCAATCAGTACTCGTTTCTTTGCGTTATCGCCTACCTGCACCTCTTCCTCCGAACGGAAGCTGACAACGGACGGTATCGTCGTTTCCTTGCCAAGCTTGATCAGTTCGCTTTTCCCTTTACGGTAGATGGCCACTGCAGAGTTTGATGTCCCGAGGTCGATCCCAAGAATATATGGGCTGTTCTTTTCCATGATTGCCATTATGTTTTCCCCCTATTTAGTAGTGTCTATTTTAATAGATTTAAGTTTGATTTCACCGCTGTAGACCATGTCTTCCAACATATGTATGTTCAGCTTCTGGTTTCTCAAGAAGTCATCGTATAGTCGGCATCTTTGCTTCAGTTCCCCTGTTGAGAACGTCAGTATCCCGTTTTCGTCCATTTCAAATAGTGCCACCGCTTGGACAGGGTTCGCACTGACGGTGATTGGAATCTCCAATCCGCCGATTTTATGGTCATCTACCGGTACCTTGCTTTCAGTACGATAGATCTGAATGGCGATGTCGGACTGGTATTTGTGCAGAGTTTCGCCGATGATGCCCCCCTTGCATGGCAGGGTCGTGTTTTTGCTGATCAGATGCTCGATGACATACTTGTTGTCGATGTACATGTCGATGCCGAACGAGTGGGCGGTCACGTCCTGTACCTCAATTGGAATCGGTGCATCGTCGATATCCGGCGCACTGAGATTGGCGGCCAAGATAGCAGCTCCCTGCGCAACAATTTCATCGACGTTGTCCGCTATGAACGGCTGCTTGATCGTTTTTGTCACAATTTCACGAATTGCCGTGGTCCTGGTCGATCCGCCCACCAGGATGATGCGGCTGATGTCCCTTTTGGTGAGACCGGCCGACGCGATTACCTGTTGTGTTTTTTCTATCGTTCTTGCAATCAATGGATCTATTAATCTGTTATATGTATCAACTGTGATTTCTTCATCAATATGGTTGCCAAGGAAATCCGGGATGGAAATGTCTGCGATGCCGCTTTCCGACAGCTCCATTTTCGCCTGCTCTGCTGCTTCCTTCAGCTGCTGCTTGGCAATCGAGCCAGCCACGCCCTGTTCACTTCGTAACGGAATGCTTGTCTGCTTTAAAATGAATTCGACAATTTTGTCATCGAAGTCGTCTCCTCCGAGCATTGAATCCCCATCTACCGCCAGTACGCGGAAATTGTTGTTCTCGACCTTCAGGATTGAAACATCAAAGGTACCTCCGCCAAGGTCGTACACAGCGATGGTCTGGTCTCTTTCCTTATCAAGTCCGTACGCGATAGCAGCTGCAGTCGGTTCCGGCAATAAACGCAGTACATTGAAACCTGCCAGCTCGCCCGCTTCCCTGGTCGCTTTTCGCTGTTCCTCGGTAAAATAGGCCGGGATGGTAATGACTGCGTCCCTTATTTCTTCGCCTAAGTATTTACTTGCTTCGGTGCGGATCTTCTCCAGTATTTCCTTTGCCACAACCACCGGTGATAGGAGTTGCCCCCTGATGCTGTAAGTTTTAGATGGATCGCCGATGAAACGTTTCGATGATGCGACGCTATTTTCCGGGTCGATATAAAGCCTGGATTTCGCAGTATTCCCGACCATCACCTGTCCATTATCTCGGTACGAAACCACCGATGGCAGGATCTTTCTCCCCTCTATCGGAATCGTCTCCACCTTGCCTCTTCTATAAACCGCCGCAGCGGAATTGCTTGTCCCTAAATCTATCCCAATCGCTAATGTCATTCTTCCTAGCCCCCCTAAGACTATTATACTATCTATATCGACAAATTCTTCTAATTATTTACTTTAAAATGGAATTAACGGGACAAGGGACCTGTGCCCAAAGAAAACCGCATGAACAAGCGTATTCAGCTTATCCATGCGGCTTTGTGATGTCCCAAGGAACCTGTCCCATAGTCCCTTCTAACGTATCTTGTATCTTAGGGATGGTGTATTTTAGAGATAACTCCCATGGGAGAGCTGGGTAAGAAGTTCTGCGATGAAGTCCCTGGCTATTTTTAATAAACTATTTATATGACCATATTATGTTCGTTGGACAAAAGTGTTCATAGATTCCATATGGTAGAGGTAAAAATTTTAATAGAAGAATGCTATCTCTTTTAATACATTTAAAACCAACGAATATGTCTCTCGTACCCACTTACCCACCATTTAAACCTATTATTATCAAAAATTCTAAATTTTTTGTTAAAAATTATACTTTTATGTCTAATTATGGATTATAATGTAATTATAGGTAGATATACCTAAATAAAATTGCGTTTTAAAAGGAGTGTTTTGATGGTATTAATTGTGGAAGATTACGAAGTAAGTGAGACGACGATGGCGTTGATGTTTTTTGCGCACCCTCAGCATCAGACGAAAATTCTCGATCTGGAAGGGGATTTCATTACGAGCGAATCTTCCAAGGATTTATTGAATCATGCATGCTTGAATGAAGGCTGTACCGCCGAAGGGAGGCGAACAGCTACGATTATGGCAACCAACTACATACAAAAGACACCGTTACTTGTTAACCAAGTGGAAGGAATCATCGCGATTCCTACACATTCACCAGATCAGCATATCTGCTGCTGGATATTCCTACATCATGTCCTTCAAGTTACTCCCATCACACCTGCCAAGTGCAAAATAACCTTCCAGAACTACAAAGAAATAGAGCTCGACGTATCTGCAGCAACCATTCGTGAACAAATGAAAAAAGCATCCATCGTACAGACCCGCTTCTGTTCGAATCACCGCTATGCATTTTGGTTGAGTCCGAAGCCAAGGAGGAAGATGACAAAGAGGAGATTGGAGGAGTAGGGATCAGTTCCCTTGTCCCACTGAAAAAATGTCAATAGCCTTACAGATTTCTTCTGTAAGGCTGTTTTCGTTTATTAAAAACATTCCAAAACGAACCATTCATCCTTCGTTTTGGTATCATAAAGAAAAAGGGGGATCTTACATGCAGTGGATGAGACACGTAAAATGGGGCCGCTGGATCAGCAACTTTTTTATCTCTGGCATCCTAATGGTTTTTTTTATTGAAATACCTGATTTTCTTATGGCTTTCTTAAAGCACACCGCCCTCGGTTCGTTTCTGGTTCCGTATTTTGTGGTGAGCTACCTCCTCTTTTGGGTGATGCTACCGAAAAACCCACATAAAATACGACTCTATTACGCCCTTGGAACAACAGGTGCGTGTTTATTATTCTTTCTATTGTTTATGTTGCTGATGTTCACCATTATGCTGATCAGTGCTTTGCTGTTTGACTCTTTTTCCTAGGTGTCAGATCCTTTACATAGTTTGTTACCATCTCCCTAATGAAGAAGCTGTATTGCAGAACAACATAGTGCCCGATAGGCAACTTTTCGTTTACCAGTCGGGCTCTTTTCCCTTGAAATCCACTTCTATTTTACCCTTCCCCCCTTACCCCTTTTTAAGTATGGAACTCAGCGGGACACGGGACATGTCCCCATTGTAGTTACAACCATCAATTTCATCTTCCAATTTGATATTCTTGTGATAAAATAGGCATTGGTTCTTTTTTAGTGTTTGCAATATTATTCATAATTTTTACATATAGTGGAATCCTTTTTATTACAACACTAACCATTTTATTACTTGCTTATACGGCTATATATAGAAGGAGTTTAAGAGAAATGAACAAACTACCAGTCTTATCTATCGTTATACCTTGTTATAATGAGGAAGAAGTACTAACAGAAACAATGAAGCAATTGAACAGGCTTCTCCAGGATCTTATGGGTGAAAGATTGATATCCGATGAAAGCTATCTGCTCTTTGTGGATGATGGAAGCAAAGACAATACATGGGAAATGATTAATAAAGAAAGTGAAATGAATCCTTTCGTGCAAGGGCTGAAGCTGGCGAAGAACGCAGGTCATCAAAATGCCTTGTGGGCTGGGTTGATGAGCGTGATCGACAAATGCGATTGTTCTGTATCGATTGACGCAGACCTTCAGGACGACCACAATGTCATCCGTGATTTCATCTTGAAATATTGGGACGGCTACGATATTGTCTACGGAGTTCGTAAGAGCAGAACAAAGGATACCATTTTCAAACGTCAGACTGCGAAAGCCTTTTACCAGATGATGATCAAAATGGGTGTTAATATTGTCGATGACCATGCGGATTTCAGGCTAATGAGTAATCGAGCAATGAAGAATTTGCAGCAATTCAAAGAAGTGAATCTTTTCTTGCGAGGGCTAGTTCCATTGGTCGGGTTCAAATCTGCAAAAGTCTATTATCACCGCCTGGAAAGAATGGCTGGGGAGTCCAAATATCCTTTGAAGAAGATGCTGGCGTTTTCGATGGATGGGATTACCTCTTTCAGTGTCACTCCTATTCGATTAGTGACTACTACCGGAATAATATTTGCTTTCTTGAGTGTATTGGCGGCACTTTACGCAGTGATCAGTAAGCTTAGCGGCAATACGGTTTCCGGTTGGACCTCGATTATCTTATCCGTGTGGTTCATTGGTGGAATACAGTTGATGAGTATTGGATTGATAGGGGAATACATTGGGAAAATCTATAAAGAAACGAAACAACGTCCAAGATATTTTATTGATAAGCACGTTGTAAACGGACAAAAAAAGGATTAATTGGATGATGTTCAACCTGTTAAAGAAAGAAATTGTTTTGTTCGGATTAGTTGGAGTTTTAAATACGGGAATTAATTTTGCCGTATATACTTTGCTTGTCCTGGTCGGCGTCCCTTATCTACTGGCTAATGTAGTGGGTTATGGGGTCGGGATGATCAACAGCTATTTTTTGAACAAACATTTTGTATTTAAGCAAAAAGAACAGAATCCCACACATCTGGCAAAGTTCATCATTGTCAATTTGATGACAGTTGTGGTGCATAGTATCCTACTTTATGTGGCTGTTACCACTTTTGGCTTCCATAAGATCCTTTCACAGGTGTTTGTGACAGGGATTACGTTTGTGATGAATTTTGTCGGCAATAAGCTTTGGACATTCAAGTAGTTAGTAGGGGTAAATTATGAGGAATATTTTTTCCACTCGGTTCTTTTCATATGGACTCAATATTATTGCATTGGTTTGTTTCACCTTGTTTCTGGTTGCGACCTATGTTCAGGTTCAACTGCCTGATAGCGAGTTTTCTGCAAAGAAGATAGCCTTCTGGGTAGTGGTTTTATGTGGATTTCTGCCCCTTTTTTCTTTTATTATGACAAAGTATCTATCAAAAAGGAAGTTTCTTTTTGTTCTGATTGGTATTTCTCTTTTGCTAAGACTTGGCTGGGCCTACTTTATGAAGACACCACTAGCATCAGATTTTTTGTTTATGTTTGATGGGGCTGTAAATATTTCACGTGGAGATTATTCCTTTACGGAAGATTTTTATTTTCAAAAGTGGACGTATCAGCTTGGATTCACTTCCTATGAAGCGATCATCGTCAGCCTTTTCGGAGAAACGCCCAGGGCACTTAAATTATTGAACATTCTATACAGTGTGGGTATATGTCTTCTGGTTTATCTATCAGGAACGAGGCTTTTCAATGAAATGGCTGGCCGGATAGCTGCACTGTTTTATGCCTTCTATGTTCCCAGTGTTATTATGAGTTCTGTTCTAACCAACCAGCACTTGTCCACATTTTTATTCTTTCTTGCGTTTTATTTGGTGATAAGTGGCGGATTGGAGAAAAAATATCACTGGATCGCGATTGGTTCTTTAATTGGCTTGGGCAATATCGCGAGGCCTTTAGGAAGCTTTTCCTTGTTGGCTATTGGGGTGTATTTTGTATTTCTGTATATGTTGGGCTTCGATTGGAGAAAAATCGTTGCTTCGGGCAGAAAGGTTGCAGGAATCATTATCATGTATGTCCTGATTCAGCAACTTGTCAGCTTTTCCATCACGGGACTCGGAATAACGGACCATTCCATGGCCAATAAAGATTCTCTTTGGAAATTTGTAATTGGTTTTAATCATGAAACGAAGGGGCATTATTCTCCTGTGGATCAGAAGTATCTCGATCAGTTCAGCCTATGGGATGAGCGAAACGAGAAGGCTAAAGAGCTTATTACAGAGCGGCTTGCAGATAAGGAAAAGGTCTATGAGCTCTTAGTGGATAAATTTACGATTATGTGGGGAGCAAAGGACAGCACGGTGTTTTGGAGTCTGTTTGGCCTCGATCATACTCCGGAATTTGCGCTGTTTCTCTATACAGCAGAGAGAGTGATGTTCCTAGCATTAGCTATATATGCAATTATCGCGGTAATAGGATATTTCAAGATGAAGGATCGCTACCATCATCTGCTTTTCCTCATTTTGATATTGGGTTACGCAGCGGTGCATATTCTGATAGAAATCCAGACAAGGTACCGGTTTGATATGATGCCTGCTTTGTTTATACTATCGGGACATGGGGTGTATATGACGGTGAACGTTTTCCAGAAGTTTATAGGTAAAAAGGAACAGACAATACAAGGTTAAAAAGGCTGTCGATAGGATTTTATATCCTTCGACAGCCTTATTTTTTTATTTAGAGACATTATATCCATCCGGGTTATAACGATGCCAGTTCCAGGCATCCTTAATGATTTTCTCAAGTGAACTGTATTTCGGTTCCCACCCCAGGACATTATGCGCTTTCGAGGAGGAAGCGATCAGGACAGCAGGGTCGCCCTCTCTTCTTTCCTTAATCTCAGCAGGAATCGGATGCTCGGTGATTCTTCTTGCCACTTCGATTACTTCTCTAACGGAGTAGCCGTTCCCATTCCCGAGGTTGAAAATATCACTTTTGTTCTCCATGCGTAAATATTCCAGCGCCTTATAATGGGCGGATGCAAGGTCCATGACATGGATGTAGTCACGGATACAAGTTCCATCCTCGGTAGGGTAGTCATCCCCGAACATATAGATTTTGTCCCGCTTTCCTAGTGGAACCTGTAAAACAAGTGGGATAAGGTGCGTTTCGGGATCATGGTCCTCACCAATATCCACGCTTTCATGGGCACCGGCAGCGTTGAAATAACGCAATGAAACATATTTCATGCCATAGCCCTGCTCGAACCATTTCATCATCTTTTCCATGGCAAGCTTCGTTTCGCCATATGTGTTCGTAGGTTTTGTCTCGTCCTCTTCCTGAATCGGAATGTTCTTCGGCTCTCCATATGTCGCAGCCGTTGAGGAGAAGACAATCTTCCCGACGCTATTCTGCTTCATCACATCGAGCAGGCACATCATGCCGTACACATTATTATCATAATAAATATACGGATTCTCCATGCTTTCACCCACAAGGGAATTCGCAGCAAAATGAATGACCGCTTCGATGTCATGCTTTTTGAAAACCTCATCCAACTCCTGCTTATCTCTTAGGTCAACTTGGTAAAAATGTTCTATATCCACAGCTGCCCGATGCCCGCTTTGCAGATTATCCACCACTATAATTTCTTCTTTTTTATCTAAAAAATATTGTACGGTATGTGAGCCTATATACCCTGCTCCACCAGTAATCATTATTGCCATAATGCTATTCAACTCCTAAATCTAAATTTTTCCTATTATTGATTATAGTAGCATAACTCCATAATCCATGGTAATCTTCTGAGATAAATATTGGCAACCATCTTCCTTTAGGCAACCCAATAATTCAATGACCAGAAATATACCAATACCATGAGCAATATAATAAAGGAAGTGAGTAGACTGATGTAAAAGATTCTGCGCTTAAACACTTCATATAAGGCGTAATAGAATGGTACAATGACCAAGGCGTATCTGGATATGCTAACAAAATAATCCTTCACATTCTCATAAGCGGGAGCTGTCAATGGAATCAATATTGAATACAAGATGATTATCCAAAATGATAGTCGTATTTTCCCATATGATAAGATGGTAGTCACAAGTATAAGTGTTACAAAAAAAAGTTCCAAAACATTGTAGATATCCAGGTATATAAAATCTCCTGATAAAAGTTTACCTATACTTTGTAAGTGATATTGGAATCCGTCAATAAGCGTGTTCCAAGGAGCCATAAATCCTCTTCCATATTCGCTTTGTACAGCAGAGAAGGAAAAGGGATCTCCAAATTCCAACCATAAATATCCCATATATATAAAAGCAAAAAGCGGGATGTAGGCTCCTTTTAGAATACCCCAGAATCTTTTATTCAGTTTCATACCATTTTTCAATTTGAAGTGATTACTTAAATACTCTATAGCAAACGGTATGGCTAATAATACCCCTGTATTGCGTGTACCTCCTGCAAACATTCCGAATAAAGAAGCAAGCCCCCATTTCTGTAATCGTAAAAAATATAAAAACAAGATAACAAAAAGCATAAACATTGATTCCGTATACAAAGCTGAAAAATAAAAAGATGTCGGAAAGAATGATAACAATAGGGTAATTTTATAGGTTTCCTTTAAAGAATAATCCACTCTCACCAATTTCATAAAGAAGAAAATGAGTAAAAGAAAGCAGATATTCGAGATAATAATTCCAGACATCAACGGGTCGTTCGTAACATAACTCAATAACTTAATAGTGATAGGGTATAGTGGAAAAAAGGCTGTCCCCTTAAGGGAATATCCTTCTTCTACTATACTTAAATACCAACCGGAGTCCCACTTGGAAAAATTATCGAAGAACAAAAATTTTATTGAAGAAAAAAGAGTAGATTCCTCAAGTATCTCTCGATGTACATACACCGCCGGGATAAGAATGACAATTTTATTTATAACAAACAAAAACAAGGAAAAAAGTATCATTTTTTTCCTCTCTGACATAGGGATTGCTTCAGAGTTCAACTTCACACGCTCCTTCTCTGTCCTCAAGATTGCTACCCTATTATACAAAAAATATAGTGGTTGTTAAATCCAATAATCATTAAACCATACAAAACCGGAAAAGAGCACAATCCGTATTCGCATGTGCTCCTTTCCAATATATTAATCTATTTTCGATTTAAACAAAGGATAGATAGCTCGTTTCCTGATCTCTTCAACATCTAACTCTTTTTCAATCAGTCTGTATAATGCCTGTGGGGATAGATTGGCGCTTGACCCTTCCTCTTTAAGGATCCTGCTTAATTCTGAAGCTACCTTTTTCTTTTCTTCCTCAGGATGCTTCCTCCAAACCTCCCCTGTCATTTCACATCTTGCTGGGATGCCTGGTTCGCGCTGGAAGCTGTTTTTGGATCAAATTCTTTTTCATTAATCAACATTTTACCGTTATTGTAAACGTACTTATTCTTGTCTGCTAGTATCACTATGGCATTAATCCGGCAATACCTGTCTCCACCTGTTGTCATATCCTTAAAAACCCCCATGAAAAGCGTAGTCTTCTTTTCCATGAGGGTTTTGCACGTATGATCACTAGCCAGATACTGAGTTTGCAAGTGAGAATCACTAAAGGGACAAGGGACCTGTGTCCCTACCAGCCCAGCCCTACTTCCCACCCGTAAACGAAATACCCTTTATAAAGTATCGATTAAAAAATCCGTAAATGATCAGCACTGGCAGGGTGAATACCATGGAGGCGGCCATGATGTAGTTCCAGTAGCTGATGAACTGTCCTTTGAAGGTGTTGAGTCCGAGCGGCAGGGTGAACATGGCCGGGTCGGAAAGGATGATCAGCGGTCTCATGAAATCGTTCCAGAAGCCCATGAATACAAAGATTGCCTGTGCTGCCAGGGCCGGTTTTGCCAATGGCAGCACGATTTTGAAAAAGGTTCCGAAGCGCGAGAGGCCGTCCATTTCCGCAGCTTCTTCGAGTTCTTTCGGGAAGTTAATGAAAAACTGGCGCATCATGAAGATGAAGGTGGCGTTGATCATCGCCGGTACGATCATCCCCTGATAGGAGTTCAGCCAGTCGAGCTCCCTTAGAATCAAGTAGTTAGGAATCATCGTTACCTGGGCAGGGATCATCAGCACGGCAAGGATGATGATGAACAAGCTCTTTCTTCCCGGAAAGCTGAGTCTTGCCAGTGCATAGCCTGCCATGGAGTTGAAAAGCAGGTTTAACGCGGTCCCGACCACGGCAATGATCAGACTGTTCAATAACCATCTAGGAAAAAGCTCCTGCTGCAGGAAGATTTCTTTATAGTTGTCGAGCGTGAAATTTCTTGGGATGAAATTGATCGTGCCGCTTACGATTTCCTCCAGTGTTTTGAAGGAGGAGGATACTGCCCATAAAAAAGGGATCAGCGTAATGACGGCGTAGAGTCCGAGTATGCCATATAGCAGGGTTTTGCCAGCATTTCTTTTCTTTTTCATTGGTTCTCCTCCTTAGTAAAGTGATTCTTCCTTCGAAAATTTGCGCTGCAGCAAGGTCGCGATCAAAATGACCAAGGAGAGCATGACGGCAATTGCTGCTGCATATCCCATGGTTCCCAAGCTTTTGAAGGCATATTGATAGATTAATAGTACGACGGTCAAAGTGGAATTGTCCGGTCCACCCGATCCACCTGAGAAAATGAAAGATTGGTCAAACAACTGGAACGTACCGATCAGTCCCATGATAACGACAAAGGATGTAACAGGTCGCAGGTTCGGAACTGTGATATACAGGAATTTTTTAAAGGCATTGGCTCCATCCAACTCTGCTGCCTCGTATAATGACTCCGGTATATCCTGCAAGGCTGCCAAATAGATGACCATAAAGAATGGGGCGGTTGCCCAGATATTCATGATCATGATGGCGATCAAGGCCACACTCGGATCCCCCATCCAGTTGTAGGTCGGCAGTCCGATAAAGGAAAGAATTTTATTGATAAGGCCATTCTGGTTGTACATCCACATGAAAATCAGGGTCAGGACGGCTGACGAGGTCAAGGTCGGAAGGAAATAGACAATCCGGAAAAAGCTCTGACCCTTAAGCCCGGCATTCAGCGTGGCAGCAAGTATGAGTGCCAGCAAGGTTTGAATCGGAACAACGATGATGACATATTTAAAAGTGTTCCATAACGCCCTCAATGCCCGTTGATCATCCGCAATATTGGTGAAATTGGCGAATTTCACGAAATCAAAGGTTGCATTCCCCAAGAGCTGCACTTTGTGAAAAGATAGGAAGAAAGCATATAAAATAGGACCAATAATGAATAATGCCAGTACGAAGATAGCGGGTGCCATAAAGGTATAGCCTTGGGTAGCTTCCCTTATTGTTCTTTTGGAATAGGTTCGTTTTTTCTTCATGTTATTCACTCCTTTTCGCCTCCCGAGTTCCAAACAGATAGATGGACTCTTTCTGCAGAAGAGCGTTTCTTCTGCACAAAGAATGCATCTGTTTTTACATGAATGGAGCATCCTGGCCCACCTTGATGAGCCAGGAAACTCCTATTTTCTTTTATTCACCGATTTCCTTGTTTGCCTGTTCTTCCGCTTCTTTTAACGCCTTTTCCAGCTGCTTCTGACCCAAGAAGACAGAAACAAATTGGTTGTTGAAGTTATTCATGATCGTCGGCAGGTTTACGCCATTGGCCCAAACTGTTGCATAGGATGCTCCGGCAACAAGTGGCGCACGGTATTCGTCCTGGTCAAAGCCCAATTTTTCTGCAACGGACTTACGTGTTGGAAGGGCATAGCCTTTGGATGTCCAGATTTCCATGCCTTCAGGACCCGTCAAGTACTCGATCAGCTCCCATGATGCTTCCTTCTTTTCAGATGCTGCATTCATGACATAGGATACCGTGTAGGCCATCGTCCCTTTTTCTCCGTTGATAGTCGGGATTTCCGCTGTGCCGTACTCTACGCTCGGGAAGGTGTCCTCCAGGAATGGAATGGCCCAGTTTCCTTCGATGACCATTGCCGCTTTTTCCTGTCCGAACATTTCGCCGCCCCAGTTTGCACCTACATCAGATGGTTGAGCTGCCGTTTTGTCGACATTCCGCTGGTCGATGATCGGCTGAAGCGCCTCCACGACCTTTTTATCTGCAAAATTGGCTTTATCATCCTTCACTACTTCTCCGCCCAATGATTCGGCAATGTAATACATGCGTGCCAATTCAGGTGCTACCCCAAGGCCGACTACACCGTCTTTTGTCAGCGCCTTGGAGGCTTCACGCATTTCCTCCCAAGTTGTTGGAACCTCTACTCCAGCCTCTTCAAACATCTTTTTATTGTAAAATAACGCTAAGGTCGAATAGTCTTTCGGGAAGCCGTATGTTTTTCCGTCCTTTTGAAAAGCTTCCAATAATGGCTTTTCAAAATCATCAACATCAAATTCATCTGTCACATAGTCATCGAGCGGCTCGAGCACGCCTGTTTCGATCAATGCCGGTGCTTCAAAAGCATCCAGATAGAAGACATCCGGTGCTTCATTTCCAATTAGGCGCGTTTTGATGACGTCCATATATTGGTCCGAGATGACTTCATGCTTCACTTTGATGTTCGGGTGTTTTTCTTCAAAGGAATCCAGTGCTTCCCTCAGCAATTTTGTCTCGGAAGGGTTACCTCCCCAGCCAGCTAGTGTGATTTCCACCTGATCGCCGGATCCTTCCCCATCAGATGAGCTGTCACTTCCACCGCAGCCAGCCAAAACTCCTCCAAACAGCATCGACATTACCCCAAATGTTGCCAACCATTTTTTCGTTTTCATTTTCTAACCCCTCTTCCTTTGTTATGTTTATATCTTCAAGAGAAATTTCTTCTCTTTAAAGCCGTTATCCAATAACTTCCAGTCCAGTTGTGTTTTCCGTGATTTCGACCTCAGCATGCCCTTGCGCATTTTTCGCAACTTGCAGGGAAAGTATGCCTGATGCGATTTTCATCCCGCTCACCTCAAGGGTGTTCATGCCGTCCGGCAGTACCGGTCCAAGCTGGATCGTGCCATTCAGTGCGTCCGGGAACAGGCCAAGTATCGTTTGGACAAATACAAGCGGTGTGCCCGCAGCCCAGGCCTGTGGTGAGCAGGCAACCGGATATTTCACCGTTTTGCCAAGCGATTTTTCATAGCCGCAGAACAGCTCAGGCAAGCGGTCGTATTCGAAGTTTGCCGCCGCATCCATCAGCCCTTGGATGACTGTGTTCGCTTTATGCTGATGCTGCAGCTTGCTCATACCAAGCAGAATCATGCTGTTGTCATGCGGCCAGATGCTGCCGTCATGATAACTCATCGGGTTATAGCCTGCTTCTCCCTTGCCCATCGTGCGGATGCCATAGCCGGAGAACATCGCGGATGATAATAGTGTTTCCATGACCGCTTCGGCTTTATCCTGATCCAGCATTTCAGAAAACAGGAGATGACCCGGATTGGACGTGATCGTGCCGACCTGCTTCTTGTCGCGGTCAAGTGCAATTGCATAGAAATTGACGTCGTCCATCCAGAATTCTTCGTCGAATTTTTCCTTGAGGCGCTGAATGTCTTCCAGCAGTCTTGCAGCTTCCTCTTGTTTTCCGAGCTTTTCATAAATGGAAGCGATGCCTTTTTTGGCCTGGTACACATAGCCCTGAACCTCGGAAAGTGCGATCGGTGTTGTCGCATATTCGCCATTTCGGTGAACAATCGAGTCGCCGGAATCCTTCCATCCCTGATTGGCGATGCCCTTGCTTGCTTCCTGGTGGTACTCGACGAATAGGTCGCCATCTCTGTCCCCGTATTGGTCGATCCAGGTGAGGGCCGCTTCGATGTTCGGCTCCAGGTCTTTCACGATGTTTGTATCACCGGTCCATTTTACATATTCCGTCAGGAGCACTAGAAACAGCGGAGTCGCATCGATTGTCCCGTAGTATGGAGTGAACGGAATCTGTCCGGTAGTCGAAAGCTCGCCAAAGCGCATCTCATGCATGATTTTGCCTGGCTGTTCATCGCGCCACGGGTCCACTTTTGTTCCTTGGTTGCTTGCCATCGTATAGAGCGTCCCTTTTGCGACGTCCGGCTGGAAAGCCAGCATCTGCAGGGCAGCAATCAGGCTGTCCCGGCCAAAAGGAACACCGAACCACGGTAATCCTGCGACAGGGAATGACCCATGGCCGACATCTGTCAAAAGGACCCGCAGATCGCCGAGGCCTCTGTTTACCAAACGTTGCAGCGGTTTGTGGTCAGTACTGATTTTGGTGATGGTCGTGTCCCATTCCTTATAGGAGTTTTCCAGTTTAGCCAGCGCTTCCTCGGCTGGCAGGATCGGCGGCTGCTCTTCTCCATGCTGCGGCTGGATCATGAAGGTGACCCTTTGCTCCTCTTCATGGGCAAGCTGGAACGGAAAAACGATTTCTCCGTGCTCATGAATCTTCTGCGCTTCCTTATCCCATGTCACATAAGTGCGGCGCGTGAGGTCGTCAGCACCTTCATAATGGAAAGTCAGTGATTGGCCGTCGATCGTCTGTCCCTTTCTTTCCCCAATATCCCCGTTCTGGAAGCCGCGCACGATGAACATATCTGCAAAATCTACATCGAGGTGGACGCTGATATCAAATTCGATTTCCTTCGGATAGTAGTTTTTAACTGTAATTGTTTCATAGAGGACGTCATCATGGATAAATCGGCTGCGCTTGATTTCTACTGATTCGCGCCACAGAATGAGTTCGCCCTCCTTTTCCATGTGCGGGTTTGTGAGCATGATGGTAGCTTTGTAGTTTTCAGCCGCATCGGAGTGGAGCAGAATCGGCTCTTCCCCGTTTATCTTCAGGTCCAGTTTGCTCAGGAATCGCGTGTCCTTCGTATATAGGCCCAAGCCGTATGGATGGTTTTCCGGAATGTTCCCGCTTGTGTCCGTGAGCAGGAATAAGTCGTTTTCTTTGATTACTCGATAGTCCATGTTGTAACCTCCTACTTATGTTTCTGCACCCGAAACGTTTTGGGAAAACGGCAAACTTCTTTTCCAAAACGTTTCGGATTTTCATGTTGATAAAAACCACAGTCGATTGTGGTTCTATTTGCTTGATTCCCTAAGGATTAACTCGGTATCTATTATTCTGGCATGCTGAGTGGCCTCCCCCTCAAGCATCCCGATCAGAAGCAATGCCGCTTCCCATCCCAATCTGTATTTATCCTGCCGGATTGTCGATAGTGTCGGGCTTGCATAGGATGCGAGCAGGATATCATCATAGCCAATGACGGCAATATCCTCGGGAACCCTTTTTCCCATTCTTTTGATGGCCCTGATGGCGCCGAATGCCATCAGGTCGCTTGCACAAAATAAAGCGGTGATTTCAGGATACTCATTTAACAGTTCCAATGTTGCATCTTCCGCTTTGTCCTCCACAAAATCGCCAGTTCTGACCCAGTCCATCCGGATGTCCAGACTATGTTCGTATAAGGCTTCCCTAAATCCCTGCAGCCGTCTGATACTGACATCCGCATGGGAGTGGCCATTGATCATGCCTATCTTCCGGTGCCCTCTGTCGATTAAGTGTTTGACCGCATCCTTCGCACCTGCGACGTTATCTGTCGTCACATAGCCAACAGTGTTCGATTCAATCGGGATGTCGATGAGTACACATGGAATGTCACTCTCTACGACCTCCTCCAGGTACGGATCATCCGTCCTGATGCCTTGAATGATCACCCCGTCTACCCGGCGCTCGCGGCAAAGCTGTGTATATGTCTTTTCCCGCTGCTTCGTGGAAGTGGTGCTGAACAAAACAAGGTCATACTCCGAATCGGCACTCGCCTGGTTGATGCCGCAAAGGACTTCAAAGGTGAAATTGTCCTTCACTCCTTCCCGGTTCAGGTTCGAAACGAGCAGACCGATCGTTTTGGACTTTTTCATCACCAGACTTCTTGCGACCGTATTGGGGCTATAGTTCAATTCCTTTGCAACATCCATGATTCGCTGCCTTGTTTTAATGCTCACATCCGAGTATCCGTTCAACGCCCGGGAAACAGTTGTCACAGAAACACCTGCAACCTTGGCAATGTCTTTAATCGTTGTCATGATTCCCTCCAAAACGTTTCGGATAATTTCTTACAAGTAGAATAACACGGATTTGAAAGCGATTGCAAGTAGAATTATGGGGACAGGTCCCGTGTCCCACTCTCAGCATTTTAGCTTCGCTGCTTCAAAATTTGTACTGAATGATGGAGTGTTGTTAGATATGACTCCTGGTAGGTTGTGTAGAGAAGACGCGAATTGAAGTATGATGGACGTTTCAGGGGGTTAAACGGTTAGAAAGGTCCTTCATAAAGCTGATGATGGACTTTTTTGAGTGTCGGCACCTTAAAAAGGGCTTTCATCAAGCCGATGATGGACTTTTTTGAGTGCCTGAACCATAAAAAGGGCTTTCATCAAGCCGATGATGGATCTTTTTGAGTGTCGGTACCTCAAAAAGGGCTTTCATCAAGCCGATGATGGATCTTTTTGAGTGTTATACCCATAGAAAAGGCATTCATTAGTATATAAGGTCACTCCGCACTAGAAAATACCTTTCGCTAAAAATTCACATGCATCCCCCTTTTGGCTACAAATTAAAAGCCGTATGGAAATCCATACGGCTTTGCTTATTACTTTGATCACGCGGGACACGGGACCTGTCCCCTATGCCACCTTATTATAATCCGATACATCCACCTCAAGTGGGATGTTATTGGCACGGGCTTTCTGGGCTTGCCTGAAGAATAGTGCAACCAGGATTGCCGCCCCGATAAATCCGCCGATCCATGCGATGTTCATTGGCAATCTGAATCCGATTGGTGCGTTCAGGATGTAGGTGATGACCATGACCAGCATGAATGTTCCTGGGATTAGTGAAATCCAGTAGTTCTTTCTTGCGATATACAGATACATAGCTCCTACAAACAGTGCGATGACGGCTGTGGCTTGGTTGGCCCAGCTGAAATATCTCCAAAGGAGGTTAAAGTCAATTTGTGTCAGGACTACGGAGATCGCAAATAGTGGAAGTGCGATCCATAGACGGCTAGAAATTTTCTTTTGTGCAATGTTTAAATACTCTGCAATGATCATACGTGCACTTCTGAAAGCTGTATCTCCAGAAGTAATTGGAAGTACTACTACACCAAGCACTGCAAGCGTTCCGCCTACTGCACCAAGCATAAGAGTGGAAACTTCGCTGACGATGGCACCAGGTCCGCCCGCTGCAAGTAATTCACCTAAACCATTATATCCATCAAATAGACTCATGGCTGCAGCTGCCCAGATCATGGCAATGATACCTTCAGCAACCATCATGCCGTAGAAAATTTTACGGCCTTGCTTTTCATTTTGAGTCGTACGGGAAATGATTGGTGTTTGTGTTGCATGGAATCCGGAAAGCGCCCCACATGTGATTGTGAAGAATATCAGTGGGAAAATCGGTAAATTGTCCGGATGGAAATTCGAGAACGAAAGCTCAGGAATCGGCGCACCTTTTACCACTAATCCAATTCCTACTCCTAAAGCACTGATTACTAGGACTGCCCCGAAGTATGGATAAAGGCGACCGATAATTTTATCAACTGGTAATAGTGTTGCCAAAATGTAATATAGAAAAATAACTGCAATAAGAATGCCCAACGCAACTTTTCCGTCCAATAATACGTTGAGAAGGCTTGCTGGTGTAGATACGAATACAGTACCAACCAACAATAACAGCAAGACAGCAAAAGCATTTACTACATGCTTCATGGCTTTTCCAAGGAACTTGGTTGCAAGCTCCGGTAAATGAGCGCCGCGGTTACGTATGGAGATCATCCCTGTCAGGTAATCATGAACTGCTCCGGCAAAAATACAGCCGACAACAATCCAGATGAATGCTACAGGGCCGTAAAGCGCTCCCATAATTGGTCCGAAAACAGGTCCGGTTCCTGCAATATTCAATAGTTGAATCAGCGAGTTTTTCTTTGTGTTCATTGGCACATAATCTACACCATCCGCATCAACATAAGCTGGTGTTGCTCGCTCCTCTTTTATCCCGAACACTTTTTCGACGAATTTGCCGTACGTAAAGTATCCGACAATCAACAAGGCGATGGCCGTTAAGAATGTAATCATTTCTTTTCCCCCTTCATAAATCCCTTATGAATGCGTTTTCATAAATATAGTATAAGAAAAAAATGGACTGATATGGGGATTTAGGACTAAGAGGTATTAATTTTCGATTAAGATGCATTTTTACCTGACTAACATGCAAGAAAATATGTATTTATATTCAGAATGATCTCAGTGATCCGAAAGAGCATTTGTATGTGAATGAAATATTTCTTACGAATAAGTAAAAGCCTTGCGAATGATTTTTCTGCAAGGCTTTTTCTTTATGTTTTTTGCTTGTGCAAAATGCTGGCTAAAGTTTGGCTTCGAAACGAGTACTGAAATCTGGAACATTCGTTTGGATTACACCTGGTGTGGTGCTAGTGATGAACACTTCTACGAGGTCACCTGCTTCAAGCTGGAGGATGGTGGAAACATTGATGGCGTTGACAAATAAAAATGGTTGGTCGATTTCTCCCCAATAGTCGTTGTCGGCTGCGACGCTCACACCGTTTACACGGATTTCCACGCGTACCCGATAATCTTCCGTTGTATTATCAGGAAGAAAAGAAACTGTTCCCGCCACATAGTATACCCCATCTTTACGTGGTACAAATGTGGAGTTGTTCGCATTATAGATATTTCCGATATCGAACTGCTCAGTTTGGAAAAGAACTTTATCGAAGACCCCGACCTCGTCAATCCGCTGTTCTTGATTATTTACCGCACGGAAGGCAGCTGTTTCATCTTGGTCCTCGTCTCTTCCACAGTTTACATTGACAGTGATACCTTTATCGCATCTATTATGGTGGTGTTTTGGATATGCATCCTCTTTACAATAATGATAGTATTTCATTTTGTTCACCTCCCCTCCATCTAGTAGAGGTGACGGGGTGACCTGTCCCCTCATCATCATTCTATGAAAATAGTAGAAGGATGTATGGGTAAAGGACGAGGGAGAGTGCGGAATTATCAAGAATGGGGGACAGGATATTCGAGCACGGGAGGATACCTTTCTTCCTGGGCTATGGGAGAAACTTCCCCAAGCTTCATATGAAAGAAAACGGGGACTGCTCTGAATATAAGAGCTATCCCTGCACTATTTACAACACCCTATAAATTTTTTCCTCAAACTTATCGCTAACCGATCTTCTGTCCTGTAGGATCTGTTCGTTTTTGAACGTCACGCTTCCTCTGTTCTTGTCCAAATTTAATCTGTCAGCGATGAAAGATAGGGCGTTATTCCTAAGCTTATCGACATCAAAGAGCACAGTTGTTTCCTCATCGTCTTGGAAAATGTAAACCTCGATTTCTTCGAGTCTACGATAACAAAAAGCATTACGAGAAGCCCACTCGGAATGCCATTTGTCATATATTTCCTTGTTGTCTAAATAAACAAAGAGTTCAAACTGCTTTCATAGTCTTTGAACAGTTCCAATCCAGAATATTGGTGCAACAGTCTGTTCGGTATTATTTAATCTAATAAAATTGGATTGCACTTCTACAATCTGTACCGGTGCAGCAATAAGTCTGCCTCCCAGGTTAATGATGACATTTGAATTGCTTACAGACAATTCAACTAATACAGCCCTGAAATCTGTGCTAGTAATGTTTGGATTATTAACTGTTGCTGTATTCGAGTCAAATCCTGCTAATAACTGAAGTGGTAAATAGACATTAGTTAAAGCTACACCACCTGCAGTACCGTTTACAAGTATATAATCCGAGCCGACTTCTGTAACGGTTGCGTTAGTTATTGCAGGGTTCGGTGTACCCGTTACATAAATATCAATCGTAAATTGCCTTACAAATTGGATAAGTCTGCTCCGTAATGACTGCGTATTTACCACAGGCGTTGCCCCAGGACCTGCAGCATCATCAACGCTTGAAATAGGAAGCATTGGTACAATTGCGTTGATGGTGCCTGCCTGATTTGTTACTCTGATAAAATTACTCCCTATTTCTACAATTGCTACATTATCAAAAGTTGACCCCTGGGCAGCATTTACTCCAGCTATCCAAATGTCCACGGAGGTTTGATTGGCTAATTGTATAAACCTCGCTCTAAGTTGCTCACTGCCAATTGGCATTTGATTTCCCCCCTTCTTGTCTTATTTTCTTACACTTATAATTTATTAATTTGACAATGATATTGTATGGGTATTTTTAAAATTGAAGAAGGAGTTTAATAGGCATATACACATTTTTTGAAAAAAAAGGCGAATTACCTTTCACTAATGATTCTTTTTAATATCTTAGTATTACCTGGTTTTTCAGGTAATCACTTAAGAAAGGAGGAGAATCATATGGGTTATTATGAACAGTTTCGTGGGGCTTGTGTAACAGGTGGGGACTCCACCTGCAAAAAGCCGAAAAGAGATAAATGCGAAGGCTGCGTATGTGAATTCTTTCATGAATTAAATGATACAACCACATTTTGTAACACCAATAGTCTGTCACAATTTGCTATAGTTCTAAAAGGCAATGGGCCTTTAGCTTTGGGGGGGGGATACAAATCCAACATTATTCCGATTTGTAAATTTCAAACCTAAAAGCTGCTGTGTTGTATTATCTTATGAAGTTACACCAGCGACAGGCGGTACCGCTACTAGAAACCTGATTATTGACTGTAATGATATTTCAGGGATTACTTGCGTAAACGATGGTGATTTAGGAACTGGTAATGCAATTTGATTCCGAAATTCACTCTATTACCACATAAAGTGATCTACTCAATAAATAGCTCTAATGCTGTAGAGAAAATCTCGGCAGCAAATTTTGTTCTCCATCAATACTTGCTACAACTGCATTATTTTTCAACCGAAAGATTAAATGGAGAGGATTTGGGAGTATAAGAACCTTTTCCTTTTGATGCGCCTAATTATAAGGAGATTTAATGGAATAAGAAATTAATGAAATTTCGCTGTAATAAAACAAAAGACTCGCCAAATTTGACGAGTCTTTTGGAAGCAGCGGGACGGCTCTCTGCTTCCCCCGTACTATTACAGCACCCTATCAATGATCTCTTCGAACTTATCGCTAACCGACCTTCTGTCCTGTAATATCTGTTCGTTTTTGAACGTCACGCTTCCTCTATTCTTGTCCAAATTAAATCTGTCAGCGATGGAGGACAAGGCGTTTTTCCTAAGCTTATCGACATCAAAGAGCACCGTTGTTTCCTCATCGTCTTGGAAAATGTAAACCTCGATTTCTTCGAGTCTTTTGAAATATTTGCCGAATGTCGGGACAAATTCGTACTGTTGGCCAAATACCTTATCCGACTTCAGGTTTAATGGCAGCCTCTGACTTTCCATCTGGCGAAATTTCAAGCCAAGCACCCGAAGTGCGTCAAGGACTTTTTCGTGGACCTCCGTAGGCTCAATGTTGATGAAATCCTTGTCTTTTGGATCGATCGCATTCTTCACATCTGCCTCTGTAGCAATCCACACAGGCGGAATGTTTTTACCGGTCTTTGGGTCCTGCATCGTAATCGGGGTATCCAAAGGAATGCGGAAGGAAAACGGGATTTCCTTTCTTCCGCCTGATTGAATGGTAAAAGGATCATTAAGCCTATGCGTATGTATGACCGTGTTCGTCAGGCGGCCGCTTCCTTCATGCCCATATAAAGTCATCAGCTTTAAGTTGATGGCATCAATCTTCTGATCGGTACTCCCACCATAAATATCCACAATCCCGTCCAGCACTTCACCCTGCATAAAAGAATTCTTCTTCAGCTTTGTATCCACCTTGGCAGACCCGATTCCTACACTTGCAACTAGTTTTGTAAATAGTGACATAATATCCTCCTTAAAGGCTTTTAATGGTTATACGGGTAGAAGGCCAGGAAAGTTCCCTTTAACAGATTGGTAATAAATGGGGTTACCATCGAATTAATTGGCACTCCGTTGTGTTTCAAGAAAACTACTAATCGTTACAACTCACTACAATTAAATGGGGCTCCAAGCAAGCATCACCAATGGGACAAGGAACCTGTCCCCTCTATCCCTCAAACCGGTGAATAACCGCCGTAGCCGCACCAACCGATTGAGAGAAAGCTTCCTCATTAAAATAGATCTGCGTCTGGAAGTAGGGTATCTTCAAGGCATTATGATTCAGGTAATCCCTGATAGAGGATTGAAATACTTCATATTTGTTGAAATGGCTGTCTATCACAATCTTCCCAGGGTTAATCAGGTTAAGGATGCTTATAAGGGAGATGCCCAATAGCGTTCCGTAATGCTGAAGCTGCAGTTCTGTCACTCTCTCCCTTTCATCCTCGGACATGACACTAAGTGTGGACTGCCATTCGCTGAATACCTTCCTGCTTATCATTTTTTCGAGGCACCCCTTTTGCCCACAGCCGCATAAAGGCCCATTGGGGTCAACGCTAATATGGCCAATCTCGCCGGATGTAAAGCTTTCGCCATTCCAGATGCTCCCGTCGATGATGAACGCCCCGCCTATCCCGTCACCAATCCTTATGTAGAAAAAGCTGCTGGCAGCGATGTCCTCGTCATAAACACTTGAACAAAGCGAGGCCATTTTTACATTATTTTGAATCACCAGCGGTATTTGAATAAAGGCAGTCAACTTATCTAATATGTTTACGTTTTTCCATTGAAGATTGGTAGATTCATAGACGATTCCTGCTTGTGAATTCACAATGCCCGGTACCCCGATGCCGATACCCAGTACATCGGAAAACTCCTCGAGCAGGCTGCCTACAATGCTGATTATCTCCTCACAGACAGCTGTTATATCCTTGCCTTCCACTTCGATAAAACCGCTTTTCAGCACATCCAGATAATAATTGGTCACCACATATTCGATTCCATCATGGTGGATGACAAGTCCGATTGCCTGATATGCATTTGCATTCAATTCAATTAAAATCTTTGGGCGGCCGGCTGTTTGCAGGTCCTTCACTCCGACTTCGCGGATGATGCCCTCATTTATGTACTGATCCACGATAATGGACACGGTATTTTTACTTACCCCCATCCATTTCGCGAGATCTTTTCGGGAGGTTTGCTTATATTTGCGTAAAAGCGATAGAATTTTCTTTTGATTTTGTTCTCGTAATATACCGGGTCCTTTGATCAACATTGGTTGAATCCTCATTTCTACTTTCTGCCGTTTCCTACCATTATATCAAGCAAAGGTTTATAATTTCTTGATTTTGTGTTTAAAACGAGAAATAAACTGCTGGTTCCATTCATCTCCCCCAGTTGAGTTGCCGCTCTTCCAGATTGGGGGCTGAATGTCTTGCTTGACCAATAATGCAATAGCCTCCATCGAGATGGAATTCAGGATATAGGCATTTACAAAGGTCGACATTGCGCCTACCTTTTGTTCGAGATTCTCCATTTCTATTACCGCATCTCCCACTTCGACTTTGGAATCGATTGCGATATCCACTATGTCGTGCAAATTCATTTTGGAAGGATGCCTTGCAGGATGTTCCGCAGGAGTCGAATTGGCATGCTTCACCGACGATACCCCGATGGTCTGCACACCCAAACTTTTCCCTTCCAAGGCGGCATCAATGGTTGCAGCGTTAATCCCATATGCATTAACAATGATCAACAGGTCGCCAGCCTCCAGACCGTAATCCTGGATGACTACCTTCCCATAGCCCGGAGTACGCTCAATCGCCATCGAACGAAGGGCTCCGCCACTAAGCAAGGTCCCTTCATCAAGGATGGCACTGACATGCATCAAGCCCCCCGCCCGAAAGAACAATTCCTGTGAACCAAGATTGGAATGTCCTCCCGGTCCATACACATACACAATCTTGTCTTCCTTTATATGATCCGCCACAGCCTTTGCAGCCTGATTGATCCCTTCACTCTCCGTCGCGATGATTTGTTCCAGATAGCTCTTTATCTGTTCAAAATATTCAAGTGCATACTTCATCATACAACACTCCATTCATTGGTTTGTGGGGACAGGTCCCTCGTCCCACTAAAGTGGGACACGGGACCTGTCCCCAAACTTCATTGTCCCGACCAGCTCCAAGCGCCCGTTTTCTTTGTGGTAGAAGATGAGGTCTGCCTGCGCTCCTACCTGCAGGCCGTCCTTTTGCGGGAGGTTCATAAGCTTTGCTGGCAGGATGGAGGCTTTGTCGATTGCTTTTTCCAAGGTTGTGATGCCCATGGATGTCAGGGTGTTGACTCCCCAGAGGATGCTTTGGGCGGAGCCCGCCAGCAGCTTCGGTTCATCCTTCAGGTGAAGCTTTCCTTTTTCCGTTAAGGTCACGCCCCCTCCAACCGCTGTTGTGTAATCGCCTGGGGGTAGCCCGGCCAATGCCACGCTGTCACTGACGATCAGCATCCCGTCCCCCTTCACCTTCTCTATCACCTTCAATACCGAAGACGGCAAATGGAATCCATCACAGATGACGGTTGCGGCGAGGGACTCCTCCGCGAGCTGATCCCATAGATAGTTTGGATGTCTCGGCAGCATCACATGGGCTCCGTTGCCGAGGTGTGTCGATAGCCTTGCACCAGCCTTTACTGCTTCCCCGATCTGTTTTGACGTGGCTGCTGTGTGGCCAATGGAAACCAAAACATTGTGAGCTACTGCTTTCTCGATAAAATCCGAAGCATTGGCCCATTCAGGGGATAAGGTAATGATTTTGATCAATCCATGGACCGAGTCATTCAATGTTTGGAAAAACCCCCAGTCAGGAGGCTGAATATTCCATAGGTCATGGGCACCCCTTGGACCATCCTCCGCCGATAGGAAAGGACCCTCCAAGTGGATCCCCGGAATCATGCTCTGCACCAGCTCATCCTGCTCCCGTGCTTGTGAAATGGTCGTAATGAGCGTCGTGATATTATTAAACGAGTTCGTGATAATCGTAGGAAAGAAAGAGGTCACGCCTTCCTCAGCCAAAAACAGACACGCTTTTTTCACCTCATCCAAGGTAAGCTCCACGCTATTAAAATCGATGCCCATATACCCATTCACCTGAAGATCCACTAATCCGGGGGCAATATAAACCTGAGGCTCCTCCCCCGTGGACGGTTCGATAGATTGAATGACGCCATCTTCAATGGCGATCCTTACTGCCTTATTTTCCTTATAGTGAATCCCTTCTACCGTAAAACGATCATCTCTCATCCTTTTCATCTCCATAGGAATCCCCGTCCAGGTACAGGAATGCATGATCATGCGTCCTTAAAATGGTAGCAGGACAGGCCGTACCGATCGGACCATGGAGGGTTTCCCGGACAGCCTCTGTTTTTGTCTTGCCGGGAACAACACAATACATGGATTTGGCAGACATCAAGGCCGGGATCGTTAACGTCAACGCATATAGCGGCACCTCTTCCAAACCTTTGAAACAGCCATCATTCACTTGCTGCTGCCTGCATGCTTCCTCCAGCTCCACCTTTTTGATGATCGCTTCATCCTGAAAATCAGCAACCGGAGGATCATTGAAGGCAATATGGCCATTTTCCCCGATTCCAAGACACACAATATCAATCGGCCTCTCCTGGAATAATCGGGTGTACCGCTCCACTTCCTCCCCATTTGTACTGTTGATGAGGTGAATCTGCTTGAATGGGACTTTTTCAAACAACTTTTCTTTTAAAAAGTTCTGGAAAAGCTGTGGCGCCTCCTCATGAAGTCCGATATATTCGTCCATATGAAAGGCAGTGATCCTCTCCCACTCTATCCTGTTGTCCTGTGTCAGATAATGCAGGACCTCATTCTGCGAAGGCGCTGCGGCAAATACCATCCGGATCTCGCTCTGTTCCCTTTGAAGCTTTACAATCTGCTCTGCGACATCCGCGGCTGCAGCCCTGCCCATGCTATCCCGATCTTCAAAAACATAATATGTCAGCTTCTCTTTCTGTCCTTCACTGATCGCTTTAACCGTCATTTCCATCACCTACTAAACTATTTTTTATTGCCTGTCGTATCCTTACTTCTATACCCTCCTGAAAAGGGGCGGGCAACCCGAAATAATAGATGAAGCCTTCCGACTCATAGCCGCCCTTCTGGATCTGCTCGGCAGTTGGGATATACCCAATCATTCCATTGCTATACCCAAGTGCAAGCGACCCGGGACACAGTTCCTTCACATACTCCCCATAAGACTGGACCATCTCGCCATTGAAGCAGACGAGGCTCAACTCTTTTCCAAGCTGCAAAACCTGCAGCTCCAGCTTGATAAGCCTATGCGGCGGCCAATTCTTCTTCACATGCTCCTTCCATATTTCCAGCACTCCCTCTTCCATCTCTCTTGCTGCAGGATAACCCTCCTGGAAGAAAAGGGGTACACTCATCACCTTTGCTTCCAGAAAAGTCATCTCAAGACTCTCTCCCTCCTGTTCCTTCATAGCGTCAAGAACAGACGTTGCAAGCTTTGCACCCAGCTCTTCCATATCAGACGTAGTTCCTCTATAAAACTCTTTTTTCTTTATCAAAGCGGGCCGTACCTCACCAGAGCAGCCCTGCAGAAAGCCGATTACTGCATTCCCGTATTGATTTTGGATAAGGGAGCAGCACCTGCCCGGGAACTCGGATGAGACGACATTGGCATCCGTTGCAGTCGGATGGCACGCGTAATGTATCAGGATTCCCTTTACTTCACTGTTTTCTTTTTGAAAAGAAATGATGGAAACTGCATGATCCACAAATGCCTCGGGATTGGGCTCCATGACTATTTTCTCGCCCTTTGGAGTACGCCGGTTCACCCCTATTTCACAGCTTGTATTTCTGCGGGTGGCAGTGACCAGCTCCTTATCATTCTTAGCAGCTCCTACACTTTCGATGATCACCGCTTCCAATGAGTCAAGGTAGTGCGGATCCGCATCACCAAGAAGGCTAGTAAAAGCAAAGCTTGTTTGCGGACCGGAATGATTGTGTGTGGCGTGAAAGCAGATTCTCTCAGGATTTATGTGGAATTTTTCGGATAAGGCCCTTCTCCACTTTTGCACGAGTTCGGTATCCCACCAGATCACATCCCCTATGAGGATAACGGAAGCCTGTGCCTCGATTTCGAAGTAGAATGTTTTCAAATATAGAGGAGAATGGACTTCCCTTGCCTTCCCTTTTCGATGGGCGAACCCTGCCAGCTGCACCGGCAGGGTTGGGGTAATATCCATTTGATGGGTTCCTAGCAATAATGGCATGTCGCATTCTCCTTTTATTTGTGGTAATGTTGGCCGTCCGTGGATTTCCGCTGTTGTCGCAAGGTTCGCCGGGGAGGGACGGGAGTATCCCCCGGCTTTTAGCTTCAATCCGTTTATGATGAGCTTTTTAGCACCGTCTGATGATCGAAACGCTCTTCGTCACTCCTATGACGGGCTTTTTACTCATAATCCTCGATCAAAATGCTCTTCATCACACTTATGACGGGCTTTTTACTCCTAATCCTCGATCAAAATGCTCTTCATCACTCCTATGACGGGCTTTTTACTCCAAATCCTCGGTCAAAATACTCTTCATCACTACTATGACGGGCTTTTTACTCCAAATCCTTGGTCAAAATGCTCTTCATCACTCCTATGACGGGCTTTTTACTCCAAATCCTTGGTCAAAATGCTCTTCATCACTCCAACGACGAGCGTTTTACTCCGAATCTCCATTCCACTCATCTCTTTCACTTGAACAGTTTCATAATCAAAATAAAATTCCGGATCACATGAAAAGGATCCTTCACCGGTAGCGCAACCACCTTATTCAAAGGCTCTCTATCGCGGCTCCTGATTTGAATCCATTCTCCGATTTGTTTATCGGGATTAGGAAAAGTGCGGAACGTATAGTCAGCCACTTTCCTGTACCATTCCATGAATGCCTCGTCCTTGGTACGCTCATGAAGCAGCAGTAAAGTATAGAGCGCTTCGGAATGCGGCCACCAGAGCTTGGTGTCCCAGGTATCACGGATGAGGACACAGTAGGGTTCCTCATCATCTACCCGGCCAGATGGCTTGCCACCATCCTTATCGACAAAGCGCAACAGTCCGCCATATTCCTCGTCCCACCCACTTTTAAGCGCCTTTATTGCGGCCTTGGAAAGTGTTCCGAGGACCTCCTCCCGCTCGCTTTCCTTCCATTCTTTTAAACTATGAATATGAAACCAGACTGCCTCGAGCGTATGGCCGGGATTCAGATGCTCTTCCAAAAGGGAGCCGCCACTTTCGCCATTTTCCCGTTTCAGCTCGATGCATCTGCCATCATCAGCAATGAATTGATCCAGGATATATCGGCTCAGCTCACCCGATTTTCTTACATCAGGGTCCTCAATGGAAAAAGAGAACCTTCCTGCCGTTTCCTCGATTTCCTGCGCCACATTCAATAGGATCATAGGTAACGAATGCGATAAAAATCCTTCTGGAATGGGATATGGCTCTGTCTTCACCCTTCCATCCCTAACTCTACTATTTATCGTCCCATACACCGATAAAGCCAGGTGAAAAGCCTCGGCGTCATGGAAAACCTCTGCATATTTGTTCACCCCTAGAACGAAGAAGCAATCGGCATAGATACTGATATCCGCCTGCCCCTCCAGCTTCTTTCCGTCCTCGGTGACTGCATAAAGGACATGTTTTTCATCGGTCAATGTATGCTTTTTCAAAAAGGCGTACGTTTTGTCCGCCATGCTCTTTAATGCTGCTGAATCGAAGGGCAATCGCCCCTCTGCAGTCAGTTGGTACAGCTCGGAGCAGAGCCAAAGGAAACGCCCCTGTGACCACGTATACTTATCCCTACTGACGAGCTGTGAACCGTCGTTTGTATAGCAGGTGAAAACACCGCCGTGATTGTGATCGAAGGATTTCTCCCAAAAGGGCCAGAAGTTCTCCACGATCTCCTTACGGTAAAATTTGATTACTTCATTCATTGAATTCTCCTCATTTATAATGCTGTATTGATGTTTTTGGAATCACTCGCAAGATCTTCGTCACTTTTGCTGATAGCTTCAAGCATATCCTCCACATCCGGCGAGACCGCTTTGTTGTTCAAGAAGCCCATTCCGATATAGACAAGTGCGGAGGAGAATACCGGCGTGCCAAGTTCCACGTATAACGGCCAATCCACCCAGTATTTTGTGACGGCAAACATGATAAAGCCTGCAATGATAGATGAAAAGGCAGCAGCCGAACCGCTTCGCTTGAAGGCAGGCAACAGTCCAAGCAGCATCGGAATGGAGACAGGTCCGACAAGCGCTGCGAACCAGGAAATCAATAGACCGAGTACTCCGCCGAAATTATCCGAATAGATGGCGATAATAAGAGTTGAGAATGTAAAGATAAATGTCGTGATACGGGCAATTTTCAGGGTCGCTTTTTGACCAAGCCCTTTGAATTTCCGGGACATGACTGGTAGTATATCTCTGGTGATTACGGATGAAATGGTATTGGCGTCTGAGGATGTCATCGACATGGTTGCGGCGAATAGTGATGCTACTACAAGGCCAACTAAACCGGCTGGCAGAAGTTCCTGTGTCAAAAGGGCATACGATTTGGTTGGATCTTCAAGATTCGGCAGGATCAGCGGCGCTGCCCACATCGGGAAGAAGAGAATCAATGGGAACAGAAGATAAAGCCAACCTGAGAATAGTGCTGATTTCTTTGCTTCTTTCCCGGATGGAGAAGCGATGTATCTTGCTGCAAGGTTCCAGGTACCACCGTTGTAGCTCAGGAAAACAATAAAGACGAAAACCAACACATAACCTATCGAATATGGTTCATTGAACGGCTGGCTGTTCGCTGGGGGAAGCTTATCCCAGATTCCGAAAATGGAACTGACCCCGCCCATTTTGGTCAAGACAATAAAGAACATGACAAATGCGGCAACCACCTGAATGACAAATTGAGCAAAGTCTGTCCAAAGGTCGGCCCAGATACCACCTATCGTGATATAAACCAAGGAAACCAATCCTGACAACAAGATTCCGTACATGATTGGAACCCCTGTAAACACGTTAAGCAGAATTCCGATGGCAGCCCATTTGGCCCCGACGTCAAACAGTTTCAATAGCACCCCGCTCCAGGCAATCAATTGCTGCGTCGGCACATTGTAACGCATCGCCAGGTATTCGGTCGGAGATTCAATATCCAATTTCGTCCTAAGCTTCGACCAGCGCGGCGCCATAATGTAAGCGCCTACAATTACAGATACGAATATCGGCAACGCCCACCATACATACAAACTGAATCCATGCGTATAGGCAAGCCCTGCATAGGCCACAAATACAGCCCCACTATAACCGCCTACATGATGGGATATCCCACCCAGCCACCAAGGAAGCTTTCCTCCTGCAACAAAATAATCCTTTGAGCCTTGTACCTTTTTGTAAGTGGTGAAACCAATCACGATCATCAATAAGAAAAATGCAATAATGACTCCCCAATCCAAACCACTCATCTTCGTACTCCCCCTCTTTTCATCTTAAATACTAAAAACATACTGCAAAACTATCTAAAATTTCAGCCTGAATTCATCACCTCCACCATTTAGTAATAATATATGACTAATATAATGAAAAAATAACACAAGTTGTCTAGTTTGTAAAATTGAATTTAGAATTTTATTAAAAATCTGACTCTTCATTTTAGAGGTGAGGGAGAAGCAGAGGACGGTTCTCTGCTTCCAATAAATATCGTAGAAAACCATTTTATGAAAGAATTTTAAACAAACGTTTGATTAAACCGAAGATCAAATCCTTTTAAATAGGGATTAAGTAAGCTGGTTTATAAATCGACATAGATACGGTTTGTTTTTATATTATTCCAGAAAAAAAGAGCTAAGGGACGGTTGCCTTACCGTCCCCGCTAATCCTTGGTCATTTGTATTCTGTTCCGGTAAAGGTGATGGGTCTTACAAGGGTGATGGAACTTCCCTGCTGTTGGGTGAACGAGACCTGGACGGTCAATACATAGGTAACCCGTTCTTCACAGGATGAATAGTCATCGTCTACATGCAAGACGCTGATTTGGTCATTGATTGCGGCAAATGCTTGGGATTCTAGGTTGAGGGCGGCTGTTTCATAGATGGTTTCTCCAAGGTTCAATGCAATGAATGGTGCGGTGAATTTCCTTATCCGGACTATAACGGTGGAGTTCAGTGCGTTATTGGTCGTAAAGTGCATGATTGCCTGCAGGAGCACTTTCGAATCCTCGGCAATGTTAGTTCCTGTGATGGCAGCTACGATGGTTTCGATATTGATATCCAGGTTTAAGCTGCCTGTATTAAAAATATTGGGATCCGCAACAAAATACTCAAAGTCCGCAAGTTTCCTGATATCCCTCTCCTTACAAGCCAACTTTGATTTTTTGATGCTTTTCGCCGAACAGCTACTTGATCTTCTTGAGGTATTCTTTTCAATATATAATCCCATTCTCATGGTCCTCCTTTTCATAGGTTGTCATATAATATGTAGAATCGCGGAGATTGTATAAGCATTTGTCCCTATTGAAGCGCCGGACGGTTCTCTGCTTCTTTTTCATAAAAAAAAGGCACAACTAGATTGACCCACTAGTTGTGCCTTTTCTCGCGCAAAGCTTACGATTCCCCCCTTTAAGAACCGTTCACTCTTCTTCCTTCCCACGCTTCAGTTGATCCCCATAAACGCATCCTTTTTAATATTACGTTTTAAGATGCCATTACTTTTCAAATGGCTGGTAATGGATTCTACCATTGACTTCGAACCTGCAATAAAATATTTTGCGTTATTATTGTTGGAGGTAATAAATTTATCCATTTCTTGATATAATTCATCCCTTGATGCAAGGTAAGTGACGTCCATTGAGGTTTGCTTATCAAATTCATCTTTATATATATATGATTTTCCACTATCCAGATAGAGTAGCCTAACTTGTTTTTCGATTCTGTTACCTTCTGCTTCCATATGCTTTACAATTGCTCGAAAAGGAGTAATACCAATGCCACCTGCAATGAAGAGCGCGGGACTGTTATCATTAGGATAAAAGGATCCTACAGGACCATTCATCCTGATTTTCATCCCTTCTTCTAATTCCAGCAAAGCTTTTTTAAATTCGCTCGGCTTATCACTGATTGCTGTTGTGATTTTCACCACATTCTCAGCGGGAGTGGATGCGACAGTTAATGGACGTGTAGCTTTTTTTATCTTCCTGTGGGTTATCGTGAATAGACCATGCTGCCCTGCATGCCAAGTTAGATCTTTTTCTTTTTCGAAAAGAAAGGTATAGACACCATCAGTTTCTTTATACCTTTTTAAGAATGAAAGATCACTTTTTTTAAGTATTGCGAATGTATCTTTTAAGAAACTCATTTCACTATCCCCTTACTATTTTGTTGGTTGGTGTTATTCTTCCTCCAACACGTTTTTCAGTTCATCAATCATCATAGCCCATCCATATTTCGCACCATTGAACGCTTGATTCTTCGCTTCGAACCCTGAATGTTCAAGATGCAGGTGGGTTGTTTCCCCCTCTTGTTTAAGTGTCCATGTGACAATAGTATCTATCGGCCCCCCCACCCATGTGTAGGATAGTTTGTGAGGCTTGTTAACTATCAGTACTTCACTGTCCACAATCAGCCCTATTGCTTCATTTCGGAACTGACATTTGTATCCTACAATCGGTCTGAAGTTATTCTCCATGACCCATTGGGCTAACGTGTCCGAATGTGTCAATGCGTCCCAAACCTTATCAATGGGACTCTTAAATTGAAAATCTAATGATAAATCCGTCATTTACTATTCCTCCAAAATTTTTTTAAGTAAACTCGCTCTTTCATTCCAGAACTCCTCATAAAAAGATAACCAATCCTTAACTTCCTTTAAGGGAGCTGCATTTAGTCTATACCTTGTTTCTCTGCCTATTTTACGATTAGTTACTAAGTCGGCTTCCTTGAGGATGGCAAGATGCTTCGAAACAGCAGTACGTCCCATTTCAAAATGAGGAGTCAGTTCGTAAAGAGGCAATTCATCCGAGTCTGCCAACAGACGTAGTAATTTGCGTCTTGTCGGATCTGCAATGGCTATATAAACGTCACGCTCCTGGTAAGCATGGTTCAAAAATCCTTCCTCCCTTCCACTTTACTTATTAGACACCATTTAGTGTCATAATTATACGACACTAAATGGTGTCTAGTCAAGAGGAACTAATGGGATGGTGGTTTATGAAAACCGTGACACCAACCCATTTATTGGGTTGACAGGTTCTTCTTTCGACTAGGTGAGTATAATGCAGTATAAGTTATCCTAAACCGAAAGGAAGTAAAGAGAATATGTATGCTAACGTAAATGCACCACCTAATATGGTGGCAGGAATAAATGCACCACCAAACATACCAGTTCCAGCACCACAAATGGTAGCAGGTGTAATGGAGGCCCCTGTTATGCCTATGCCTCATTATGCTGCCCCTGCTTATGGATATGGCTGCCATGCTCCATGCCATGGTAACACCTTTTTATTAATTGTTGTGTTGTTTATCTTACTGATCATTGTAGGGTGTAGTTTCCCTAAGTGTTAATTGGTTTGCGGGGACAGGTTCCGTGTCCCGTTTGCACTTTAAATCGCTAAATAATTTGATTCAAAAAAAGTAAAAAGGGTTCCATTTTAAAGTAAAAAAACTTTAAAACGGAACCCCTTTTGAGCATGAAGTCTAGGGAAGCAGAGAACCTCCCCCTTAATTCAAAGGAATCCTCTCCAACCCATCTATAACCAAATGATTGGAGACGTAATAAGCGTCTACCCAAATGGTTTCGGGAATTTCCTGGCCTGTGGGAATCTCCAGCTTCAACAGGGTATTCTTGTCTTCCATCCAGTCCAGATCCTCGATATAGTTATGCCAGTTTGTAGAGTACGCGAGGTATTGAGTGCCTTGCTCTCTCAATGACCAATGAAACTGTTTGATAATGGCATCATTAGCATGTGTACCTGTAATGGTGATGCTATACCGCTCGGAGTTATTTCCATCGGCTTCCAATATTTTTACGGTCAGGTAGTCTAGACTCGTACCGTTAATATCCAGGCCAATCCGTGCTTTTTCCACTTCCTCCATTTTGATGGGGATCTCAAGTGAAATAGGCTCTTGATAACTTGCATTCTGCAGCTCCAAAAACAGCTTTTCCCCTTCTCGCAACGGCCGGACTATTTCTTTGCTTCCTTCCTCCACAACGTACGGAAAGTACGCATTACGGGCATGCATGGCGCTTTCATCCATTACCATATCATCACCGTACAGAGTAGGAATGAGGGCATCCGCCTTGAGTACTTCCTCCCCGTCTTCATTCACTACCCGATATCCGGCATAGAGGTACGGGTACTCAATTGGATGATCTGCTTCTTTTCGCAATGCATCTACGTAATGTTCAATCCGATCCTTTTCCTCATCTGTAAAATCCACTTTCACTTCCAGAAGGCTGCTCGTGTCTGTTGCGGAAAAGTTCTTTACTTCCAACTCCATGACATCTTCAAAAACAACTGGATCATTGTGTGCATACTTCGTTTGTTCCTTGCTTCCATTTGAAAAGTCAACGGGAATATCAAGGTTCCATGATCCAAATACGCCGCCGATCCTGCTTGTCCGGAATTGAAGGATGAACTCATCCGGGATTTCCTCTACATCCAACCGGTCCACGTTGAAGTATATGGTCCCCTCTGTCTTCTCTTCATTGAGCGATATGATTGCGTGCGGGAGCGGATGGACTTCTTCGCCTATTTTCACAAAAATAAGCTCCGGTTTTGCAAGTAGCTGTTCTCCGGTTTCCGTATATTCTGGAACCAGCTCCTTCTCGCTTGATTGGATGGTAAAATGAAGCCCTGCAGAAAGGGGTGTAAGCTCTATTTCGGTCATCTCTATCCTAATTCCGGCATCCTCTGCCACATATGTGCCCGCGTCCCAAACGTTGTAGAAGGAACCGTGCTTCACATAGTTGCTTGCCAGGGTTTTCATGTGGGTAAGCTCTGGCAGGTAGGTCATGAATGTCAGAAAAGCGGCTACCATTGCTGTCAATGCGAGCGTCTGCTTCAATAGAGCCTTCTTCTTTTTCTTTTTTTCATACGGTTTGAATCGTGCCTTTACGCGGGTTTCCAGCTCATCTGAATCATCAAAAGGCCACGCCGTATTAAAAAAACTATGTAGAAAGGTAGCTGCATTTTTCCACATTTCTATCCTTTTCCTGCAGGTCGGACAAAATTCAAGGTGGTCCTCCACGCACGCTTTGTCTTTTTGATTTTCCACATAATCAATGAGGGTATCCATCGATAAACATTCTTTTGGAGTGTCTGTCATTTCCAGGAGAAGCGTATTCATTTCCCTTTTTGCTGATAACAGGATGTCAGTTACAGTACGTTGATCTTGCTGCAGGATCTTGGTGAGTGTTGAGATGGGGTAGTTCCAAACATGATGCAGGAGAAGTAATTGCTGGTCAGTGTGAGGGAGGTTATGAAAATACTCCTCAAAATCCAGCCCAATATCGTGATGACGAGCGCCGGCTGTACGAATCCTTTTTACTTGTAGAATGCAGGAGGTAAACGTTACCTTCATCAAATCCTCTATCGGCAATACAGCCTCTTCTGTTTCAATCGTGAGGTTCACATAAAGCTGTTCACAAGCAGAAGCAGCCAGCTCCAACCGCTCTTCCTCTTGGTATTCGAAAATGGCAGCAAGCTGAAGAACCGTTTCTTGATGCTTCCTAACAAACTCCAATACCATACTAGTTTTTATCTTTGTGATCTTCTTACTTCCGATGGCTTTTCACCTGCCCTAACAATAAATTCAGGATAATTATACCATTTATATTAGAATATGAGATTTAAATTTGTTGAAAAAAGAATCTAATTGATGAGATGTTGGTAGTAGACCCACATGGATATCATAGCGCTTGTAGCGTTATGCGATACGGACCTTACTGCCAAGGATATGAATATAAAAAAAATAAAGAAACCCATATAGCGCTACCCGATACGGACGGACGCTTACCACAGGCCCCAAAATGATGCCATATGGGCGTACCGCTTAACCTGACAAATCGCGTATCGCCTGGCAATATATAAAAAGAAGCAGAGAACCGGCCCCACGCATCCCCTTCTTTCACTTCTCAAACTAATTTCGCCTCATATACTTTATTAATAATGGGCGTCCGTTTGCGATCTACACTTACAATCAAGTGAGGGAGAGAATAATATGGCCATAAAACCGCCGGCGCTGCAAAGGGGTGACACGATTGGATTGGTTACGCCGGGCAGCCCTCTTGATGCCACGATTATTAATACGAGAATGCAATATTTGAGGGATATGGGGTTTAACATTGCTTTTGGCGCAAATCTGTACTCTTATGATGGAATTGTTGCGGCACCTGCGGAAAAAAGGGCCGAGGATGTAATGAGCATGTTCCGAAATCAGAGTGTCAAGATGATCCTCCCGTCACGGGGTGGGACTGGTGTCCAAACTATTCTTCCCTTTCTGGATTTTGATGTAATAAGGGCGAATCCTAAGATCATATCTGGCTATAGCGACATAACCATACTGCTGAACTGCTTGTTTCAGTTCAGTGATATCGTCACCTTCCACAGCTTGATGCTGATTGATTTCCGTAACGAAACGCCTGCCTATAATTTCAACCAGTTTTTTGAAGCGACCTCCACATTTACTTCGCCCCGGATCATCCGGAATCCACCGGATATGCCGCTGATAAGTGTCGTACCCGGAAATGTAACAGGTCCCATCATAGGGGGAAATATGACATCACTAGTCGGTACGCTCGGTACGCCATTTGAAATTGATACAAAAGGAAAAATTCTGTTCCTGGAAGAAACCCATTCCCCCACCAATATGATCTACCGGTACCTTGCCCAACTCTCCATGGCGGGTAAATTCAATGACTGCCTTGGCATCATCATGGGGCAATGTACGGAATGTCCCGTATCCTATAACACCACGTATGCCGACTTGATTAATCAAATGCTAGTACCCTTAGGTAAACCCCTGATGGTCAACCTAGCTACAGGTCATGGCAGATATAAGGCTGCGATTCCAATAGGTGCCTCCGTCAATTTGAATACAATTGATAATATCTTGACCGTGCTTGAGGCGACTGTTTCATAATGAGGATAGCATGAAGTAGACGGTGCCTGACCCCTATCGAGTTATAGCGATAGGGGTCAGGCACCTTTTTATATGTTCTCTACTAATAAAATAGAGTAGAAAAATTATATTTAGCTCTGCTTTAAACAAACGTTTGATTAAATCGAGAGTTGAATCCTATGAAATCGGCATTTATTAAGTGAATTTTCAAATTGACATGAATACGCTTTGTGTTTTTGTTTTTTCAGAATAATATATGGATTGTGGCTTGTTTCCTTGCTCCCAATACTACCTTGCACAGCGGGACAAGGGACCTGTTCCCATTCCTATGGTCTTCTTTCCCCCATTGGTATATAATGTTACTTACTTCAAAAATTTTCTAGTAGAGGACGTTGAGGCAGTTGACACGCAGCGGTTCAAGAAAGGCGAAATCTATGAAAAAGTGGAAAAAGGTAACGCTTAGTGTTTTGGCAGTTTTGTTATTATTGGTTGGAGGGGTCTTTGGATATTTTCTGTACACGGTCAATAAGGCTTTGTCTACGATGCACGAACCGATAGATCGCGATTTTTCTGAAAAGCGGGATGGAAAAGTGCAGTTGAGCAAAAAAGAGCCCTTTTCAATTCTGTTGATCGGTATTGATAAAGAAAGTGGAAGTATAGAAAAAGGCCGGTCTGATACGATGATCGTATTAACGGTCAATCCGGCAACGGAGTCGATGAAAATGGTCAGCATCCCCCGTGACACGAGGACAGAGATCATCGGTCGCGGGATGATGGATAAGATCAACCATGCCCATGCATTTGGCGGTGTGGAGATGAGCATTCCTACTGTAGAGAACTTCCTTGATATTCCGATTGATCATTATGTGAAGATTAATATGGAGGGGTTCAAGGAGATTGTCGATTCTGTCGGAGGTGTGGAAGTGAGCAACAATTTCGCTTTCACGGAAAATGGAAAGACATTCAGTGAAGGAACTATTTCACTTGATGGCGATTCTGCCCTTACTTATGTCCGGATGCGCAAGCAGGATCCCCGCGGCGACTTTGGACGGGCAGATCGTCAGAAGCAGGTAGTCCAAGCTGTCATCAATAAAGGTGCCTCCCTCGAAGGCTTCACTAAACTGGATAACCTGCTTGGTGCTATCGGTGAGAATGTGAAAACAGACCTGGATTCCAGTGAAATGTTGACCATCCAAAAGAACTACGCGAAAGCTCGCCATGACATGGAGACTGTTCAAATCACCGGTTCAGGTGCTACGATAGATGGCATCTACTATTTCCAAGTACCTGAAGAAGAACGCCTTCGAGTTTCGTCGATATTAAAGGAGCATTTGGGTATAGATTAATCATCGTTCTATGATAGATGCAAAAAGAAGCCTTGTGAAGAATATATATATCTTCTACAGGGCTTTTTATATGACCTATGGGATTAGGTAACATGCGGAAAAAGCATCTTCACCTGCCTAATTGAAGTGCAGGCGATACGCTTGGACCAATGAACCATTGACTCATTGGACACAACATAAAGGTCAAATAAAAACATCCAGGCGATATGCCCCTTGCAAATATCCCATTAAAGCTTCATATTGATAGATAGGAGGTGCGATATGCGAAACGATATACAACCTAATGAACGGGCTTACTCCACCAAGGAAGTGGCAGAAGAGGTGGGAATTGCGACCCCCACGGTAAGGAAATACGGACAAATTCTAGAGCGCAACGGCTATGAGTTTCTAAAGGATGGAGACAGGCGAATCTTTGTTGAAACCGATATAACAGCGCTTGTAGCGTTACGCGATACGGATAAGCCGCTTGATAGCACTGCAAGGGATATTGTCCTTCAACAAAAAGAAAGATTAGAAGACATGATTGAAACAGATATAGCGCTACCCGATACGGATGAAGCTTTACCACAAGACCCAAATCAGTTAAAAGAGGTCTTCAGGTACCTGGTCAATGAACTTGCAGCGACACGCGAAATGAATGTCCAGCTAAAAAACGATATGACACATATCATCACAACTGTTGCCCAGCTTCAGCAGGATCATCATGTGATAAGCTCAAGTATCGGAAACGCATCCCAACGGACCAATACCAAAATCGAAAAATTATCTGAGCAGCAAAAAGCCCACTACGAAAGCTTACTAGAACAAGAGAAACAAAGAACGGAACTCTTGCAGGAAGAGATACAAAAAATGCGGGATGAGCAGCAAAAAGAGTGGACATCACAAAATGATTTTAATAAGCGATTAGAAGAAGAGCTACAAAAACGAAATGGGAATTGGAACTGGCTGATTTCTCTTTTCAAGAAATAAATGTTAAGTAAGAGTAGTGCTGAACATAGTTAAGGTCGTGTATCGCCTGGCGATATAGATCAGTTTTCAAGCCCTATCAATTCTGTTATTAAGTTGTTTAATACATATAGAACATTAGCACTTACTCTTACTATTTTATACTGAACGGATATCATATATCGTTACCGGATATGCCGATATATCGCTTGAAGAGTCTCTCCTGTGATGTGAAAAGCTCCTTATTCCACTTTCAAATTTCAACAATTTCCTGAGAAATATCTACAAAATCCGCGTAGGTATCGACAAAAAAAGGTCATGGGATCAGCTTCCTAGACCCACCGGATATGTTATCTGACCGGGAAACACCTACGATGGTTGTGTCACAGAACTTTGGTTGCTCCGTGTATAATGCGAACAAGCTGACGTTAACCTTCTCCTTGCTTTTATTTACTATTAATCTACTAGAATAGTAAACCCAGCCTGCTCATTCTGATCAATGAGCAGGCTGGGTTTTATGTCTTTAAGGATCTCAGTGTTTTCCTATGACCCTATCACTGTACCACGGGACCTGTCCCCAATTGCACGAGTCCCTTCAGTTCCTCCACATATGGCATGGCAGGTGCTGTGCCGTGCTTGGTAACGGAGAGAGCCGCTACTGCATTTGCTTTTCTGCAGGCTATCTCTACGGGCTCTCCTTCTGCGATGAAGTGGGCAAAGCCGCCGTTGAAGGCGTCTCCTGCTCCGGTTGTGTCGATGGCTTGGACTTGATAGCCTGATATGATTTTACCGGCGCTTTCTCCTTGTTGTAAAAGGTAACAGCCTTGTTTGCCGAGCGTAATGATAACTGTATCGATTCCTTTTTCTAACAGTATTTCAGCTGCTTTTCTTGCTGAGTCTTCGTCTGTCACTTCCACACCTGTCAAAAGGCCGGCTTCGGTTTCGTTAGGAGTTATATAGTTCACCTTTGCCAGGAGTTCATCTGATATCTCCTGGTACGGAGCCGGGTTTAGAATGACAGATTTTGAAAGCTTTTGTGCCAGATTGATGGTGGTGCTTATGGCATCCATCGAGGTTTCAAGCTGGACCAGAATAATATCCGCTTCATGAAAGGCCGCTTCGGCTTTTAATACTTCCTCTTCTGTAATGGTCCCGCAGGCTCCAAGAGATACGACGATCATATTTTCTCCCGAGTCATCCACTGCAATAAGTGCTGCTCCGGTAGATTCGTTTTCCACTTGGTAGATGAAGCCTGAATCAATGCCTTCCTTTTTAAAATTATGGATGGCATCATCGCCGAATAAGTCTTTGCCAACCTTTGTGACCATGGTAACGTTAGCTCCCATGCGCGCAGCCGCCACAGCCTGGTTTCCTCCTTTACCGCCAGGACCCATCCTGAATGGGCCACCCAGCACCGTTTCTCCCGGTTTAGGCATGTGGGGTGTTCTTGCTGTTAAGTCTACGACATAGCTTCCCACTACTACGATTTTTGACAAAGTGATCACCTACCGAGTTTTAATTTCGTCTACGTTTTCTTCTGTTACCAATGTGTTCTCAAGTGTAATCATGTCGTCCACTTCTTCATCGTTTAGAATCTTGATGGCTGTATGGATGGCTTCTCTTCCCAGGAAGAATGGCGGCTCTGCGATTGTCGCTTCCAATTTCTTTTCGCGGATTGCATCTAAAGCCGGGTCGATGGCATCTGTACCGATGACAATGATTTCGTCCAATCTGCCAGCAGCCTCGATTGCCGATAAGGCACCCATCACCATTTCGTCATTTGCTGCATATACCGCATCAATTTCCGGATTGGCTTGTAGAATGTCCTCCATTACTTTCAGTGCCTCACCGCGGTCAAAGTTTGCCGATTGGCTTGCAACAATCTCTATTCCGTCAAAGCCCTTCAGGTGGTCGTTGAAACCTTGGCTTCTGTCACGTCCAACGTTTGTTCCTAAAATACCTTGAATTTCCACGACTTTACCCTTTCCTTTCAATATTTCTGACAGGAATGTTCCAGCAATATTACCGGATTTGAGTGCGTCAAATCCAATATGGGAGACTACTTCTCCACCGGCAGCCTGACGGTCAACCGTGATAACCGGCACGTTCTGCTCATTGGCGATAAGGACGATCTGCGCTGCTGCATCACTGTCTACTGGGTTTAAGATTAATAAATCTGGATTTTTCTGCAGAATATTTTCCACATCAGACAGCTGTTTGGACGGGTCTCCCTGCGAATCCGTAATAATCAATTCGATTCCTTCCTCTTTGGCAGTCTCCTCCGCTCCCTCTTTCAAGTCCACAAAGAATGGGTTGTTCAATGTATTCATTGCCAAGCCTACTTTCAATTCACCTTCCCCATCTGAATTGGAAGCATTTCCACACGCTGCAAGTATCATACCAAAGACTAGAGTCATACATAGGATCATCAATTTTTTCATAAGAATTTCCCCCTTCAAATTACTGTTTTTGTAGTTTCGCCAGTTTACTATCAATAAGCACCGCAGCCAAGATGACCAATCCTTTTGCAATATCCTGATAGAAAGGTGATACATTCGCCAAGTTTAGGATGTTGTCCAGTACACCCATAATCAAGGCGCCTATCAAGGTTCCGGTCACTCCCCCTTTTCCTCCGGTTAATCTTGTGCCGCCAATGATAACGGCAGCGATGGCATCCAATTCCATCATTGATCCTGCATTAGGCTGTGCAGACATCAATCTGGATGTATAGATAAGAGCAGAAATAGATGCAAAGAAACCTGTAAGGGCATAGACACCTATTTTGACTCGGTCTACATTAATTCCGGCTAATCTCGCCGCTTCTTCATTTCCTCCAACTGCATAGATGTTACGTCCGAAAGTGGTATGCTTCAACACCCAGTACATGATGGCAAAAATGGTGAGCATCAGGATGACTGGAAAAGGGATGCCAAGAATTTTTCCGCTTCCCAAGTAGCGATACCCGGCATCGGAAATGACGATTGGATTCCCCTGGGTGTAGACGAGCGTCATTCCCCTTGCGATTACCATCACTGCTAGAGTTGCTATAAAAGCAGGCACTTTTCCCTTTGAAACAATCAGTCCATTGATCGATCCCATTACCAGACCGGCAATCAAGCAAATGACAATGGCTAGAGGAAATGGCATTCCGGCGGTAATGACCCCAGCCGCGATAGCCCCTGTCAAGGCTAGGACAGACCCGACAGATAGATCAATACCTGCGGTTAAAATGACGATGGTCATTCCGACTGCGATAATTGCTACAATCGAAACTTGTCTTAGTACATTGAAGAGATTGTTCACCGTAAAGAAAGCATCTGATACAAAGCTTGCAATCAGCAATAAAACTAGAAATATAATAAAAACCCGATATTTATCCAATAACAATGCTGTACGTATCCAATTACTATTTTCCTTGGCATTGGACAAGTTACTCACCACCCGTTGCATATTCGAAGATTTTCTCCTGTGTTGCATCTTGAATGTCCATTTCACCTGACAGCTTTCCTTCGTTCATGACGATGATCCGATGGGACATTCCAAGCAGTTCAGGCATTTCTGAGGATATAAGAATGATCGATATTCCTTTTGTTGAGAGTTCGTGGATGATTTTATAGATTTCAAATTTTGCACCAATGTCAATGCCCCTTGTTGGTTCATTTAAAATGAGGATTTTCGGATCCATCTGGAGCCACTTGCCAAGCACCACCTTTTGCTGGTTCCCCCCGCTTAGCTGCCTTACTTCAGATTCAGGACTTGGGGTCTTTATTTGTAAGTCTGACACCCATCGGTCTACAATCTTTTTCATGGTTCCTTTTTTCAATACACCAAATTGTGAAATCCTTCGGTAGCTTGGTATCAGTATATTTTCCGCAACTGATAGGTCGAGAACAAGCCCTTCATCCTTTCGGTCATCGGTTACAAGGGCTATGCCTGCATCAATGGCACTTTTCGGTGAATCTACCTTTTCACCCAACATCCTTACCTCTCCGCCAGAATGCTTTATGAGTCCGAATAACGCTTTGGATAATTCCGTTTTACCTGATCCAAGCAGTCCTGCGACACCTAAAATTTCGCCTTTTTTAACAGTAAAAGAGATGTTATGTAAACGCTTACTCACGCTCAATTCGTTCACCTTTAAAACCACATCAGCCTGAGGTGGCACTCGTTCTGGATACATGTTTGTCAGGTCCCGCCCTACGAGCATCCTAACAATCTGATCCTTTGTCAGATTCTTCACCTCGTCCTGGCCGATGTATTGCCCATCCCGCATGACAACCGCCCGATCTGCGACTCTCATCACTTCATCGAGTCTGTGTGTGATAAAAATGATTCCCAAGCCTTCTGTCCGAAGCTCCTCCATGAGGGAAAGCAGCTTTTGAGTATCTTCATTATTTAAGGTCGCGGTAGGTTCATCCATAATCAGGACTTTTGACTCGAATGATAGAGCTTTGGCTATCTCGATTAATTGCCGTTCTGCAATGGAGCATGCACTGACGAGTCGATCGGGTGGTAGGTGTGCCAGCCCGACCCTTTTTAATAGATTTGCAGTTTCATCATGCATCGCTTTCCAATTGATGATTCCCAACCTGGAGGTGATCTGTTTGCCGAGAAAGATATTTTCAGCAACTGAAAGGTCTTTGAGCAGGTTAAATTCTTGGTGAATGATGCTGATTTTTAGCTGCTGGGATTCTTTCGGGCTGCCGATCACGACCTCTTCGCCATCGATGAATATTTTTCCTGATGATGGCAGATGGACACCTGCAAGTATTTTCATCAAGGTGGATTTTCCTGCTCCATTCTCCCCAAGCAGCGCCACTATCTCCCCTTTTTTCACTTCCAGGTTGATACCGTGCAATACCTCTATTCGATTAAACGATTTTTTGATGCCCTCCATTTTTAATAGGCTCATTGAATGCACCACCTTTTGATATGCTTTTGACTAATATACGACTCCTCCTACGAGAATGACGTTGGCATAAGGAGTGAATTCACCGGATCTGATCAGCCCTCTCGTAAGCTTCGTTTCTTCTTTGAATTCCACGTGTGGAATATATTCGACTTCAATAGTTTGAAAACGTTTCAATATTTCCTGCTCCATCTCAGGGCTCTTTTCCTTGATTTCCTCAGCCATGATAACCTTCTCTACAGAGAATTCGTCAAGTACAGTATCGAGTAGTTCCAAAAAAGGAACCATGCCTTCTTTTAGGGCCAAATCCACGCGGGTATTGACTTCCTCCGGTATCGGAAGTCCTGCGTCTGTCACGACCAGCCGCTCCATATGGCCGGTTTCAGCTATCAATTTATTTAATTGCGGATGCAGTATTCCATTTCTTTTCATCATACTTCCCTCCAAAATGTAAACGTTTAGATTTTCAGTCAAATTTTTTAGTTGAACTTTTGACAGGATTCTCGCACGATTAAATATGGGGATAAAATGTGCTGTCTCTTCAAGGAGCCGGGTTCCTGGCTATTCTTCATTCTGTCATGCAGCAGTTGAAAGGCGATCTCCCCCAGGTTGCGCATATGCCTGGAGACCATGGTCAAGTTCGGCTTGATAAAAGTGGCAATTTCGATATCATCAAACCCGACAAATGCGACCTCTTCACCAATCTTCCAATTTAGTTGCTGCAGTGCTTTCACGGCACCAATGCTCATCAGGTTGTTGCAGGAGAAAATAGCTGTTGGACGCTTGCCGGCTTTATAAAACTTCTTGGCACTTGTAAATCCGCTGCTTTCCCTGAAGTCACCTTCTCCGATCCATTCTTGTAAAATCGGTAAGCCATATTCTTTCATTGCTCTTTCATAGCCGCGATAGCGTTCAAGTCCCGGAGTCGTATCCTGTGGCCCTCTGATAATGGCGATTTCTGTATGCCCTTTACCTATAAGGTGCTTGACAGCTTCGTAGGCGCCTTCCCGATTGCCGGTCAAGACCGTATCCACTTCATAGTTATGTATCTGCCTATCGACAGCGACAATTGGAATACCTGCTTTAATCACCGGATCCAACTGATTCCCGTTTTCGTCTGCCGTAGTCACAACAAGTCCGTCCACACCTCGTTCAATATAATGTTGCAATATCTCACTCTCTATCATTTTTGACTCATTGGAGCTACTGAGGAGGGTGAAATAGTTCTGATTGAGGGCTGCTTTTTGCAGTCCTGCAATTACTTCAGAGAAAAATGGATTAGTAAAATCCGGAATAATCACGCCAATCGTCTTCGTTTCCTTCCGTACCATGCTTCTAGCAATCGCATTTCTCACATAATTCAACTCATTAATTGCGCGTACGATCCGTTCCTCTGTTGCTTGCCGCACGCCACCTTGCCTATTGACCACCCTTGAAACAGTGGCCACCGAGACATTCGCTGCCCTTGCTACATCCTCTATTGTCGGTTTCTTCTTCATGTCTCATCACCCAAATGTAAACGTTTAGATTTTGTTATAAAAAAATGAAGCGCTTTCACATTTCCTAATTATTAAAATATCACTCTTCTTATTTTCTAGCAAGAAAATTTTGAATAATCAACAAATAAATTTTGAAATTTCATCCTTCATGAAATAATGCTGAAGCAGCGGAAACGTTTCCTGTGCTTCAGCATTTTTAGTCTAGAGTTATTAAGCCAAATATTTTTCGTACAAGAGCTTTCCTCTTGGCTTGGCTTAAACTGCGTGGGACACGGAACCTGTCCCCTATCGTGCAATGCTAAACAACCGCGATGCAGGATGTGCACCTTTAGTAATCAAGTCTTTTATAATGGTTGCTCCAAGCATACTATAAACTGTTCCGTTTCCGCCAAAGCCTAAACAGTAATATTCACCAAGGCGATTTGGATGTTCCCCGATATACGGCAAGCCATCGTGTGATTCACCGAATGTCGCGCACCAGGCATGCGAAAGTTTTGGCGAGAGATCAGGAAAGTGCTCTTTGATTTTTTGAAGGATGCGCTCTCCTCGTTCCTCAATCAATCCCTCGTTTAACGGCGCTTCTGCTTTATCTTCATCCAGGCCACCAGCTACGATTTTTCCGTCCGTTGTCGTTCTCATGTAAAGATAGGGACGTTTCGTTTCCCAGATCATCCACTCTTTGTACCACGTTCTTAAAGAAGGAACCGGTTCGGTTACGATGGCATAGGAACGGTTTAGGTCTGCTCCCATCTGAGCAGCCAGAAAGTCATTTTCATAGCCAGTCGCAAAGATAATATAACGCGCTGAAACGGTGCCTTTTTCAGATTCGCATGTAAACCCATGAACAGTTTTGGTTTTGTTGAGTAGCGGAGTTTGGGCATAAATCCTAACTCCTGCGGCTGCAGCATCCTTTAACAATATCTGCACAAATTTATAGGGATTCACATCTGCATCTCCGCCTGTTAGGAGTGCGGCAGGTTTGGTAAAAGGAAACCTGGAAGAGATGTCCGATGGTTCCAAGTATTCAACGGGAAAATCGTTCTTCTTTAACGCCTCATATTCACGGGCAAGCTTTGCCACGTCTTCCTTGGAGCTCACATAGTAGAGGCTTTTCTGCGGCCTGAACTCCGGATCCTCTGAAAGCTCAGATGCGATCTTCGTTAAATCCTTCATTGTATCCTGACAGAGCTTGTAAAAATAAACCGCATCCTGCTCCCCTTTTTGTTCCATCAGTTTGTGAAGCATCTTGTCACTGGAGAACTGCAGTAGCCCTGTATTCGCAGAGGAACTGCCGGATCCGGGATGCCTTCTATCTATTAATACGACATCCAATTCTGTTTCTTTGCTCAATACATGGGCGCACAGAGCGCCAGCCATCCCACCGCCAACGATCAATACATCGCATGTGATGTCTTCTTCTAGTTCTGGGAATTGAGTGATATTTGTATAGGTTTCAGGCCAATATAGGTGACCATTGTGTAAATTCATATGTACTCCTCCTCGTCTTCCATATATTCCCCTGAAAGTCGTGGAGGAAACGCAGGATAGAAAATATTTATCAAGGAGTAAAGCACCCCTTAATGGAAGCAGAGAACCGTCCCCTTGCTTCTCAATAATAATGTTAACAAATAGTGATTTCTGGTAATATTACCTATATATCCTTTTTACACCATGTGACAGGAGAGGAGAAAATATAATGATGCCACTGTTACCTAACGGCTCTATTATTCTTTTAAAAGGGGAAACAAAAAGGCTGATGATCTACGGCCGCAAGCAAAAGCTTGAGAGCAGCGACCATGTATATGATTACCTCGGATGCCTTTATCCCGAAGGTTACATAGACCCGGCACATTCATATGTTTTCAATCATGATGATATTCAGAGCGTTGTATTTCAAGGGTATAAGGACGAAGAGGAAACACTCTTTTCCACAGAGGTCCTAAGCTAAATACCATTTCCTGCATCGAGGTAACGCATCAGGGTACAAGCCCCATAACTTCCATTAAATGAGGGATGTCCATTGTCATCAGCAATTTTTTTGAATTTCACGGTAACTCGTCAGAACAATGCCCAGCTTCGGACATATGCTGCGAAGGCTTCCTCGGTGAAAGCCGGCGCAATAAGCACGCTTTCATCATTGGATGGCAGGATTATCTCAAGAGGGGGTATGAATGCCAGAATCCATACTGTATCAAGGAAGCTATCAGACTTGGAAAGACAGTTGGAGCAGCTTAATAGATTTGTAGAGTTCTCTTTGGAAAACTATCAGAAGACAGAAACGATGCTTGTTCGTAAATCCAGTGACGGGCAAGCGCTATATGCAAAACGCCCCGCTTCCTTAGGGCTTAGGAGCAATCTGGATATCTTTGAAGGGATTGGCGCCGGGGCCAGGCTATCTGCGAGCGAATATCAGGTGCGAGGATTTAAATTCATCTCTGAGCACTGGAGGACTGCAGTCGGCCTTCTCGGTGCTGCATGGGCAATCACAGGGGCAATGGGAAAAAGCGGTTCGCAAGCGAAGGATGATATTTCGAGCAAATTTTCCAATGGCCTTAATAGTTCCATCCGTTTTCTCAGCGGCAAGTGGAATGATGCCCAGAAGCTTAGTGGTGCAGCTTGGAATTCAGCTGCCGATAAAGTAGATGGTGTGAAAAACAGTGCGGAAGCAACCATAAAGAGCACCGCAGACTCTATCAACCGGAAATGGGACAACACGGTTGATTCAGCAGTTGCCAAGTGGGATAGCACGGTGGATCAGGCTAAGCAAAAACGGGATGTCATGATAGCGGGATTTAATTTTGTCAAAGAGAACAAACGCGATATATTCAATCACACCATTGAATCGGCATTTTATAAGAGCATGGATATCGCTCCGGGAGGAGACAAGGTTTTAAAAGCCTTTGAACATCTCCACTATGACCATAGGGATGCAATGAACAGCCCCCACCCGTCCTACAAAGAGGTACTAAAGGAAAGGTCGGAATGGACGCAGCTTCCTGAAGATATGTCGGTGTATCATGACAATGGCGTGGGAAAACCGGAATTGAAATTTATCCACCCCGATGGCAGAGAGGCGGTTTTCGATGGGGATACCTTCGAGCCTGTTACGGATGCCAAATATAAAGGCACCTATAATTATATCAACACGTCCCTCCCGCCTGGGGAGTTCCCGAAAGACCTTGATGGTGTGATGGAGTGGATCGAGTTCAGTAAGAACGGTCTTGGGCATGTGGTGACAGATGTCATCCCGTACCATCTTGTTGGGGAGAAAAATGAAAAAGATCAGAAAAGATTTGAATAGTATAGGGGTGTATCCATGTTAAAGCAGTCGTCCATCATGTTCATCATCGGAGTACTAGCTGTTATCCTCTCAGGGTGCCAAACAGCCTCCATCACAGACCTGATCCATCAGGAAACGGATAAAGTGGAGATAACCGAAGAAGAGCTTCAAAAAACGGAATATGAGAAGTTCAAGGCCGGGGAGGTCCTGTTTCTGCCATATACGCGACATATCGGCTCCAGTGGCGAAGGGGAAGAAAAGTATACGGTGATGCTATCGGCCTATCAGCCAATCGGTTCAGACGCGGAGGCGGTCATCAACACGATTACAGTCTTTGGTTCCGAGGATGTTACCTTCGATAAAATTGATAAGCAGGAGTTCTCCATCCCATTGGACTTTTCAGAAGATGAGGAATATCCAGGTGTCCTGAGGAGCAATATCGTACTGATGGAACAATTGAATGATAATAATATGAATCTTAAGGAAGAGAGTGTCATCACCATAGTGTTGAATGTAAGCGTGATGTCAGGGGGCGAAACCGTCACAAAGGACATAACTTTTGAATTCGATACCGAAATTCGTGAATATGTTGTGCAAAGATAATCGTCACTATTTTAGGGGGGAGCCATGAAAACCTTAGATGTCACACTGTCCGCAGCGGAAATTCAGTTCCTCGGCGAACTGCTGCAAATAGAGCTGATCGTAGGAATGAAGGATTCACACGAGCACTTATCCCAGGAAGAAAGGGAAACCTCCTTTCGTGAAGCCAGGGATGCACTTATCCGGAAACAGATCCTATTTGAGCGGGGTACCTATGAAATCGAAAGAAGCCATGCCGTTTTAATAGATGCCATGCGGCCCCAGTTCACCTACTGCAGGGTACAGCACATTGCTGAAGGAAAGCAGAGCGTCATCCATTACCATTTCACTCCCATTCTCGCTATCAAGCGGACAGAATTGCCCAACAGCAATTTGCATAGAATCCAATTGGTAGGGACGCCTGCGGAAGCACTGGAAGAAATAAAGCTCAGTTTTTCCATGCCACAAGTTGATACCGCGGATACTCCTTTAAGCTTCACCTTGGAGGAGGAAGACTTCAAAAGACTGACTGGCCCTGATAAATATGCAGCTCTTGATGAAATAAATCCTTCATTTGGAGATGAAGCAATCGTGAGCCTTGAAGCATTCACCGCAAGCATCACCACTCCCCTGACTGCCGGGCAGGTAGAAAGGATTGTCTGGGATGAGAAGGAATCAAAATGGCATGATCAGATTCTTCACTTTATTATAGGTAAGGCGGAGTTGTGGAGGGTCATCCCTATCATGGGTGAGCGCGTACAGATGAAAATAACCAAAATCGGAAAAAGTGATTTGGAACAATCGATAGATGAGTTAGGCCTTTTTTCTTCAGTAACAAGTGGGGCTAACTGATCCCTGCTTTCTTTTAGGGGCCAGACCCTCAAGCTTTTTACAGGCTGAGGGTCTGGCCCCTACTTTTTTGAAATAAATAGATATGGTAGAAAATATTACAATCATGGGATTACACCCAGCAATTTGATAGAAGATTGTTATCCCTGTAACCCCTCTAATATCTCGCTGTCATCTCCACCTGTTAGTATGGGACAGGTCAGATTACATAGAATGGGGATGATAGTTTGAAACGATTAGTAGCAGGATTAGCATTAGCCGGTGTTGTGGCGTTCAATCCGGTGACAGGTCATGCAGCTTTGGGAGATCAGACGCTCGAACCTGGAATGAGGCATTCAGATGTACAGGAACTACAACAACTATTAGATGAAAAAGGTTATTTCGGATATAGCGAAACAACTACATATTATGGAGAATATACAACAGATGCCGTGAAAAAGTTTCAAGCTGATGAAGGAATCAGGGTAAATGGAATTGCCGGAGAGAAAACACTCGAAGCATTGGGTGTCGAATATAATGGTTCAAATATCGTCGAAGTGGCGAAGAAATATGAGGGTACACCTTATCAGTGGGGTGGAGAAACACCAGAAGAAGGCTTCGACTGCAGCGGATACTTAAACTATATTTTTGATGAAGCAGAAAACAAAGACCTTCCGCGAACGGTAAAAGAGATTCATGCAGAAGGAACAAAAGTAGAGTCACCAGCCGTCGGAGACATCGTATTCTTTGATGTGGAAGGAAACGGACCAAGCCATGCAGGCCTTTACATCGGCAGTAATGAGTTCATCCACGCATCATCAACAGAAGGTGTAAAAGTAAGTGAACTTGGCAGCTCCTATTGGAAGGATAAGTATATTGGGGCGAAAAGTTACTGATGGTTTTCTTATTATCTATAATTCTAGGAGAAGTAGCGGGCTGTCCCGCTACTTCTTCTTTTATCATATGGTCATATTGTAAAATAAATCTAATGTTGAGCTTTTTCATAGGTTCCGAGGGCAAAAATCCTTCATCGACGTCATGATGAGTATTTCCTTAGAATTCGAGTTGCAAAAAGCTCGTCATCACAGTTATGATGAGCTTTTCCATAGGTTTTCGAGGGCAAAAACCCCTTCATCGACGTTATGATGAGCTTTTTCATAGGTTTCCGAAGTCAAAAAGCCCTTCATTGACGTTATGATGAGCTTTTTCGTAGGTTTCCGAAGTCAAAAAGCCCTTCATTGACGTTATGATGAGCTTTTCCAAAGGTTTTGAGTTGCAAAAATTCCCCAAAACAATGAAAGAGTTTACGTGCTGTGCTGGGTCACCTTATGGCACAACGGACCTGTCCCCCTAGTCCCTACTAAACAAGTCCCTAGTATATACCTTCTCCTCTACATCCAATAACTCTTCTGTCATCCGATTTGCCACAATGACATCTGCCGTCCGCTTAATGCTCTCCAGATCCTGCACTACCCTGCACTGGTCAAACCACTCTCTATCCAAGGTAGGCTCGTACACTACCACTTCCACACCCTTCGCCCTCAAGCGTCTGATAATACCAAGAATCGCCGAGTCCCTGAAATTATCTGAGTCGGATTTCATGGTGAGACGGTATATTCCGACGATTGTCGGCTCGCGTTTCGCAATCATCCCGGCTATGTGGTCTTTTCTTGTTTCATTGGCAGCTACGATGGCGGTCATGATGTTGTTTGGTATGTTCTTGTAGTTGGCGAGGAGCTGTTTCGTATCTTTGGGAAGGCAGTAGCCTCCATAGCCGAAGGAGGGGTTGTTGTAATGGGTTCCGATTCTTGGGTCAAGGCCGACTCCTTCGATGATCTGGCCAGCATCAAGTCCCCTTACTTCCGCATAGGAGTCGAGCTCGTTAAAGAAGGACACTCTCATGGCCAAGTAGGTATTGGCAAATAGTTTAATAGCCTCGGCTTCGTTGGAGTTGGTAAACAGGGTATCTATAGGCTCTTTCATGGCGCCCTCCACCATCAGATCAGCAAACACCCTGGCCCTTTCCGACTGTTCCCCCACCACTATCCGGGATGGATACAGATTATCATGCAGCGCCTTTCCTTCCCGGAGAAATTCCGGAGAAAAAATGATATTATCCGTCCCAAACCTCACGCGTACCGACTCCGTATACCCGACCGGCACCGTTGATTTGATAACCATCAAGGCGGAATGATTGATAGATGCTACCGACTCGATCGCCGCCTCCACCGATTTGGTATTAAAACAGTTCCTCTCAGGATCATAATTCGTGGGTGTAGAAATGATTACGATCTCGGCATCCCTATATGCCAAATCACTATCCGTCGTTGCAGTGAGACTTAGATTTCTTGTAGCCAGGAATTCCTCGATATCATGATCCTGAAAAGGAGACTTTCCATCATTGATCAGATCGACCTTGTCCTGGACGATATCCAATATGACCACTTCATGGTGTTGCGCCAACAATACGGCATTCGCCAAACCGACATATCCTGCCCCTGCAACTGCTATCTTCATGACCAATCCCCCCGATATCATCAGATAAGGTTTCTCTACCTATATCTAATATATCAGCGATGGTTGGTTCGTAATTTTAAGATTTTGTAAATCTATGAGCGGTCCATTCTATCGGCTTAGTTTTTGAAGTAAAGATATCCCGCATTATTAATGGGGATGTTTCAATCTCTTCCTTTTACAAGAAAAGGAATGTCTGCGCCTCCATTCTCATAGGCTTAGAGTAAAAGAAGGGAGCTGGTCTCAATGCTTGAGTGGAGTGCTGTTATTGCAGCCGTCGCGTTTACCATTCTCGTCATCTATTTGATTATGACATTAAGAAAAGTAATGACAACACTTGCTGAAACGGAACAAACGCTGTCTGACGCACGGACAGCCGTGAACGGAATAACAGAGGAAGCAAAGGATTTAATTCATACAGCCAACCAAATTTCTGATGATGTAAAAGGAAAAATGAAAGCCGTTGACCCTTTAATTGAGTCCGCTCATGATGTAGGGGATATGATACACAATGTTACAAGTGAGATAAAGAGAACCGCTATGCAAAAGAGAAAGACAAAAACCATTCATATGCAGGAAAGCAAACCAGTCCAAATTAAATTGAAGTAGGAATTGAAGTAGGGACTGGTCCCTTGTCCCATTTTTCAGCGAAGTTCTAGGGATAGGTCCGTTTCTCCATTTTTCAGCTACTAAGAATAAGATTTTTAAAGAGTTTCATCAATTTTCGAATGGGGAATCGTCAATTAGTCGTGGTAGCTGGGGAATATTGGGGAAGTTGGTGCGGAAATGAGATGAGTTCGTGCCAAACACACCAAAGTTCATGCCAAGCCCCTCTTTCTGTGGTCTAGCACCTCGTTCTCCATTGAAGATATTAATAATTATCCCCTTTTATTTCGAGTGATTCTTCAAATAAACAAAGAGAACGATTAAGCTATGGGAACAACGGGACGGTTCTCTGCTTCCGCTCAACTTCGGATGTTTGATACCAGCACAATACAAGTAAGGAACGGATCTTATTCTATCAGGAGAAAGATCTGTTTCTTTTCTTTGTTTTCTATTATCTATCAGACATTGAATGAACGGCCGCTTGTAACGACAGGTCCATTGGATAAAATGGGACAACTGACCTGTCCCCCTGGATTTAATAAAGGTAGCCTAACAAATCTAATTCTCCATTATCCCACTTTACATTTCCCAACTCCTTGATCATAAGTTCATTGATAACTTCAGTTCCTACACCTAAAGTACGCTGGTTTTCATTATCTATTTTAAGCCATGTACATTGGTTCTCTACGGATCTGTATCCATTTTTCAGATACAAGTTCTGATTATCTGCAAACAAAAGCAAAAAATCTATTAATTTATTTTCACTGAATTTCTCTATTTCTGAAAGTAACAAAGAGCCTAATCCATTTGAACGGTACTCCTTTGTGACACATAAATCAATTACTCCGAGAACTCTTAGATTCATTACTCTATAATCCAGTCCCACTTGAGCAACAAGTTTATCTTCATCATTAAATGCGAGGTATCTAAAATGAGGCAATTGCTTAAAATAAATTCTTTCCTTTGGATAATCGTCTTCAAAACACTCTAACAGTAACTCTTGGATATTTTTTCTTAATGTATCATCAATTTCATAATCATATACTCTTTTTATCTTCAAATTTTCTTCTCCTGTCCTACATTTCTTATGATTCAGTTATTAATATGCGAGAATGATCCATATACTGCAAACGCTTCCTTTAATTGAAGAAAATCGGTAACCATAATTAATATCATCCTCTTTAGTTTCCCTTGCTGAAACTGTGCATTATTATTCTGAACTGTTTATGTTATTTCCACATTTGTTGCAATGTATTGATACAATGACTTCGCAGCATTTAGATTGCTTTCGTCATTAATAACTTCTATATCCTGGGGAGCTTGCTGTTTTAGCGTTGAAAGCACCGAGAACCGTCCGCGATGCTTCGGAAGCTACTATTGGAAGGACAGTGGTGAAAAGTTACTGAGGGACTTTCTTATTACCTATAATTATAGAAGAAGTAGCGGGCGGTCCCGCTACTTCTTCTTTTTTTTGGGTGCATATCTAACATGTACCCTGCAATCAGAGCAATCATCCAGAACTGTCCTATTGCTTCAAGCACTACTTTAAAATGTTTTGATATCTTGATTTTCTAGTTGATTTAAAGAGTTACGGTTCATAACGTATGTACCGCATAAAATATCATGCAACGCCTGCTTGCGTTCGGTGAATCCCGCCATGATGTATCCTAAGAATAATAATAAGGCAGATAGTATCCGACCAAAAAATCTTCCGGTAGCTCTTCCAAATGAAATCCTTTGCTGGTGCTGATCCACTACTATAATACCTAATGTCATCTTACCCAATGTCGCTCTTTTACTTGATGATTCAGATAAAGCATAATATAACCACGGTATTACAACATAAATGGGAACTCCCAAGGAGCCTAAAATCAATTCCTTAGTAGACTGTTCCACACCAATGCTATTCAGTAATAACTCAAAACCAGCCCAAATAATAAAGAATAAAAAGTATCCCCCGAAAAGAACCATGTAGTCAATCATATAGGCTAAAAAGCGTTTCCAGAATCCTGCATGCATATTGAATCCCTCCTTTCATTATTTCTAATTGACATGTCGTTTTCAACCCTCCTCCAAAATCCCATTATATTCCTCTGGATTTACACTTTTAAAATACCCCTGTATAAATATACCAAACCCATATCTACTCCATGAATCTATTATTTTATTTGGTGCCAAATGTCTATATTTTTCAATGAATTCACTTGGACTTTTTGCTTACAAAATAATGATTAGTGGCGCCTTTTTATTCTTAATAAAACCATTAACCCATCTTCCCGTTTTTTCTATTTGGAAAGCGTGGTGAAAATGATTTGAACTTGAATTTGGAATAGGCCAACAGCAAAAACTCAGGCCATGTCAGTGCAATGGCATATTGGATGACAAAGCTCAAAAAGAGTGCGAAAAACACTTCCCCAATCGAGAACACATCAGGCATATCGATTGCAGCTTTTACTAATAAGCCCCCAAATAATAATAGGCCGAATAAAAACGGCAATCCCAAGTAGTTTTTGAAAGTGCTGAAACTATATAACCCTTTTTCATTTCTTTTAAAATAACCCTTTCGCACACTAGAGAATCCATGGATAACAGATAATATAAGGTTGAGCAAGCCCCCAGCCATTAAAACGAGCCCAACCGTCTGGATATATGATGGGGCCATCCGGTCCTGATGCAGTAGAAAAAAGGGCAGATACATTTCAAAGGACATCTTGAATGAAACAAATAAAAGGAATAACACTTGAACCTTTTGATATTTATATGCTATTTTTTTACTGGAATAAAAGAAAGTCCCTAATGCCTGAATGACCAAGAGTATAAAAAGCATTTCGGTGAATAACTGCCATTTCCCATTTGCCAGGTATGGACTTGTTAATGCCTGAAAACTGAAGCCCACTATGACGGCACTATAGATAAACGTCCCCCAAAAGAATACCGATATACCATCAGGACTTAGCCTGTCAACCGCTGTCATTTTTATCTGATATAAATCCTCTTCCTTTATGTGCTTTTGCATGTTCTACTCCTAACTCAACTGCAGTTTTCGGAAAAAACTAAAAACTTTGCCAGACATTACAATCGATAAAATTCGAGGAGTCCCTGTGCCCAGAACTACCTCCCGAAAAGAGGACATGGAAGCAGAGAACCGTTCCCCCCCGCTTCTCTATTTATGATTCATATTAATTACTAAGCCTTCTTGTTCTAACCTTAATTTATTTCTCACCAAAGCCTCGATTAGCTTATGCCATAAGCTATAACTATCGTCATTTAACAGTGTTGTTAGTTTATTGGCGTACTCAGAAGAAAATGGCATACCATATTCAAGGTAATTATTATACGTATGCTCGTCCATAAATAAAGGCATCAGGTTCGAGAAATAATTTTTACGCAGATGTTCAAATATTAATATCCCGCCGTAATCTATATCTCCCCAGTGATAGACCTTAACAGAATGGTCTGATTTATGTATAAAATCCTTTAATTTATATAGTAACTTACGTAGAGCATGGTGAGGATATCCACCTGTATAAATGGTTAGAATCTGATCAGTGTTTGCAATATTACTAGAACTTAATGTATCTAATACTATCTTCCCATTTAGAAATTCGTGATAAGCAGTTAAATTTTCAATAAAGAGGATTGCCTTAGCATTTATTTCTTTGATATCTAACTTTTTAATTGTTTCAAATGAAAGCCCCATCCCCCCTGGTAACTCAGCAACATTTACAGTTAAATTTCTGCTACTAAATATTAAAGGACCTGATATTAAAGTTATTTGGGGGTTTTCCACGATACCTATTGAGTCCAGATACTCGATATCCGTATCCAATTCTATATTACCGAAACGTTTATATATAGAAACCAATCTACTCTGTACGTGTTTTTCTATATGCTTAGTATCATTAAATAACCGATGACTAAGGACTCTTTTCATTGTTCCTTCATCCATTGTCGGAAGAAAAAGAAGAGTTTTGACTAAATCCTCATAACCTTTTGGATTATCTATTTCTAAACCTGATGTTTGATTCTTCGATAACGCTTCATTATAGTAATTCCAGAAGTTCCTTACCCATTCCCAGGGATGCTCCGATAATGGGGTAAGGATTGATTGGATATCTTTCAACTTCTGTTCTTTTGGAGTAATTCCCGCAATTTCATATGCAAGATCGATGGCTTCATAATTAAGATATACTTTTTCTATCTCTTCGCCTTCTTTATATTTGGGCCACTTGACTTCAATAATCTTTTTCTCTTGAAGTTCAGAGATCGCTTGATGAATCCATTCCCTTTTCCTATAGTTCATTTCATCAAAGTAATCTTTAGAAAGTGAATTATTTAGTTTCCTTATAGCAATCTGTGGTCGCTGCAAGCTTACTTCCCCTGTTTTAAACGTCTTACTTGTTTCATACTTCTTCAGAAGCAAAGAGAGAAGCGTGCTCTTGTATCCCTCGACTTTCTCTTGTTCCTTGGTCAATTGCTTCACTATCACTCACCTCTCTTTCTATCATATCCGTAAAGCATTCATAGCCTTCTCTATGTACAATGATGACCGTTGAAACTTCTGTTGCCATATTTGAAAGCTTTTCGTCCGGTACGGCAGCTATTAATTGAAAGTTCATATTTTTAATTAAACGTAGGCTCGTCTGAATTCTTTCTTCGTCCATTTTATTAAACGCTTCATCAAAAACAACCAGGCGCATCGTTTTATCTGAGCTATATAGCTGATTAAATGATGATAAGATTGCTATATAAAATGGTGTCTGCGTTTCTCCACCAGACTTTTCTTTTAAAACTTGAGAAAATCTTATTCTACTATTTCCATTTGTAATAATAATATCGAAGTCTAAGTAACGACGGTAATCAGAGAATTCTTCTTGATCTCCAGCCTCTCCTTTAATTAAGACCTCAAACAAATCATGCAAAGATTGGTCTTTTGCGTCATCTGGTATATCAAATAACGAACCTTTTTCAACGACTTGAGGATCCATAATAATTTCATAAAATCTTTTATACTTTTCACTTGGTTTAAATTCAAACTGATAGCTCTCTTGATGAAAAGGAAATCTTTTAAGTGCATCATTTAGTTGTTGAAATTGCCTTTTTGCACCTTCAATTGCTTCTTTCATCTTATAGATAAAGTGAGATTTAAACTCTTCTTCAGATTGCTTAAGAGCTTCATTTAGCTTTTCTTGATAGGAATCAATGTCTATATCGATTTGCTCTAAAAGCATTTGATACTCATCATTGTGCGGAGCTTCTTCTTCTCCATTAAAATTATGCTTAACATTATAATCATGTCTATCATTTCTTAATTTTACGAACCGATTTTCTGACTGCGTAATATTTCCTTTTTTATTTCCAATCCAGTTTTCGATTTTTTGTTCTATTGAAACATCTTGTTTTTCAGCTTCTCTTAATCTTTCTGTAGCCAAATTAAACATTTCTGTTGAGTACTCATTCTCCCAATCAGCGAGGCATTGCTCTAAGACTCGAAGATCATCCTGATATTGTTTTAAAGACTGTTTCATAGAGGTAACGTTATTATTTTTCCTTTCAACATAGCCAATTAATTCTCTAACCTTCTTCTCTAATTCAGCTTCACGATTCTTCCAATAATTAAAATCTGCTTTTAACTGTTTTATTCCACTAAGATCTAATTGAGATAACTCTATGTTAAACTTTTCAAGACTCTCTTGTAATATATTAATCAATTTTGGTAGTTCTAAAGAATCGCTTAAACGTGAGTAGTAGCTTCTTTTTTCAGTAAGCCTCTGCTCCCAAATACTAAATAATTTGCTTAAGGATTCTACCTGTAGGATTTCTGTATCAGTTTGAAGAAGCTCTTTTCTCTTTAACTCTAACTGCCTAGGTATAGCCTTAGAACCTATATAAGGAATTTGATATCTTTCTTTCTTCATTTGTCTAGCTACTAAGTTTTGATAAAGCATACAACTATTTGTTATAGCTGCTTGATGTTGACTTAACTCTTTTTCTGAACTTGCTTTCATAACTCTACCTAACAAATGTTCAATTCTTGCTTGAATTACGGTATTGGTTGTTTCTAACTCTTCACCCAGTGATCCTTGCTTTAGATTACCTAGATATTTACGCTCTTTTTGTGTATTTACTAATCCTACTCCCTCTATATTGTGTTTCCATTTTTCAGTTTCGTATATAGAAAGGGCTTGTTCAAAATAATCAGGCTCTACCAATAGGTCAAACTTCTGTGTATGTAGGTACCCCTCAATTGCATTACGCCATTCCTCATTTAAAACTTCCATCTCCTCACAGAAAACCCATACTTTTGATTTTCCGTTTAATTGGCGTTCTAACAATTCTTTTAACTTACTAATTGAGGGAGGATAGGTTATCTTCTTGTTGCCTAAACCTGTAATTTCTTTAAATAATATAGACCTTTTCTCTTTTAACTCTTTTATCTTCTTGTCCGTATCACTTTTTGCAATAACGAAGCGATTATACAGTTTTGACAGTTCTTCTCCACAAATGTTTAACTTTTGCTGAAAGTCTAATGTTGTTTTGACAGATGCAGACTCTAACATCTCAATTATTGAATCTATTAATTCAATACCTTCATGCAAGTTGCTTTGCTCTTCTATCTCCCATTTCCAGTATTCGCTATCTGATATGGTAATGAGCTTTTCAATCATATCTTTTTCTTGATATAAATTTTTGATAACTTCTACTAATTGTCCTCTTTTATTTTCTAACTCTCCTGTCGTTACTTGAATTTTATTATGTAGTTCTTCTTCTCTCTTTTTCTCTTGATTGTTCTGCCATTTTTGGAATGAATCAAAGCTTTTATTTTTTGCCTCTTTATGTTGCTCCTCAGCAAGAATCTTTTCATTAGTTAACTGAGTTATTAGTTCTTGTACTTTTTGCAAATTACTATCTAATCTTTCAATTTCTTCATGTTGTTTATCATATTTTAATCTTCTAATTACATATTCCTGTTGCTCTATAGTATCTAATAATTTCTTATATTGAAAAAAATGCTCTTTTACTTTATTTAACTTGATCTTCCTGGCGCTTAAATCTTCTAGTTCCCGCAAATATCTTTGGTGAACTTCAAAGTTCTCTTTCATTATATCCAATTGTAATTCTTTCTTATCCAATATGTAGTCGTACACAAAGTTCCTCACATTATGTATTGGCTTGAAGGACAATGCCTTTGAAAAAGAAGAGAAAAAGCGATGGTTCACTTGACCCATTTTATGTAATAGAGCCTTTTGATAACCATCTTTTGTTCTTTCCATTACAGAACGATTCTTTAGACTGTTTACATAACGGTGGAATTCATCACGATTTTTCAATTGGCCCGTTTCTTTCAAGTACTCAATGTCATTCAACTGACAATTATTAATAATAAAATATTCTTGATCAGTTAAATCATCTCGATAAACATCGATAACTACACCCACCACAAAATAATCATATTTTTTCTCATCAAAAAATTCTGCCATAAGATAAGTGGTAAAGTCACCTTCTCGGATGTATTTTTGATCATCACTACCTACCTTCCCTCTCAAATAACTTATCAGAGAGCGCTTTGCATCATCGTGGGCAGAGGAATTAAAGCGTATCATTTTCAAATTGGCAATAAATAATACCTGTAAGGCGTCAATAATAGTTGATTTACCTGCAGCATTTTTTCCTGTTATCATTGTTTGACGTCCAAAAGGAATCTCTTCATCTTTAAAATAATGCCAATTAATCAGCTTCAGTTTCTTCATCCATTTCATTTCCATCCTCCTCTCCAGTTCCCATTTCATAACGCAATATCTTTTGATTTAATAATTGAATAGATTCGCCCTCAATTATATGTAACCAGCTATGGAACATACGAAATCTGCAATCATCTGTGTGCCAGTCTGAATCTAATGGCTCCAATAATTGATAGCTAGTGCATAAACGGATATAATCACCTACTTTTGACTTTGTGAAGCCTGATAAACGAAAAGTCTCGTATTTTACCCTTATTTCATATAAAGTTGTGACTGGAAATTCTGATAATGAAAGCCCTTCTCTTTTCTCCTGATAGATAATTCTAAGCACCAGTAGCCATATACTTTCTTCTCGACTAAGCCTTTTTCGATGAATCCCCAGTGGAGAAGATACAAAAATTGTTTCATGCCTATCATCCATAACAAAATCCCATCCTAGAAACTGAAAGAACTCTTCCAATTTCTGCTTGTGACGATTTGCTAAAAAATACGAGGCGCGATCTAACTCCTTAACAAGAAAGTTGGTAGAAATTAATTTATTTATAACATCTTGCAACTCTTTTTGCTCCTTCTCACTTACGCTTGTGAACATGTTTAACACCTCTCCCTCTTTGGCTATTGCGTATCACATTACGGTCATCAAAACGGTATTCGCCAATATGCAAGATACGTTTGTCTTTTTTACGCACCAGTCGATACTCCGAGTGTTGGTCATATCCATATAAGTACACATAAGGTAAATAAATATACTCTTCAACTGTTTTGGGTACTAGCTCACTCATTCCCATTTCCTCACGATCTCCTAAACGTTCCAAAACAAACGCATTTATTTTTTGCTTGGTAATGGAATTTTCTAGTTTTTTAATATTATTTTCTCTGATTTTCTTTTTTACTTCCTCAGAGATAGGGACTACCATGTGCGGTTGCGCTTGATGAGCAGCCTTCTTCTTACGCGGAGTAAGCAATGATGTTTCTGATAAATTATCTACATTATGTAGTCGAAAAACATTACTTAAAAATTCATCCCAATAATCTTGTGTGTTTTCATAACTTTCTAAGACGGTAGCAATTTGCTGGTCCAGCCCTTGATTATGTTGTGTTAAATACCTAGCACGGTCATAGGACGACTTAATGTATTGATGATGCCTAATATCAATTTGTTCATATAATTCATCTAGACTGTCATAGGTTTCCTCAATGAATTGTAGGGATTGCCTAATTTTAAGCTCCGCTTCATCTTCGTTTTTATATAGCTCAGATTTCATAGCATCCTCTATTGCTATGTTTAGCAAGTCTGGGTTTAACGACCACTTTTGCACCGTTTCTAATATCTTACTCCTATACCTCGCAACATGATCAGACGTTTTTAATCGATGATAGCTTTTATCTACAATTTTTTTCATATACACATCAAAATGATGATCTAAAACTTCTTGAAGAGACTGTTTACTTATCACTTGTTCCATATGATTTTTCATATTGTTAATTAGCAAACGTAACTCTTCTAATAACTGCTCTGTAATCCGCTCCGCTTCGATAATAGCAATACTCGGTTGCCTTTCCATCCCATCGTTACTTAACAGCTGATATGTACTTAACGCATAGCTTTGGTATTCTATCGTTCTTACCTGGCAAAGATCATGGAGAACACTCAGCATACGAATTGAATAATGCGGTAATATGATATACTGCTTAAAGTTATTCCTGGTTTCCACATCAATCCATTTTAGATATAGTAGTTTTCTTAATAATGCATTCGCTTTAGCTCGATGCATATTTTCTATTTCATTAGAGTTTATATTGCTATCTTCTTCTAACTCGAATTGAACTCCAGATTCCTCTTTAACCTCTATCAGCTCATGCAACAAATCCCTCATGATATCGTAGTCAATTCCGATACGGTTAATCTTGTATTGTTCATATAATTCTAGAATTGCTTCAGCATAGATTTCCTTATTACCTCCTGTAAACAAGGTGAAAAATCGTTCTGGTAACACATCAAAAAGTTTCATTTTTCTAGTCCCCATACTCCTAATAATAGTTAAATTATACCATAAAATTTTATAAACATAGTTTACGTGTTTATTGAAAAAGCCACAATTTAAAATGATGAGCATATCTTAAATTTTTCAACTTGAAGGTGCATTAGATTAGAGCGATAGCAAATAGAAAAAGTAAGCTTTGACTGGGATATATGCCACTCAAAGTCTGCTGTTTTACCTTTGGAACTAACGGGAACCGTCCCTGATGCTTTACCTATTTTTTAACGCTAGTAATTTTTCACTATAAAATTTACTTAATTATGATATTATTTAAATAAATCCCTAATTTACGAAATCTCTTACATAATAAGATTAGTGAATTAATATAACAAAAATTTCAATAATATTACTAAAAGGGGAAGAAAATGAAGACAAATAGAGAGAGTATAGAAGAAAAAGATTCAAGGATTGCACATCTAGAAAGACAATTAATAGAATTGCAGGAAGCACAACAACAAGGCGCTGCAACAACTGCGTTAGATCTTAATGCAAGGCCCTTGCCTCTCCCTAAAGGGGTATTTAAGATTTTCTTAAAAGCTAGTATGTTAAAGATTATTTTGGGCACCTTTGTACTTTTAGTTATCATTTTAGGAGGAATCTGGATTTTTACTGGCGGTACCTTTAAAAATGAGTCTGTCACTTACGTTGAACAAGTTCAAGAGCTTGCTACATTAGCAACTGCTGAAGCTCATATGAAAGTTGTTTTACACGAAGAAGACAATAAAATTTTCGGGAAAGATATCTCCATGAATCTGCCAGGAACAAAGCGCGAACTAATAATTATCGTACCCTCGACGGTTATTGCTGGTGTCGACTTGAAAGGGATTACTTCTGAGGACATGGTTATTAATGAAGATACAAGAGAAATAGATATTACCCTTCCTCATGCGAAGCTCATTCAGGATCCATCTCTGCAGATGGATAAAATACAAACTTATGTGGATGGTGGGCTCTTCCGAGATAATGTTGATTGGGATGAGGGATTTGACCTAGCCAGTAAGGCTCAAGACCAAACTCGTCAAGATGCGGTCTCTATTGGTTTACTTGATACTGCAGAAAAACATGCGGAAAAAGTGTTAAAAGAGTTTTTTAAGAATATTGATTATACGGTAAATATCAGATTTAACTGATGGAAGAATAAAGAGCAGGCAATAAGCTGGTTGTCCACCACTTATTGTCTGCTTATAATTATTGTTGCAGATTTTTCACCGCGCTCCCCCGAATTAACCATTCATTTCAATGATGACGGCATCCTTATCCGGCTTGTTTATATTTGATTCCTCAATGAATAATTTCCTTGCAACATTTCCTATTGTATTAGTAGATACTGCATCCACAGTACCACCAATTACTCCCCCTGCAATGGGCACCATTTTACCTAGATTGATGATTCCTTTTTCCCCAAACTTAGTTAACAAGCGAAAACCAACCGCTTGATTGATTTTTTTAATAACTTCTCCTGGAATCTTCTTTATGCCACTAATTGCTAACTTCTTCCCAATTTGTATACCGGAATTCTTCAGGACATCTTTCGCTCCATTACCGACTAGACAAGCATATACAAAAGTTTTGACTTCATCAGACTTAAGATCGTGACCACCCATATGTGCAATTGCTGCCACCATTCGTATTTGCACTAATATTACACTTGTAATGTTTGCCGGTATTGCTACAGGCATAACGATTAGTCCTCCTAGTCCAGATAAATAACCACTTGTGGCACTCTTGGTGTTTTGCCATCTGATTAAGCTGTTCGCGTTTTCTACCAGTGTTCCGTTCTTGCTTAAATAATTTTCAGCTAACTCGATAGCATTATCCATTCCAGGTATACCACCATTTACTGCTTTATCGTAAGACCAGTCTAGGGCTTTCATAATCGCATCGTGGGTTAATGATTTCTTTTTTTTCTCATTTCCATTCCTCACTTTTATGTAATTAATCTTTATTATTAATATACCTTAATGATTAGCAAAAAGAATAATATTTTCCAATAAATTGATATTATTGTATATTAGTCCCTATTCTAGGTGCGTTGTAAAAGTAGACCGTTAAAATCATGTTGAAAAGTCTATGGAGATGGATGATTCCATAACTAGAAACGCTACTTTATTCTTCTTAGGCAATTAAAAATCCGCGTTAGTGAATACACGAAAACACAGAAAAGGCATAACTAGATGGAACACTAGTAATGCCTTTTCTCGCACAAAACTTTCGATTGATCCCTGTATGAACCGTCCCCGATGATGATGCTTCACCCCTAAAAATACAAAACCAAACGTTTTAATCTACAAAAATCGGGGAGTCACTGTGCCCAGAACTAAAGGGAACCAGCGGGACGATTCTCTGTTTCAGAGACCTGCTCCTTGTATAAACCCATTTAAAGAATGTCTTACAAATGCATAGAACACTTCCTTTAATATTTCCCCCGCTCGCGTTGTTCCGTATTAATAAAAATCGGAATCGTTGGGCAATAATCATGGGACAACAGACCTGTCCCCAACCCAAAAGGTAATACTTGTAAGTTGTCTGCATATTTTATAGAATAGAAATATATCTATTACATACCTTTTATTATGAGAGATTTTGGGTAATCCTTATTCTAAGGGGGTGTAACGATGAAGAAGGAGGATGAACAAGCTATGCCTATACAAACTCCAACGATTGAAACGGAAGAGGAGCTTTCATTTGAGGAGCAACTTAAACTGTTATCTAAATCCATCGGGAACATCAGTATTCAAGATTCAGATCAAATCTGCCGGGAAGTAAGAGGAAAAGAATAATGACTATTCACTACCTAGAAGATTATTGCATCCCCGGAAAGGATTATTCTGAGGATGCTTTTTTCTTGGATACCAATTATCTCATTGCCTTTATTACTTCTTCTCATCCACACCATCTCTCCACTGTTATACATACCCTTTATTTACTTCAGCAAAAGGCAAAACTATATATCAGTGAAACGGTTCTATCTGAGGCGGTTGACGTTTTAGCACGGGGGATATATACAGAGGAACAATTCCTGCTATGGATAAATAGTGAAGATCATGACCATTGGCTGAATGAGCATAGAGGTACCCAGAAGGAATATAACGACAAGAAAGACGAAATTCGTAGTACTTTTATTCCAAATATCGTGAAAAATCATGAAAGTCCAGAACTCCTAAAATACTATAACGGAAAATCTACTGAACAATTGGAAGGCTTGATTCAGTCAAGATTCTTCAAGCTCTCCAACACTACATTTACTGTGCTTGAAACCGGCATGCATTTCGCCAAGTCTGTACCCCTACAGTCTAATGATGCCTTTATCGCTGCTTCTGCTGCATATCATTCTGCTAGTCTATTAACTTTTGATAATGATATTAAGAAGGTCACGATAACCGACCCTAGAAACGGGCATGAAGTGAAACTCTTTACTTTGAAGATGACTAATAATTACTTATTTAACAAGCGTTCACATAGTCTTATGAACACACTTGATACAAGTCTTAAAAATGTGATCGAACAAGCTGTTGGTGGGCCTACTCAATTTGTAAAGATATTTGGAAAATCTTAAGGTCAGAAAAACAGTGGAAAGCAGCAGGAATTGAAATAATGATTAAGTATGGATCGTGTTTTTTCAGCTATAGAAACAAGCCAGAATTGTCCCAACGATTCTAAAAAAGCAGGGTTCAAACGGATGATACCCGTTTGAACCCTGCTGGGATGAAAGATATTAAAATAGTGAAACCAGCCTGCTAATTTTTAGATGAGTAGGCTGGTTTCTTGGTTTTAGAGGTGGAGGAAGCAGGGAGAACCGTCCCCGATGCTCCTGTCCCCAGTCAATCTTGCTCCATAATAATCTCCAGATGCCTTGCTGTATCGACTGCTAATGAACATGGATCAATGGCATATGGGCTAAGCTCTGCCGTTAGTGTGTCCTTATAACCTATTTCCACTAGTGCTACGTAAACTTTTTTCCAGTTAACGTCGCCGGCTAACAACGGAACAAATCCTTTAATATTCCCTATTGCTGTACGGAAATCTTTCACATGTACTTTCTTGATTCGGTCACCTAGTATTCGAATCCATTGTTCTGGATAGCCAAACTGCAGGACATTTCCGACATCAAAATAGGCTCCGACATTTTCGGATTCCAATTCATCAATGTACCTTGCCATTTCAAGTGGCGATAATAAGAATTTATTCCATACATTTTCGATACCGATACAAACATCATGTTTTTTTGCGAGTGGAATGACTTTCCTAAGCTCCTCCTGACTGCGTTCATAGCAATCCGTATAAGAAATATCTTCACTTACTATCCCGGGGACGACAAGGATGGTATCAATTCCCATTGTAGCTGCTAATTCAATTTGTTTTTCTACAATTCCTCTTCCTTGTTCTCTTACTTTTGCACTCGGATCGACAAGAGAGTTCTCCCATAATAGACCTGTGGAAATACTTCTTAATTGCAGCTGGTAGGAAGAAGCAATTTCCACAATCCTTTTGGCCTCTTCTATAGTGGTATTCATCGTTAAACCAATACTATCTTCAGGATTTATGTTCAGCTCAACAGCATCAAATCCAGCATCACGGCTGTATTCAAATACTTTTTCCAGCGGCGTTCCTTCCGGGTAGCACCATTGGTTAATTCCTTTTAACATATACTCTTCCCCCTTTTTTTCTTTTAAAAAAGGAGACCATGTTAGGTCCCCTTGTAAATTAAGCAATCGCAATTGGTTCATTCTTTTCAGCGGACTGATAGGCTGCAATAGCTACTTCAAGTGCTTTTAAGCCATCTTCCCCAGTGATCGATGGGCTTTTCCCTTCTCGAACACTAGTGATGAAATCTGCGACTAGATCATCGTTCATGTTGTCGCCCCAGTAATCCCATTGCGCTCCATTTTTGCTATAAACATCTACCTTTTGGGCAAAGGCATCCACAGTTAATGTGCCATTTGTAGCTACTATTTCTAAGGTGACATCGCCCCATGTTGGATAGTTGGCATTACGCGACCAGCTACAATCGAGTGTTGCAAAGACATTATTATCAAATTCCATCGTAAGAATTCCGCAATCATCAATATCATAGTCAGATGTTAGATTGCCGATTTCAGCATATACCTCTTTTACCTCCGCTCCCAAGTACCAGCGAATGATGTCTACCACATGAACTGTGTGATCTATAACTGCTCCACCGCCAGATTTCGATCGATCTACAAACCAGTCACCAGGATTTGTCCCCCGGTTTGTTCCTTTAATCGCAATGATATTTCCAAGCTCGCCACTTTCGATTATTTTCTTTGCCTTTATGACTGGCGTACTGAAGCGAACCGGAAATGCTGTTTGTAATAGGACGTTGTTTTCTTTACATACGGCAATCATCTCTTTCGCAGCTTCGGTAGTGGCTGCAATTGGCTTTTCACATAGGACATGCTTTCCTTTTTTAGCGGCAGCGATGACATGCTGATGGTGATTACTATTTTCAGAAGTGATGACGACGGCTTCGATAGGCTGGTCCAGTAACGCTTCATAGTCTATATAGTGCTTGGTGTTAAATTGAGCAGCTACCTTCTCTCCTCGTTCCTTATCCTCGTCCGCGATCCCAACAAGCTCCACTCCATCCAGCTGAGTTAATGCGTTCGCATATGCATATGCGTGACCGTGAGCAAAACTTATAATTCCGACTTTCATTGGATAGCCTCCTTCACTTTATGATCATTTAGGACAATTGCTTTTCCTGTTTCAATGGATTCTAAAGCAGCCATCGATATTTCCATCGCTTTATAAGCATCCTCTGCCGTGACAATCGGTTCCGCACCGTTATGGATACATTGGATAAAGTGTTTCAGCTCCATTAAATAAGGGCTATCTTTGAGCGGACTTTCTGGAACCATCACTCCTCCAGCGACCCCGCTTTGTTTTCGACTTGCTATTACGGGGGCGATTTTCGAACTATCAAATTCAATAATGCCTTCTTTTCCTGCAAATTCAAATTTTGTAGAGAAGTTTTGATGAGCCCATGTTCCCTCTACATGTGCAATCACACCACTTTTAAAGCGCAAGGTAACTAATGCATACTCCGTTTTCGAGATTACCCGCCCTTTACTGCTTTTTGCATACACTCGCTCCACTTCACCAAAGCACCATCTCAAATAATCAAAATCATGAATAAGTAAGTCCAATACTAAACCACCACTAGTATTAAAGTCCGCGTACCAGTCATTAGAAGCATTCGGAAAAGCTCCGCCTCTCGTAGTTCGGATAACAGCCGGGCTTCCTATTTTATCCGTTTCCAATAGCTTTTTGGCTTTTACGTATTCCGGGAAGAAACGCACAACATGTCCGACGAACAGCTTTACTCCTTTGTTTTTACAATACGTAATCATCTCTCTGGCATCGGATAATGTTCTGGCTAGGGGCTTTTCACAGATCACATGCTTGCCGTCATCCGCCGCTTTCATGAGATATTCTTTGTGAAGCGGTGTAGGTATGCAGATGGATACGGCATCAATAGCCTCTAGACCTTCTACTGCTTCTTCATACGTATGAAATGCCTTTGTTCCTACTTTTTCCGCTAACTGGGATGCCCTTGCAAAGTCAGCATCCACAATTCCTACTAAATTGACATTATCTAATTTCCCGTAAGCATCCGCATGAACACCACCCATAGTTCCCGCACCAATAACTAGTGTATTTATCACATTCAACTCTCCTTTTCGTTTTGCTTATTTGACATGACTAAGTGCAAGTTCCTCTTCAGTCGCTTCATTTGTGAAAAATAGACCGGAAGCTCCCATTACCCCTCCCTTTTTTCCTAAAGTCGTCATTTCAATAGCAACATCCTTTGCCATATGGAAAATCCCGTATCCCCTTACCGCTTCCTTGATAGAGGGTAAAATAAATGGCGACATATTCATTACCCCACCACCAAAGACAATTACTTCTGTATTGAATAAATGGATTAAATTGTTAACCCCTGTTCCGAGAAATCCCCCTACTTCCTTTAATAGATTTATAGAAAAAACATCTCCCTCTTCGGCTGCTATCGCAATCTGTTGATTGGTAATTTCAAGCCCCTCATTCAGCAGTTTTTGTAAAGCGCTCTTTTCCCCAGCTAATAATCGTTGGGACGCAGTATTTACAATCGCAGTTCCTGAAGCATATCTTTCTAAACATCCTCGGTTGCCACATTTGCAGAGGACGCCTTGATGCATAATAGACGTATGGCCAAATTCTCCTGCACTATCGTGTATACCGGTCACTAAACTTCCATTACTTATAATCCCTGCACCAATTCCTGTACTTACAGTAATATATATGAGGTTTTCCTTGCCTCTTCCTGCCCCCCAGATCCATTCGGCAATCGCTGCAGCATTCGCATCGTTACATAATTTAACCGGAAGATGATAGTGCTGTTCGAGTAAAGAACCAATTGGGAAGTTTTCTAATCCCAAATTGTTGGCAAATTTAATGATATTTTTTTTCGAGTCAATAATGCCGGCAGAAGCTATCCCTATGCCTTTTATTCGATTTCTATCAACCTTGTCGTTTTCTAGCAATCTATTAATCGTGTTAAGAATAGACATGGATACGTCTTCCTTGCTTTGCTTAGAAGTTTCACTTTCTATTTCCCTGATTGTTTCGCCGTCCCTGGAGATAAGAGCTGCCAGTATTTTGGTACCTCCTAAATCCAATCCGATTGCTACATCCTGTAGAGTGGCCATTTCATTCCTCCTAAGAAAAACCTTGAAAAATTTATCTTCTAACCCCCTGTAACGCAATTCCTGTAATAAGATGCTTTTGTAAAAAGATAAACATGATGAGCATGGGAATCGTTGACAGGACAGCTCCAGCCATTAGTAGTGGATAATTGGTGGAGTATTGCCCTTGAAACGCCGCAATTCCTACGGATAACACTCTCATATTCTCTGAATTGGTCATAACAAGCGGCCATAGGAAATCATTCCATGAGGCAAGAATGGTAAATATCCCTAATGCCATCAGTGCCGGTGTCGCATTTGGCAGAATGATTCTCCAGTAGATACCAAAGAAAGAACAACCATCCATCATTGCCGCTTCGTCCAGTTCCTTTGGAATTCCCATGAAAAATTGTCTGAGCAGGAAGACTCCAAAGGCACTAAACATCCCTGGAACGATCAATGCATAGAAGGTGTCAATCCAACCAAGCTGGGTCATGATCGCGTAGTTTGGAATTAAGATGACTTGAGCCGGAACCATTAACACGGAAAGGATGGCGATGAAAATAATGTTCTTTCCTGGAAATCGCAAGCGCGCAAATGCAAATGCCGCTAGCGAACATAAAAACAATTGAACTAAGGTTCTTCCTAACGTTAATGCGATTGTGTTGTAGTAGTATTTTAAGAAATCAACACTGGCAAATACTTCCTTGTAATTTTCGAATTTCCAGTCATTAGGAAGGATGGATGGTGGTACTTGAACCGATTCCCCATATGTTTTAAGTGATGTGGAAACCATCCATAAAAATGGCACGACCATTAAAAAAGCACCGATGATGAGTAGCGCATGATTCCCTATTTTTATTTTCATCGTTCTAACACTCCTTTTTTAACCGTCATAGTGAACCCACTTTTTCTGAAAAGCAAATTGCATAATGGTGACGGCTAAAATTGCAAGGAACAGCAGGAAAGCTTGTGCAGAGGCCATTCCCATTTGTGAATATTTGAAGCCTGATTCGTACACGCCATAAACGATGGTTCTTAAAGGTTCGAGCAGGGCACTGCTGTCGCCAATCATGATGAAAATCAAGTCGAACACCTGTAGAGAACTAATCATTCCAGTTATAAATACGAAGAATAAAGTCGGCGTTATAAGTGGTAAGGTAATTTTGAAAAATTGTTTCATTTTCGTAGCTCCATCAATTTGGGCTGCCTCATAATAGGTTTTCGATATACCTTGTAGACCAGCAAGAAGTAGAATGACATTATTCCCTACGGTCATCCAAACATATACGAGAATGACAGATATTAAGGCAATATTCGGATTAAACAACCAGGAGGGCTGGGGAAGGCCAAAAAGCCCTAAGATATAGTTGATTAGTCCATACTCCGTATTGTAGAGCCACTTCCAAACCATCCCAACCGCTACGGGCATCGTTACAACCGGGAGAAAGTAAAGCGTTCGGTAGACAATCATCCCTTTTATTTTCTGATTAAGCATCAGGGAGATCAGCATTGCTATAGCAACGGACAGTGGGACAGATACTATCGTAAACACTGCCGTATTGATGATGGTCCGAATAAGGGTTGGTTCCTGAATTAATGCAAGGATATTTGCTAGGCCAACGTATTCCGGCGTACTAATTCCGTTCCAATTGGTAAACGATAGGCCGAACGATACGATTGCAGGAAACATGTAAAATACGAAAAGTCCCAGGACTGTGGGGGCGATAAATAAATAAGCCCAAAACGCTTCCTTTTGCCTTGGTGTCTTTTTACTTTCCACCACCACAGCTTTCCTTGTTTTAGGTGTAACTGCAGTATTCATGCCCTCATCTCCTTTCTGTTTGCTCTACAATAGTGAGGCCTAAACTTTTCATTTATTAATTAATCATTTTGTTCCTCTTCCAAAATCTTATCCATTTTTGTTCCTATCTTCTCCAATGCCTCATCTATTGTCTGTTGTCCTAAAAATGCGCGTTGGATCTCGGCTGTCTCTACATCTTGCCACTCTGCAGTACGCTCTGATACGGGATAGGCAACTCCGGTATCTTGAGCATCAATAAATATTTGTAAATCCAGAGAGGGCAGAGATTCTTTCCATACATCACTCAGACCTTTTATAGCCGGAATGGAGAATCCTGATTCTGCGATAACTCTGTTTCCGTCTTCGTTTGCCAAGCTTTTAATTAATTCCCATGCCAGATCTTGCTCTTTGGTTTTTTCATTCATTGCCCACCCAATCCCATGTACGATCGATGCCTCTTTCTTCCCTTTTGGCAGTGGTGCAACTCCCAATTCCTCTCCTAATTCTCCTTCTAGTTCTGCCGCACTTACGGAGATTCTTGGTAACATCGCCACTTTACCAGACATAAACATCTGTTCAGGTTTTGTTTCTATTTGGGTTTGCGTTGATGGGGAGATCCCTTTATCAATTAAGTTCTGGATAAAGTTAAATGCCTCTTTCGCTTCTGGCGTGTTGAACCCGGACTTTGTTTTGTCATCACTTATAATGTATCCCCCGGCTTGATGCATTAAATTATAGTAGCCGGACTGACTTTGTACGGTATGTGCCACATACCCATAAACACCATTTTCAGGATCTGTTAACTTCATTCCGACTTCTTCAATATCTTCCCATGTCCATGATTCATTCGGATATTCCAATCCCGCGTCATCAAATAGTTTCTTATTGTAGTAAAGACCAACCGCATCTACGAAGTACGGTGCTGCATACAAGTCACCTTCCAATGAGTAAAGGTCCACGACTGCAGGAAAATAAATGTCTTTTGAAAAATCACTATCATCCTCAATAAACGGTTCTAAATTTTTTATTAAACCTTGGGTAGAATACTGATAAAAATTAGGTCCGTTCATCCAGAAGACATCTGGCCCACTTCCCCCGCCGATACTTGTTTTTAGTTTTGTCCAATAGTCAGCCCATGGTGTGTACGTTACATTCACTTTGACGTCCGGGTGCTTCTCATTAAATGCTTTTATGGAGGCGTTTACTGCTTCTTTTGTATTCTCATCCCATAAAGCAACTTCAATTGTCTGCTTCCCTCCAGTGCTGGAGCTACAAGCGGCTAATAATACAAGCATTAATACTAAAACATTAAAACAAATCAACTTTTTCATCATTTTTCCCCCTCGTATTAGTTGATCAGACCATTAATCTTTTATTACGTTACGATTTTTAATTCTCGAATGATCATCTTAGGTGTCTGCACGAAATATTTTTTAAATATTCCGACTTCTTCACACAGATTCTCACCTCCTTAAAGTCATAATCTGTCATTTGTCGATCTCCTAATTTATTTGAAACTTAAACTTCCAGTGAAGTAATACCGCCGCTGCACCTAATAGCTGGAACTCGGAGCCAAGTGAGGTACTATGAATATTCACTTCTTTTTTCAGCACCGTTATCACTTTCTGGGTGACTTGTTCATTAAGACTCTTTAAAAATAGCGGATTATCCTGGATAATATCTCCACTTAGAATAATTACCTCCGGATTGAAAAAATGCATAGTATTCGTAATGGCAATAGCCAGATTATGGACAACATCCTCCAAAATTTCCAGTGCCAATTCATCGCCTTTGTTCACTGCTTGGACAAAGATGTTCGGTTTAATTTTATTTAGATCGTTAGAAACCATATCTTTAATATTTGTATCTCGGCCCTTGGTCATAATTGCGGAGACAATTTTTGAGTATATCGCCGGCCAGTTTACATAGTTTTCCAGACACCCCTTGTTTCCACATTCACATCTTATTCCACCCGGAACAACAGAAGTGTGACCGATTTCTCCAGAGCTACCGCGATATCCCCGATAAATGGAGCCATTCACCATCAATCCAGAACCAACACCGTCACCTATTGTGATATAGATGAGATCGTTAAATTTACTAAATAAACCGAAATAGTTTTCCGCTAACACATAAGCATTGGCATCATTATCTACAAAAGTAGGCAAATTAGTTTTTTCTTCCATTAATTGTTTTAAGGGAATATCATATAGATTCAGTTTGGAGTTGTAGGTAATCACACCTTTTTCAGCATCGACAATACCTGGTGTGATAATAGAAATCCCTTGGCAATTAACTATATCCAATTTGTTTGATAGAAATAGCTCTACCTTATCTAAAATGAGTTGAATGATATCATACCCCTGGTATTGGTTAGTTGGATGTACTTCTTTTCTTATAATCTTTCCTTCAAGGTTCATGTCTGCGATTTTTATATAGGAGTTAGTAATCGAAACCCCTATAATCGAATGTGCACTTGGATTGAACCGAAGTAACACTGGCTTTCTTCCACCATTTGAATTGCCTACACCATCCTCATAGACAAGGCCTTCATTAATTAATTCTGCAACCGCAGAAGTAACGGTCGTAGGACTGACAAATATTATTTTGGCAATTTCACTTCTTGAAATCGGCCCATTCTTTCGAATCGTATCCAAAATAATGGAGCGATTTAATTCTTGAATTAATCTCAAATCCCCTGTTCTTTTCCTTTGCATCATTACACGGCCTCTTTTCTCTTACCAAACTTACTTTCTCCACTGCCTTTATTAAGTTTGCTTGATAACAATTATTTTACTAAATTTCATTTAGTTTCTATGCCATTTAATAGCTTTATAGAGCTTTCTTCGAAAATAAACGTAAAAACTACTAAATGCAATTGCATTGTTAAGTATTGTTACAAGAAATTTTGCACTTTCTTTCTCTAGTGACCTTAATAAGTATGTTAAATGATAGATTTTATTTTGTAAACGCTTTCTTTGTAAAAAGATTTATTTTTTAGAAAATTATAATTTTTATTACTCTTATGGTATAAAAAGATAATCTGAGGCCTCCTTGGGTCACGTCATCAATCTGCTAGAACCCACTATCTTTGTAAAGAAAAAACACGGGGCTATTTACAAAAGCACGCTTTATCAGTTTTATATACTGAAGAAGCATAGGAACCCTCCCTATGCTTCCCCTTTCAAACGGCAAAATTCGGGGAGTCACTGTGACTGAATTAAGTGCTTACAATATAAAGACGTTTACGTGTAAGGAAATTATTCGGCCTAGTTAAAAAAATTCCACTCTATTGGTAAACTATGTTAAAGTTTCTATTATACTAATTATCTGACTTTGATATCGGCTGTTCGTGTTCGTACTTATTACATAAGAGATGGATATTTTATATGCAAAAAGAATAAAGGAGGTAAAGTCCAATGGTAAGAGCTTAGCAGGAGGAAATCTATCATTCATGAAAAGCATGTAGATTTTCTCAACCCTCAACTGATGAAAAATAATGTAAGAGGAGAAATGACATGCTTTAAAATAAATTCATCTATCTATTATCTATCAAACAACGATGATAAAGAAAGACCTACTTTAGGATTGATCTGTGGGGAGAATTATAGTCTCGTAGTAGATGCCGGCAATTCCGTTCAACATGCACAGGAGTTTTTGAAAGAGATCGAGGCTTTGAACGTCCCTCCGGTCAAATATTTGGTGGTTACCCATGGACACTGGGACCATTTTTTAGGATTGAATGAATTTGGGGCTACCATTATAGTGAATAGCCGTACAAATCAAGTGATCAATGACTGGCAAGGCTATTCATTTGATGACGACTCTCTTCAACAGTATGTGGACGCTGGAATGATGACTTCCAAGTGTATGGAAGTGATCAAAGAGGAAATGCCGGGGAGGGAATCTTTCAGGTTAAAGTCCTCTGACATCATTTTCGAGAGATCACTCACCATTGATTTGGGGAACAAGATCTGTGTGCTTGAGGCAATAAGGTCTACCCATAGTGATGATTCAACTATTATCTACGTTCCTGACGATAAAGTCCTTTTCTTGGGTGACAGCGCTTATGGGACAACTACCGATTCTTTGTTTCACTACAAGCAATCTCTTTTATTGCCTATGATCGAGGACATCCAGAAGTATGATGCCACGTATTTTTTACTTGGTCATGAGTCAATCTGTGATATAGACGAAATGAATCTGTATTGGGAAGAGCTTATTTCTACTAGCAAAGTCACAGATTCCACATCATTGGAACAAACAATAGAGGGTTTCAAGCTGGAGAAAAAGAGATCTCCAAATCAGAATGAACTTTTCTTTTTACAAGCATTTGTAAATGATCGAATCATTCATTCCAAATAAGTAATTTGGGAAGCAGAGTGACGGTTCTCTGCTTCCTTTTTCCCACTCTTTCTGTCGTGCGGGGAGCCATTGTGACCACATCCAGGGGCTCTTCAAAAGGCCCACCTAATGCATATTGCGTGTTACGGCCAAAGCACTCTTATTAAACTGAACTGCGAAGAAAATAACCGGAGTTTTTCCGTCTATCTCCGGAAATACCCATATTTTCCTTAAAATAAGCGGAGTTATTCCGCTTATATGTTTCAAATCCTTGAATTTCGGCTTATTTAGAGCAGTTAACCGGAATTTCTCCGTTTATCTTTGCTTCTTAAGGGCCCTTTTTATATATTAGGCGGAATTTCTCCGCCTATTTTTATTCCCCTCTGCGCAAAATTCATCCATGAATAATACATAAGCAGAGTGACGGTTCTCTGCTTCCTTTTTTTCATTATTACAAGTGGGATTCCGCTTAGAAAATCCTTTCCTTTCCGCATCCCTTTACATCTCTTTAATCTTCAGCAACCGGCAGGTACAAGGGACCTGTCCCTGGGTCCTTATAAGCACAAAAATAGCACATCTCTTTAAGAGAAGGTGCTTAAAGTACTATAGTGATTCGGTATCATGTTCTCCATATGACCTTTGTAGAGAAAAACCTGTCAAAGCAGAGAAACATGCATCAACCAGCACCTTTTTCTCACTTGCAAGGATATCATCAAAGATTTTGACTTTGTTAATATATATTCAGTAATAGCCATTGAATTCAAAGGCTGGATGCAGGCTTTGAGCGGGTTACATCCCGCTTAGATCCTGCTGATTTCTTGGCGTCGGTGTGGTATCGTTCTCTTGTTTTTGTTGGAATACATTCACTGAAAATTCCAGAATAGTTCGACTACAGAAGCGGAGAATCGTCCCGGCGCTTCCTGCCACGTACTGTGATTGGGAGAAATGATAATTAGGCGCATTTCCTGTGAAATGCGCCTAATCTCTCTTTACCTTGATGAACGCAATTCTTAGTTACCTCTGTTACCCTTTAGAGTTCATTTTCTCCCATTGTCTTATTCTTAGGAGCAAACCATCCTAATAGTGCAATGCCCACTAATACCGCATAGAAAATCAGTGTCCACACTGTACTGTGCGGGAAGTGGGGATCGAGGACCCCTATATCCTCATGGGATAGGGTTATGATTGCCAGCTTGACACCAACCCAGGCCACGATTGCGTATGCTGTCGTTTCCAATGCTGGACGTTTGTCGAGTAGTTGGACAAACCAGGTTGCTGCAAATTTGATTAGGACCAGTCCAGCAATCCCTCCAAATACAACTACGATAAATTGGCCTCCATCCATCCCTCCGATATCATCGAGTGGAGAATCGGGAAGACCGAGTGCCAGTGCGACTGCTGCCAGGATGGAATCGATCGCAAAGGCGAGGTCCGCTATTGCGATCTTCCCCACTGTTGCTCCGAACCCTTTTCCTGCGGCTTTTTGTTCTTCGTCCTCACGGATATTTTCGTTTTCTTTCCCAAAGCGGGCCTGGATGACATGCTTTAACCCCAGATACAGGAGATAGGCGGCTCCAATTGCCTGTAACTGCCAGACATTCGCAATAAAAGAAATTGCAAAAAGTGCGCCAAACCTGAAAATGAAAGCCATTAAAATTCCGTAATTTATCGCTTTTTTCTTCTGATCTTCCGGTAAATGCTTCGCAATGACGGCAAGCACCAAAGCATTGTCCGCAGATAACAACCCTTCCAATCCTATGAGGATCAGCAAGGCCCATGCATATTCTAACCAAATTGAATCCATCTAAAAGTCCCCAATCTTCTTTAATGACAAGTAAACATCTCAATAACTATAGATTTAACTTGTTGTCAAGAAGGTATGCCAAGATATAAATGGTAAGGGTTTTTATTCGGATTTTTGTGCAAACTTTTTATGAGACCAGATACTTTTCTAACCTCTCAAAGACACTTTTGTAAAAATCTTCAAGGTTTCCTTGCTCCACGAACCTTGATATGAACTGAAGCATAGGGGACGGTTCCCTCTGCTTCCATATCAGCTACCAAAACAGCACAGCACCCCTATCACCTTCAAGGAAATCTCTGTGTAGTTTCCGGATGATGTGAATCTGCTTTAGATTTAGAGGGAGAGCATACAGAAAAAGCAGGTTTTAGCGAGTTATAAAACCGCTTAGGTCATGCTGTTTTAGATTTGGAAGCAATCGGAATCGTCCGAAATGCTTCCAAATCCTATATCAACGCCTTGATGCCTTGATGGCTGCCAAAGTGGGGTGAAGAGACATCACCAGCTTTAGTAGTTGGCACCCATAGCTCTGGTCCGTCGATGATTTTGCCAACGATGTGATAAAAGGCTCCATAAAAATGTGTTCCGTCTTCGTTGTCCATAATTTGAGAAATCTCTCCCTCTTTACGGGGATCGATTCCGAGAGTTCGAAAAAGCTCTTTCACTTCTGGTGGAAGATGACCACATGCTTGCACATAGTTTGCGCAATAGTCACAATCTCATCCTTCTGTGATGGAATAAAATGGTCCTCTTAGAAATCTTTGGTCCTTTCAACATCCACTTCTATCGTCCATTCCCTTATTTGCATTCTTATCATATTTGTCACCTGCATGTTCATTCTTATCGTCTTCTGTTTCTTTCTTCATAATAGTTGCTATTTCCTTCTTCCTTTAAACGGTATCTAAACGAAATTCCCATGGAACAATTTTCACTTTCCACAAGAAAACTCACATCCTAATGGCCTTTATAAGACTGACCATTGTAAGGACAGGTCTGGCGGACACTTACAATATTTAACAAATTATGTTATAATGATAAAAATATCTTCTAAAGGTAGGGATATACTATGCCGCCAATCCAGGAAAGAAAATACCTTAAATCCCGTGATGATTTGGATGACATTAAACAGTATATTCGCAATAAACGTAGACCTGGTGCTGTGCTGGAAATTGTAGAATCTCTAATTAGTGTAATGGAAGAAGAGGATGAGATTGTCTTGAAGCCTGTGAAAAAACGCTTAACCAAAGAAGAGAAGCTCGCTTTAAGTAAAGAACTTGCAGGTAGTGCAAAACACTTTAGTTTGGAAGGACTCCAAGAGTCTGACCGTATAGCTAACCGAGAGGACTGGGAGGAAAATGTAAAGTGAGTAAGCATAGGGGACGGTTCCCACTGCTTCAGGTTAGAGGGAGAGCATACGGAAACAGCAGGTTTTAGCGAGGTATATACACCGCTAGGGTCCTGCTGTTTGAAGCATTAGGGGCGGGTCTCTGCTTCCTTTTTTCATTGCTTCTGGTGGGATCTCGCTTGAAAATTTCTTCGTTTCCCGCAGTCATTTACTTCTCTTTAATCTTCAACAATCGGTAGGGACAAGGGACCCCATGTCTTTATAAGCACAAAAAAGCACATCTCTTTAAAAGAAGTGTGCTGAAATACTATAGGGATTCGGTATCATGTTCTCCATAGAACCTTTGTAGAGTAAAACCTGTCAAAGCAGAATAACATGCATCAACTAGCACCTTTTTCTCACTTTCAAGGACATCATAAACGATTATGACATTGTCAATATATATCCAGTAATAGCCATTGAATTCAAAGGCAGGGTAGTCTACAACATCAGCAGCCTTTTCCCTCGGTTTTACCGATAAAATACTTTTAGAATTTCGGAACACCAATTTAGGATCAATTTTATAAGGCTTCATTTCAGCAAGTTTCACTCTTGCTTTTTGTCCCCAAATGACCTCATAGTATATTTCTTTATCTGTCACTGTTAATCTCATCCACTAATTTATCGAATTCCTTTTCATCGCCACTATAATACGAAAAGTCGCTATCCCTATTTTTTCTAGCGTCTCTCAACTGTTCTAAGATATCGTCATTTGAAAATATTGCTTTTGTCATTTTCTTCTTTTGTTTCTCTGATATTATGCTTAAATCAAATACATCTTTCGCTTCTGAAAGTGAAAGTTCAAATGTTTTATCTTCTGTTTTAACCGTATAGGTGTTTTCATCAACCTGTAAAGCTTCGAACATTTGCCCATTGTCATTCTTTACATAAATCTTCATGAAGGACACCTCTTTTCTATTCATGTGGATACATTTTTCAATCTATATCACCATTATAAATGATTATTCCTCATAATACTAATGCTAACGGGGAAGCAGAGTGACTTTTCTCTGCTTCCTTTTTTTAATTAATTCTGGTGAGATTTCGCTTGAAAATTTCTTCGCTCCCAGCAGTCCTTTACTTCTCTTTAATCTTCAACAATCGGTAGGGACAAGGGACATGTCCCCCTGGCTTCCCTTAATCCCAATAATTAAACACCACATCCCCAACTCTTTTAGGTTGCCAGTACTTAATGTTATACATATCCCATTTGTTGAGGGTATTCTCATTTAACACTACCAGACCTCCTTTGGATTCCTTCAGTCGCAACGGTTCATCCAGTTCGGATGGATGAAGCGCCCTGTATTCTTCGCCGCATAGTTGGTTTATGGTTGCTGTCAGTTGCTTATGTTCGACAAAGGTCATGGATGGGGGCTCTGGGGAGGTGGTAAAGGCGATGAAAGGATAGATGCTGTTTAATAGTATATAAAGGCTTTCTACTCTATTGAAACTTACTTCTGCATAATAATAGTTTTGCGCAACGGCTGGCTCATGGAAGGACAACACCTTGCCCCCTAGGCTTGCCATAGCCGAATAGCACACCTTTTTGAATAGATCTCCATCTACAAATGTATCCGGTCCCCCCGAATCGCTTATTCCATTGAGTAATATCATCCTCTCACTCCTCATCAAGCAATAAATAACCCGGATTCTTCAATTTCATTTACTTTAGGATGCAGTGTGCCGGTACTCAGTTTCTTTTTTACACTTATTCTGCTTCCCAAAGTCCATCGGGGAGTCACTTCGAACAGAACTTTCGATTTATATACATTGAAGGTCGATGAGAATACGGAAATAGCAGGTGTTAGCGAGGAATACACACCGCTTAGGTCCTGTTGTTTTAGATTTGGAAGCAACCGGAACCGTCCCCAATGCTTAATGCTTTCTGTCTCCTCTCGACTCTCTCAGCTAACCTGATATTGTTTCTTACTCTCCCTATAGTGGATAATATACATCGTTAGCCAAAGTCCCCCTACAAGAAGGATGGGAACGATATGAAATTGGACAAAGGATCCGTAGCAAAGTAGTCCTCCTAAAGCGAAGCAGAAAACAAATCCCATTTTTCGAAATACGGAAAATGAAGCTTGGTAGGTTTGATACTTTTCGCCCTCGTCTAATTGCTTGAAATATTCCTTTTGTGGATCAGGCGAGAAAATATTATATTTTCTGTCCGGAAACTGTTTATTGTGAATTTTCACTGCATAGTATTGAGCAAAACCTGTCAGCAAAAACGAAAGTACTGCAAACACCAGAGTGATGGTCACATACCAGTACTGCTCTATAGGTGGATCTGCTTTATAATGACCCACTGCAATCGCCAACCACATAAAAGACACCACAATCATAAACGAAGTGGAATACAACAGCTTGAAAGAGGTCTTCTCCAATAATCTTCCTTGTTCATCCTCATTCATTTTTCTTTTTTCCCTAAGAATGTTGTTAAACGAAATAAGCTGTTTGAAGAAAAAGATAAATAGACTAATAATGCCCAAGGTTAACAAGGCATACAACAGATCATACGAAAACACAATATACCCTTCTGGAAAGTAATTTTCAAAAATTGCTACAGAAGCGCCAATTACTCCACCCAAAATGAGACAGCCCATTGCCGTGAAAAATCCTATGTAAAATAGTTTTTTATTCGTCACTCTCCCTGCTCCTCCTCCAAAATAAAGATATCTTCCACATTTTCCTTGAACACTCGCGCGATTTTAATGGCAAGCACCACAGATGGAGCATAATCTCCACGTTCCATCAGGCTTACAGTCTGCCTAGACGCCCCAATTATCTTGGCCAATTCAGTTTGATTCAGCCCATCACGAGCCCTGAGCTCCTTTAGTCGATTTTGCAGACTCACCAGCATCACCTCTTAAACTCACAATAAGATAATTTTTACATTTTGACAAGTTTATTTGTCAAAATGACAATTTTTATTATCAAAATAAACAGCCGAGTTACTTTAGGCTCATTAGCATGCTTACTATTATTTAGGATGAAGCAAAGCTGCAATTGCATTAGTTTAGTGGTAGAGCAAATGGAAACAGCAGGCTTTGAGGTGGGCATATACAGATTTGGAAACAATCGAGCAACCAGAACCCTCCCCGATACTTCTGAGATAGCCTTACTATTAATGAAGATAAATTCCAATAGATAAGTCAAATTAAAAAAGCAGGCTACAAGTGGTACATATACCGCTTGGAAACCTGCTTTTTTCACTTTGGAAGCAGCGAGAACTGTCCCCCAATGCTTCCCAAAAAAATACGAAACCAACACTGTTAATCCACCAAAATTCGGGGAGTCACTGTGACCAGAACTTCAGCGGACCGCATCTCCAGTACAGCATCTTCCGAATTTGAAAATTCCGTGGAATACTGTCAACACTCTCGCATTAAACTTTATAGATGACATCCAATTTCCTAGCGCATTCAATTACTTCCATGTAGGTTTCCCACTTTGAGTAACTATGCCACGGAGGGAAATCGGAACATCAAGGATGGATTTTGTGAAGGATAAGAAGGGAGTGGAGCAATGAAGAACGATTTTATTTTCCGGAGAGCCACCCTGCTTGCCGGCTTCAGCTATCAGGCCTATCCGCTCTTTATTGAGGGCAGGCTAGTATTGCCAAAGGGATTTGTGCTACGGTATATTGTCAGGGCTTTGGCAAATGTGGAGGATCCCACCGAGGAAGTATTCGGGTTTATTGCGGAATCGAAAAGTCACATTGTGCTGGCATTCAGAGGGTATGTCTCTTACCCTGCCGATTTAATTGCGGCTTATGATATTCTTCAAATTCCGTATCCTTTTGTCAGAAATGCCGGGAAAACCTCCCGCGGATTCACTTGTATCTACCAATCAACACGTGACGACATTCTGGCTGAGTTGAACAAACTATCTCCTGACAAAACGTTATATATTACCGGCCACAACTATGGCGGTGCCATTGCCACTCTTGCTGCACTGGATATTGCGTGTAACTCACCTTTCACCGCTCCCGTTCTCTACACGTACGGCAGTCCACGTGTAGGCGATCCGCAGTTTGCCTACAGCTTTCATACTCTTGTGAAGAATAGCATGAGAATCGTGAATATCCATGACTCTTTTACGACCTTTCCGGCAAAAAAATATCCTCCTCCTTTTACCGCGGAGGGTATTTACTATCAGCATGTCCATGCAAGATTTCCAATCTCCTTTCAACTAAACAACACCCCTCGAAATGATAGTATTGGCTGTTATTTTCATTGCTTACGCACAGGCGATCCGCAATTCGCTACTGCTTTATGCAGTGATAATCCCGGGTTCTGCCCGCCGACAGATATGTGTTTTCCATTTACTAAAGGTTGTAAATGCCAAGGAGAAAGGTGTGAGGGTCAGAATGAATGATTCTACATTTAGCAGGGATGCAATTTTACTTGCTGCTATGTGCTACCAAGCGAATCAGCTTTTCGAGCAAGACAGGATTGTCCTGCCAAACGGATTTTCCTTGCGCTATATTTATGAAGCCTGTGCAGGAGTTGAAGCGCCCGAAAAAGAACCATTTGGCTTTATTGCAGAATCACGGAAGGAAATCGTCATTGCCTTCCGCGGTACAGAATCGTATAAGGATAACGAATCCGATCAGGATCTTTATCAGGTATCTTATCCATATGCACGAAATGTAGGCCAGACCCATCGCGGATTTACATGTATCTATCAATCAACAAGAGATGTGTTCATCAGCGAAATCAGAAAACTTTCCCCTTCTAAAAGAATATTGATCACTGGCTATAGTTTGGGAGGGGGCCTTGCTGTACTGGCCGCCTTCGATATTGCTGTGAACACCAGCTTTAAAGTCCCGTTTGTCTACACCTATGGCAGTCCACGTGTTGCCGACCCTGTTTTCGCCAATTGGTTCAACCGGATCGTACCGAACAGCCACAGAATTTTCAACGTACATGACATTATCCCGACTCTCCCGGATGCATCCTACCCTCCCCCATTTACAGAAGTGGGCTTATATTATCAGCACGTGAACAACAGATATCCCGTGTCATTTCAGCTTAACAGCATTGCACGAAATCATTATATCAGCTGTTACTTTACCTGCCTTAGCAATCTGGACAAACAATTCACAACAACGCTTTGTTTAAACAGTCCCGACTTTTGCCCAACCTCCTCTTTCTGTACCCCTTTTGTGGGGATATGTTGTGATGAAGGAGAACTCCGCGGTTGAAGCGGAGGGACAACTCTGCTTTATTTATTTTTATTTGGATGTAAAGAACTACCTCTATGCCGTGCTTGGAAAAATAGATCTCCGAGCACCTCGATATCACCCTCTCATAAAAATGCGAACTAATCTTTTTTATGTTTTCGCTCGAGTTGTCACACTATTTAGAACGTGTTTGCATGCTAACATTGTGTACTTTGGATCAGGTGGGCATTCGAAAGTCATTATAGATATCATTGAAAAACCGGGAAAACAAGGGACAGAGGGACATGGGGACAGGTCCATTGTCCCATTGCAGACAATAGAGACAACAGCTCACATCTCAGCGGCTCAAAAGTCCGCACAAGTGGGCTATTACCATTATACAGCTTAGAATCCTGCGTTTTTTTGGGAACAACGAGAGCCGAGAATGCTTCCAACTACCCCAAAATCAAAACCAATCCATTCAATCGACAAAATTCGGGGAGTCACTGTGACCAGAACCTTTAGCGACCAATCAAACGGATGATTTGCTCTGAACTATCTGCCACCCACTCTTCGGTATATTTAAATGCCTCATCTAAAGTGCATGGACCTGGTGTAATGGACAGACCAGCGAGCAGTCCAAGTTCGTTCATACTATTGCCAGTTAACTCATTTTTTCCACAAAGAGCCACCACGGGAACATCATACTGCCGGGCCACGCTGCACACACCGGCAATCACTTTACCTGACAACGTTTGGTGATCCAGTTTACCTTCACCAGTAATAATAAGATCCGCGTCCATTATTTCTTTTCTCAAATCAACTTTCTCTATATAAACATCTATTCCGGATACCATTTTGGCATCAAAAAAAGATAGGAGAGCAGCTCCCATTCCTCCGGCTGCCCCAGCACCTGGTATTAAAAGCGGGTCTATACCACCTTGGCTGTTAACCACTTGAGCGAAACGGGCTAATGCTGTATCCAAAATTTCAATCATATCTGGTGTCGCCCCTTTTTGCGGGCCAAAAACAGCAGATGCTCCCGTTTCTCCACATAACGGACTTTGTACATCACTGGCTATCAGAAAATTCGATTCTCTGATTCGCGGATCCAGTCCTGTTGCATCGATATGGGATAGTCCAACAAAAGCTTCCATATTGTCCTTTTCCAGTAGTTCCCCTTGGGAATTATGAAATCTTGCCCCAAGCGCTTTTAACATTCCCACACCTGCGTCGTTGGTGGCACTGCCCCCTAATCCTATAATAAATTCTCTATAACCTTCATCTAATGCCGATTTGATTAACTGGCCAGTGCCAAAACTTGTCGCTTTAAGTGGATTCCTCTCTCCTTCCGATAAGAGTGGCAAGCCGGAAGCAAGGGCCATCTCGATCACCACTGTTTTCCGATCGCCTAATATTCCATAGCTGGACTTTATCATTCTTCCAAGAGGATCACAAACGGTTGTGTGTTGAATGATCCCGTCTGTCGCTAATACTAAATTCTCCATCGTTCCTTCTCCGCCATCTGCCAAAGGCTTATCAATAATATTGTAGTTATTTGAACATCTCTCAATTCCTTTACGCATAGCAGCACATAATTCTTTTGCAGATAAGGACCCCTTAAATGAGTCTGGTGCCAGTACTATTTTCATTCTTCCATCACCACCCATTTTTCTTGTTTTTTTCATGTGTCCTATTTTAAGATATTCGGTAACCATAACGTCAATTGTGGTAAATATGAAATTAATGCAATGTTAATGAGTAAAACAATATAAAAAGGAATCAGCGGCTTCAAAAGATGCTCTATCCGCAAACCCGCTATTTGCGATGCTACAAATAGGTTGACCCCGATTGGCGGTGTTAACATGCCGACAGCCAGGTTGACTATCATGATAATTCCGAAATGGACCGGATCAATTCCAAACAGGACAGCCACAGGAGTTAAGATGGGAGCCATGATTACTATTGCTGCCCCCGTTTCAAGGAACATTCCAACTCCCAGAAGAATTAAATTGACAAGCAATAAGAATACAAATGGATTGTCCGATAATGCAATGAACCACTCGGCAACTTGGTAGGGAACTCTCTGAGAGGTCAGCACCCAGCCGAAAAGCCCGGCATTTCCTATTATGAACATGATAATGGAGGTGGATAATACAGAGTTCTTCAGGACATCCATGATTTTACTAAAAGAAAAGGTCCTGTAAATAAAAACACCTAGTATCAAAGCATATCCTACTGCTACAGCGGCCGCTTCAGTCGGAGTGAAAACCCCTCCATAGATGCCTCCTAAGATAATGACTGGCATCAATAAAGGAAGTATAGCTTCTTTCAATGCACGAATCCGCCCTTTTGCTGTCATCAATTCTTTCTCTTCTTCCGTCAACACAATCTCAGATCCATACCCTTTTACTTTACTGATAATAAAAATTGTCAGCATTAAAGAAATTGCTATCAATAACCCCGGAATGATACCGGCCATAAACAATTCCCCGATGGAAATGGACATACCAGCACTCAAGGCAAATATGATCATGGGGATGGAAGGGGGGATAATGACACCCAATTCTCCCGATACGGCCTGTACAGATGTAGAAAAACTCTTTGGAAATCCTCTTCTTACCATAGCGGGAATTAAAATACTCCCGATTGCAGCTACAGTCGCAGCGCTTGAGCCCGAAATGGAGGCAAAAAACATTGCTGTTAAAACTGTAACCATTCCCAAGCCCCCCGTTATCTTTCCAACAAGGGAATTTGCCAAGTTAATCAAGCGCTGTGATATCCCGCTGTATTCCATTAAGCTTCCTGCCAGGATAAAGAACGGGATAGCCATCAGAGGAAAAGAATTCAAGGATGAGAAAATCCTCTGTATTGCAACCTGGAGTGAAGTGCCATCTTGCATCATCGCTAACATGGAGGCCAGTCCCATGGAAAAAGCTACGGGAACTCCTATGATAAACATCACAAATAGACTAATGAATAATAGTGCCGGCATCCTGATCCCCCGTTTCTTTTTTGATGATTAATTCAAATAGAACAGCTATGCAGTTAAGAATAGCTAAAATGCTTCCGATTGGTATAGCTGCGTATAACCAGGAAACTGGCATATTTAATGCTCCTGTTTTTTGATGTGCCAAATTAACCATGATTTCAAAGCCGTATTTAATCAACAATGATAAAAAAATAATGTTAATAATGACGATAATCATTTTCATTATTCGCCTTACACCTTCAGGCACTATGAAAAGTACGGCTTCCACCGATATTAGCAACCCTTTCCTTAAGGCGACCGCTGTACCCAACAATACTATCCAGATCATGGAGTACTTGATGATAGCTTCTGACCATAGGAGAGGACTATTTAGTACATATCTTGCAAAAACCTGATAAATTGTCAAAATAGAAATCAAACCAAAAACAATCGCTATAACTTGAAGAATTACATAATTCAGACGGTCTATTGTACTTACTACTTTATTCATTCTCTACACCTCTTTTTCAGCATTTTCTATGAGTCCTGCATAGACACCACCGTGCCGACTGATATATATGAAGGACTCCAAGAAAGAGGATATAGGGGGAAAAACTCCCCCTACTCCATTAGTTGGCGTTGATTATTTTCTCATGGATTCCCTTAATATTCGGGAAGTTTTCATCTACAAATCCATCAAGTACCTGCTGGAATTGCGCCAGGTCTGGTTCAATAATTGTCATACCTGCTTCTTCTAACTCTTTCAGGTAGCCTGCTTCTCCTGAACTTACTTCTTCTGCCGCAAATTCTTTGGCCTTTCCATTAGCAGCTTGCATCAAGGCCTCTTGTAATTCACTATCTAAGGATTGAAACTTGGAATCACTGATTACAATTGTAATGGGTTCTCTCACATGCTCAGTTTTCACTAGATAATCCACTACCTCATTAAACTTGGAATTATAGATCAGCGAAAGCGGATTCTCCTGCCCATCGATAACTCCCTGCTGCAACGCTGTGAAGACCTCTCCAAAAGCCATTGGAGTCGGAGCCGCTCCCAAGGTTTCCCATGACTTTACAAAAACCGGACTATCTGGAACGCGGATTTTCAACCCTGCTAAATCATCAGGCGTCTCGACTTCTTTATCCACAGTCAGCATACGTGCTCCACGATCGAGATAGGAAAGTATTCTATTTCCGGACTCCTCTGTGATAAGATCTGAGATTTCTTCACCGATCTCACCATTGTATACCGTGTTAAAATGCTCTTGATTTTCAAACATGAAAGGCACGGTGAAGATTTGTGCAGTGTTGGATGATCCGGATAGCACTCCCGCACCACCAACCCAAATATCAGCTGTTCCTATGCTTAAACCTTCCAACAGCTCCACATCATCCCCCAAGGAACCGTTTTCATAAATTTCGATTGTTAATTTGCCATCTGTCAATTCTTCCACTTCTTCTTTAAACTTTTGCACAGCTTGGGCATGGATTTCCGAATTCGGCCATACATGACCCAACTTCAAGACCTGGACGTCTGAACTGTCTTCTTGGCCACCTGCACTATTATTGGATGAACATCCAACCACCAATACCATTGTCATAAGTAACAAAGCAACTGTATTAAACCATTTTTTCAATCGAAAATCCCCCTTTAGTTGTTTTCAAGTTAACGAGCCAGCATGGCGGTTTTTTAGTATTGTAAATAAGCCACTTTCATCTCAGTAAAGAAATCCTTATTCGTCTTACCTATTGAGAATGCTCCGAACCCGGACTCCTTCACACCACCAAACGGGACATGAGCTTGACTTGCGGTTCCATGGTTTACATGGACCATGCCACATTCGAGTTCATTTACAAATTGGTAGGCAAGTGAAAGGTCTCGTGTAAATACAGAAGCAGCTAAGCCGTACTTGACATTATTGGCAACTCGGAGTGCCTCTTTAGCATCTTCTACTTCTTGGACTGATAGGACCGGTCCGAATATCTCCTCGGAAGCGATTCTCATGTCGGATAAAACCCCTGTGAATAAGGCAGGTTCTACATAGTAACCCTCAGAGAATTTCCCATCAGTGAGGACCTCTCCCCCATAGACAAGCTGCGCTCCCTCTTCTTTTCCTATATTTACGTAGTCGATAGTGGTATTCAGCTGATCTTCACTTACTAGAGGCCCGATTGTGGATTCAGGGTCTGAGGCTGGGCCGACTTTTATTTTCTTCAGTTCTTTCTGTATCGCCTGAATGATTTCTTCAGACTTTTCTTTCAACACTACTACTCTGCTGATGGAGGTACATCTTTGTCCACTGCAGGCAAATGCTGCACTTACAATCTGTTTAGCAACATATTCTGCATCTTCGTAATCCAAAACGACGGCAGGGTTTTTCCCACCAAGTTCCAACTGGGTTTTTTTTAATAGGCTGGCAGCTTTTTCATTTATTCCCAATCCCACACTCGTGGACCCGGTAAAGCTGATTCCTTTTACAAGTGGGTGACTTATCAATGGATTTCCTACCTTGGCTCCACCACCAGTCACGAGATTGACGACACCTTTCGGAACTCCTGCCTCCGTTAACAATTCCATTATCCGAATGGAGGACCACGGGGTTTCTGAGGCAGGTTTATATACGACTGTACATCCATAAGCTAGAGCGGGTGCTATCTTTCTTATTGGTGTGACAATAGGAAAGTTCCAAGGTGCTATTGCTGCCACCACCCCTAATGGTCTATGCATGACTGTTGTAGAGATATTCCGTACTTCACTTGGATATGTGGAGCCTTCAACACGCAAGGCCTCTCCTGCAGCGAAACGAGTCTCTTTCACAGCTCGTCCTATTTCTCCTTTTGATTCTGCTAATACCTTCCCTTGTTCAGCTGATAAAGTGAAAGCAAGCTCTTCGCTGTGCAATTCCAGTAAATCTGCAAACTTCATCAAAATGGCCCCCCGGTTTGCTCCCGGTTCCTCTGACCAAGATTTAAAGGCTTGATGAGCTGCTTGTACAGCCTGATTCACATCTTCTTCAGTGGAAGCCTGGAAATAACCTAGAACCTGCCCCTTCTTCGCCGGGTTAAAAATTTCAAAAGTTTCCCCGGTACTTCCTGATGCCCATTCCCCATTAATAAAGTTGAAATATGTTTTTCCAACTTGCCCATCTAGCCACTCATTGAATATTGGCATTTTGAACCACCCCTTTTTAGTTTTTTACCACTTTTGGATTAATCGGAGTTATTGGCCTTTCTCCTTGCAGGACCGCAATCACATTTTCTATTGCCAGGTTAGCCATCTCCACTCTTGTTTCAATGGTTGCACTGCCGACATGGGGGGCAAGGACTACATTTTTCAATCTGGTAAGCATAGGCTCGAGGGCCGGCTCTCTCTCATAAACATCAAGTCCCGCTCCCGCAATTTTATTATTCTTCAGAGCTTCTGTTAATTCGGCCTCATTTATAAGAGGACCTCTGGAAGTATTAATGATATAGGAACTCGGTTTCATCAGATCCAATTCCCGTTTTCCGATTAGATGGTAGCTATCGTCAGTTAATGGTGCATGCAATGATATGTAATCCGAAGAACAAAGGAGTTCTTCCAAGTTTACATATCTGGCATTCAGTTTTTGTTCTTTTTCTGGCGGCAATTGTCTGCGGTTATAATACAAAACATTCATATTAAATCCTTTCGCCCGTTCTGTCACCGCTTCACCGATTCGTCCCATCCCAATTATGCCAAGGGTTTTACCATATACACTTCTACCCAATAGCAAATTCGGTTTCCATCCCTCAAATTTGCCATCTCTGAGAAATTGGTCACTCTCAGGTATTCTGCGTGCTATACCAAGTAGTAACGCCCAGGCAAGGTCTGCCGTTGCTTCCGTAAGAACATCAGGTGTATTTGTCACGAGAACATTCCTAGCTGTGGCAGCTTCTATATCAATGTTGTTGAAACCAACCGCGTAATTGGCTATAATTTTCAAATTTGGTGCTGCATCAAGTACTATTTGATCAATTTCATTCACCAATAATGAAACTAAAGCATCCTTGTCCCTCAACAGCTCGATCAATTGTTCTTTTGTCAAATCCACCGTATCTGTATGAACATGTACATCCGCTACTTTTTGCAATTTTTCAAGCGCTGTTCCGGGGAGCTCACTGGTTACGAGAACTTTCGGTTTCAAAAAGACACCTCCATATTTTTATAGTTTCACAAACTGCTCCTTGTTCTCTTGCATGGCAGCTCTACAGATGTTTTTAAAATCTTCCAATGTTGGTTTTCTTGGGTTTACTGCTACGTTTCCGGAGAGCATGGCTTCTTTCGCTATGAAGTCAAGATCGCTTTCGGTCACACCATAATCTGAAAGTGTCTCATGAATTCCAATATCGTTCTTCAGTTGACGTATGGCTTCTACGGCCTCTTCTGCAGCTTCCCTCTCTGTCATATGGTAAGTATCCACTCCAAAGATGGCTGCAATCTCAGCAAATTTCTTTTGATTTCCGATTAAGTTAAATTTCATTACTTCCGGCAGCAAGATTGCATTTACTGTTCCATGAGGAATTTTAAAATGGGCCCCCAACGGGATCGCCAATGCATGAGCGAGCCCTAGGCGAGTTGAGTTGAAAGCCATGGCGGCTATCAAACTGGCAAGAAGCATATTTGAACGCGCTTCCAAATTTTCACCCTGTACCACCGCCAGGCGCAAGTTGTCAGCTATCATTTTCATTGATTGAACAGACAACCCTTCTGAGATCGGCTGGGTCGCTGTATTAACATAAGATTCCAAGGCATGTGTTAATGCATCCATTCCAGTTGCTGCAGTGATATGAGGAGGAAGGGTTGTTGTCAGCTCAGGATCAGCCAAAGCTAAGTCAGGACAGTTATAAACACTTCCAACACTCAACTTCACCTTCTGCTCTTTATCAGAAAGCACCGACCAAATTGTGATCTCACTCCCGGTCCCGGCAGTTGTTGGCACAGCAATGACAGGTACACTTGGGTTGGGAACCATATCAATTCCTACATAATCACGGATGTGTCCTGGATTATTAAGCATTAGCCCGACTGCTTTTGCGGTGTCCAGAGAACTTCCTCCTCCAACACCGATCACAATATCACAGCTTTCCTCTTTAGCTATATGTAAACCTTTATCAACTGAATCGATGGCAGGATCAGGTTCTATTTCTGAAAAAATGACATATGGAATACCGGCTGAATCCAGAGGTTCTGACAGTCTGGCGACTACTCCGGCGTTGAGTACACCTGGATCACAGACTATTAAAACCTTACTGCCGTTAAAGGCTTTTACGTGATCTGGCAGTTTTTTAATTGCTCCATTACCAAATTCTATAATAGTAGGAATCTCATATCTAAAAGACTTATTGAATATCATAGTTTACCTCCATTACTGAGTTAGTATCAAAAGCCGCATCAGAAAGTTTAATCCCGTATCGTTTTCCTATCTCATCCAGTTCTTCGGCTACTTTCCTTGGCAACAAAATTCCATTTTCTTTTCTTTCTATAGTTCTCCTAGCTTCAATTTCACCTGGAATAAAAATCTCTTCTACTCCCGGGGCTTTGGGCTCAGCCTTAATTTCATTGATGTATTGATCCATTCTATCTTTAAAATAATCAATTGGCATGAATCTATTAATATCTATGGCAAGAAATATGTGCCCCACATTTTGTGGATCCTGCCAATTTTCATACATGTTATGGACATATCTTCCAAATCCTGCACCAGTTAAGACCCCGGCAAGAATATCGATAAACATGGAAATCCCATAACCCTTTGGACCACCTAATGGCAGAACCGAACCTACTAATGCTTCATTCGCATCCGTAGTTGGCTTTCCATCCTTATCAATTGCCCACCCGGCAGGAATAGAATTGCCCTTTTGTGCTTCCACAATTATTTTGCCTCTTGCCACTACACTTGTTGCCATATCAAGAATAAATGGGTTTTGATTGCCAGCTGGTACACCGACAGCCAATGGGTTCGTTCCAATAAATGGTCTTATTCCGCCTGTTGGTGGCATTGTCTGTGAAGCATTGGAAAGCACAAGTAGAATCATGTCCTCGGCGATCGCTTTTTTTGCATAATAAGCTCCTGTTCCGAAGTGATTTGAGCCCTTTACCCCTACAAGGCCAATTCCGGATTTTTTGGCCTTGTCCAATGCAATCGTCAAAGATTGTGAACCTATCACAGACCCAAAATTGTTATTTCCATCTACCAAAACAACACTGTCATTTTCATTAACCATGCAAATATCAGCATCGGGATTTATCATTCCCTTTTCCATTCTTTCCAGGTAGATTGCTGTTCTCACTACTCCGTGGGAATCAACCCCGCGCAAGTCAGCCTCTATCAATGAATTTGCTACAATTTCTGCGTTCCTTTTTGGAACACCCGCTTTTTCAAGAACGTCAGAACAAAATTTCTCAAGCTTCTGCCAATAATAGTTAGTAGCTATTGACATTAACATCCACACCCTTTTGTTCTAAAGTCTTGTCGACCCAGGTTCTATCCACTGTTCCATCCGCTATGGAATTCATGATATCTTCTTCTGCACCTTGTTGTTTTTTCGCCAGTTTCAAGATCTCTTCTGCGCTCTCCAAAGGTACTATAACCAATCCATCCTCATCGCCCACTACTATATCTCCAGGGTTTACAATCATCCCATCAAGCGATATTGGAACATTAATCTCCCCGGGTCCATCCTTATATGGACCTTTATGGGTGATGCCACATGCATAAACCGGGAAGTGTTCACTTGCAAATGCTGCAGAATCACGAATTGCACCATTAATGACAAAGCCGCCTACTCTATTCCGCTTTGCCAGTCGGAGCATAATCTCCCCAACAATTGCATTGGATAGGTCTCCGCCGGCATCTACTACAATTACATCCCCTTCGTTGGCCATATCAATTGCTTTATGTACCATCAGATTATCTCCAGGCCTAGTTTTTACTGTTAAAGCAGTGCCTGTCAGCTTCCCGCTTTTATGGTAGGGGCGCATGTTTGCGTTAGCCCCATAGATACGATTTGCATTATCACTTATATGTGGGGTCACGACAGAACGAAATGCATTTACAAGCTCTTTGCTTGGACGGTTGGTAATTGGTAATATTCTAAATCCTCTATTCTCCATTTTTCTCCTCCTGATTTTTCGTATTAATGACAAGACTTTCTGATGATTAAGGAAGGTTTCAATGAAATGATTTCTGTTTCTTTGTTCTGCTTTGCTTGCAATTGGTCAATCAATTTCCAGGCCGCAATCTCTCCCATTTGATAGCTTGGCTGAGACACTGTTGTTAGTGGTGGATTAAGGTGTTGGGACCAGACTGTTTCATCGTAGCCTACCAACCGGATATCCTCTGGCACTGAAAGTCCCAACTCTTTTATCCCTTCGAGTATTTCAAGGGTCATCATGTTATTGGTTGAAAAAATGGCATCTGGTCGGTTTTTCCCGGAAAGCAGATTTTTAACTTCTTCTTTTGCACGACCCTTTTCTTCCTGTACGACCCTGATTAAATTCTCCTCGACGCCAATTCCATGTTTCTTTAGCGCCATTCTATACCCTGTCAACCTCTCGATTCGAGGACTGATTCCCTCGACCGGGTATACCATGACAGCAACCGATTCCGCTCCTTTTGAAATCAGGTGTTCTACTGCAAGGTGTGCGCCCTTTACATTATCGACCACTATGGTATCTATAGGAACTCCCTCTATCTTCCTGTTGATAGCAATAATAGGAAAGTCACTTTCCACTAGAGATTGAAACATATTCTTATTTTTCATGGTGGGGTTGACAATAATTCCATCCACCTGTTTTAACCTAAGCCCTTCAATGTGCTCTTGCTCCAAGGAGGACTTATCATTGGAATTGCAGATCATAAGATTATACCCTTTGCTTCTGCAAGTATCCTCGACACCCTGAAGTACGTGGGACCAGAATGGATTCTGTAAATTCGAGAGCACAATACCGATTACATTTGTTTTCATTGATTTTAAACTTTTAGCAACTGCATTTGGGCGATAGTTTAGCTCCGCCACAATCCTCATTACTTTTTCTTTCGTAATTTCATTTACATGAGAATAATTCCCATTAATAATTCTTGAGACCGTCGTTTTTGATACCCCGGCTTTTTTTGCAACATCATCCATTGTTATTTTCATTTTCTACCGTCCCTTATTTACTAGAAAAATGGCGCCATTTTCCTGTTAACCGATTTCGGAAATCGGTTTCGGAAATCGGTTAACTAGAGTTTAGCATTAAATGATAACGTTTTCAATATTTAGATTAAATTAATTTTTTCGACAATTATTATTATAATTGAGGTACCTGACAGAGAGTTTCCGAATTTATTGAGGGAAGCGCAAGCAAAGAGCTGGACTTATTATGAGTTTATCCATAAACTTTTGGATTAAAAATTGAGCTGCACGGAGAAAAAGAACAGCGTGAAAATGATGAAGTGGGCGGAGCGGAGTTCTCAGAAGTTCTAACATTCGAGAAATTTCGCTTGGAAGAACAAACTGCGATTGGTGGAATACAACTAAATATCTTAAAGCAACTCGCTTGGATTAATGAATGCCTCACTTTGTTTATGATGGGACAGACGTGCGCTAGGAAGACTTATCTCTACACTGCCTTGGCAGTTCACACCATGAACGAACGTGGATACCAAATATCTTTTATTTCCATGAAAAGGCCGAGTAAAAAGGGAGATATGTACCATGGAAACGCAAATAGCCATCGACGATTCGGTGTCGATGGCTATTTTTAAGAATAAATAGAAGGTCGGCTCTGAGCCAAGCACTGACTGGCTCAATTGTCCGCCACCAGCGGCTCTTACATATATACTTCATATGTGGACTTCTCAATGGCAGAGGTGGAACAATTTGAAGTCAGAAGTTGACCAAAAACATGGCAACAATGGAACAATCGCATGGCTGTAGTCATTAGCAGGTCATATACCGCCTACTTTCTTAGCTATGGATGCGGTATCGTTCCCACGAGCCTTCCTGTAACATTCAAAGATAATAAAATACTGGTCAACTTCAGGATACCTCATATCATCTGTACCTGGCCATTAGCAACGTCAGTTTCCCTGTTTTGTAGACAATAGTGGCAATGAAAATTGTCCCCGATGCTTCCCAAAAAAAAATGAAACCAAATCTTATTATAATCGACAAAATTCGGGGAGTCACTGTGACCAGAACTTCTAACAAGGGCTGGGACAAGCTTCCTTTCCCCTTGCCCCTAATTTTTATTCTTAAATATTATTTAATTAATGAATGCATGGCTTTAATTCTTGCTCTTAGTCTAATCTCCAACTCGTTCTCATCAGACCATATAATAGTGTTTATTTGACTAACATCAAAATGATTTTTATCAAAATCATCTGTTTTACAAGTTAGAATTACTTGTTTTTCCTTTGCCATTGCATATCCAGTTTCCAAATAAACTCCTCGCTTTTGTTCTGTTAAATCACTTACGACAAAGTCCGCATTTTCAATTTCACTAAAAATCTCTGGAACAATTTGATTATTATGCTCTTTTATATCAATAAGCATTGCCTCATAGCCAAATTCTTCAATTACTTTAATAATAGATTTTCTGGTCTTGTTCATAGATTCACTAAAAGACATTGCAATAAATACTGTAGATTTTTTATAATCGATTTCGAATTTAAAATTATTCAATTCTTTGATAATTAACTGTTGAATACTAGAAATACTTTCCCAATTAGAATTACTAGAGGAAATAATTAACATTGAGACTAGAAAACTTTTTTCATCAAGAGCTTTTATAAAATTCCAGATCTCATTAAAATCAACGAAACTATAACTTCCAACATCATATTGGTCAATATATTCAGTGGATATTTTAAAATTCAACTTATCACTTTCGATTCCTAATTCACTTAATATATCAATTGCTAATGCAGCAGGAAATTCGTAGACTGCTGCATAAACATACTCTGGTATTTCACCATATTTTCTTTCAAGATCATTATGTTCGTTTTCTATTGATACTCTTTTATGATCTATTCTGTTTTGTAACCCTATCTTAAAATCTTTTAATTCATCTTCTCTATTAAGTATGGTAAATACGCTCTTTTTTAATTTCCCCATAATATATCCCTCCAACAAAATATACTTGTTAAGCTAAGTTATGTTCATGTTATAAACACCCTTATTATTATCAGAATCAACTGATTTTTAACTCAAAGTTCAAGTAAATACAAATTGTAATAACAGGCTTTAAAAGTAGTATGATCGGTTTAGACAGGTCGACCGTCGAAACATGGGCTTCATTAATCCGCGTAAAAGTGTCTTCATCCGCAACCCGGATCATCTTACTCTGCACCACTTCCCTGTTTCTCGAGGCAAATTCTAGCAATTTAGTAATATTCCATCTCATTATGCCTATTTGACAGATTTCGTCCCCTTCTTCTACTGGACAGGGTACGAATGATTTATCTATTATAAGCATGCTATTAACTCCTTCTGAAAAACCTTTCCTCGGTGCTTTAGTACTCTGTTTAAACCTTCTTATCCTTGAACCACAATAGTCATATTTCCCGAGATAATGGTTAATTCCTTATATGAATTTTCCATTATATTGTAGTCAGTACGGTATCTTCCATACAAATTGTAAGCTTTAAAATTTTCAAGCTTCTCTTCCCACATTATATCGATATGATGGTGGTTATAATTTAGGGAGATCATTACCTCTATATACTCAAACTTAAGGATTTCTTCATCATCTTTTAGTACAATTATCCTTGGATAAAACTTGTAACCATCTGCACCCAAACAATTCAGTTTGAAGTCCTTTAAAGCCTCAGTACTTTGCATAAAATCGTCTATCCCCAATTTACCCATCTGCTCATCTCCATTTTCATCTAATACTGAATATTAATCTTCCATCAATATTCATAATCTTTTCAAATTCGACAGAAAATGTATTAATCCTCCTATTTTTTATCGATTCTCTATTCATAATTGATATTATATGTCTTCTAATGCATCGAATGATCTTAGCTAGATTCTGCTTCCCTATTACCAACATGTTTTAACCACAAATGAAGAAGGAATCCTCACCTCTAACTAAAAACTCCAGTAAGATTATTTTTCAATCAACTGATAGTCTGAAACAATAATCATATACTTTTGGCGGTACGTCTCCCGTATAACTGTTGGCGCAGTTATACATAATGGGGGGCTTTTCCTTTCTCAAGAATTATTAATGTCGAAATTTTTCTAATTATATACGGACATTTTAATCGACTAATCCTGGACAGGCAAAACCGTAAGCTTTCGGTAATTTAAGGGGGTGTCATAAACACTTTAGAGTTAAGGCGGGGCTAGGTACTCCCTGATCCAAAAAATCCACACACATTTCAATATACTTCCAAAAGGTGGCGTGTTGGTGGTGTTAGGGGTATTTTTCGACATTGATAATTGGTTTAAAAAGGGGATTAGACCAATTTGAGAGAGGAAGAGAAAGATGCCATCAATGCAGCATTTGGTAGAGTACTCAAACGAAAACGGAGAATTGAATTAGATCTTGGTGAGAATAAACTATTAATATTGCGGATATCTGAAGTTAACAGCTTTAATTCCATTTGCTTGTATTCGACCTTAGATGGATGAGTATCAATGTACTCCTGCATCTTGGTGATGTTCCACCTGATAACACCATTAGCGAAGATCTCATCGCCCTCTTCGGCTAGACAAGGTGTAAATGTCGGATCTAGTTTAATCATTTTCATGTTAGCTCCTTTTCTTAAGCTTTGTTTCCCATAACGTCCCGCATGACTCTTCATCCTGCTTCTTAAAACTATTTAAATATTCTTCGCGAAAATAGTGGAGAAAAGTCGATTGCTTATTTACCCTTTCATAACAATGCTAAAATCTCATTTAATCAAACGTTTGTTTAAAAATTACTATCCAAGAAAAATAACATCTCGTCTATAGTCTACCTCTCTAGTTTCCTATCCACACATCCCTGTATACTCCTACATTCAATTAAGAAACCTTCGTTCCCTTCTTGCATGGAACCTAATAATTGGAGACTTAGCTATTTCCAACATGCAGATCTATTCTATTCCTATTATATCGGAGGCAACAGATCTCTATTAAAAAATAAATATCTCTCAATTCCCTTAAAATCCCATTAAAAGGCTACCTGTCTGTTCAACCACGGATTTTACAACTTGATAATTGTTGTAAAAGGGGAGAAACAGCTGAAAGAGGACGATAAATACAAAAAATACATAGGGTTACACCTGCGTTTAAGAAGAAAAGAGCTTGGCTTGCACCAGGACGATATTGCGGAACGAGCAGGCCTTGACGAAACCACAATTGGTAAAATAGAACGAGGCGAGCGCGCCCCACTGGCCTCTACCCTTTTCAAAATCAGCACAGCCATGAGCATCAGCCTCGACCGTCTAAAAGCAGACGTAGAAAAATCCATCAAATCCGATTATGATGAAAAGTAACACACAACAAAGAACACACCCCAAGAACAATCACCCGCTAGTCAAGCAGCCTAGCCTATAAAATTCCCAAAGGAGTGTTCCATTTCATGAGCATCTACTCCATTTTCCACATCGATTGCCGAAAAAAATACATCTCCCCCATCCTCGGATCAGGCACCTTCAAGGAAATGTGTGATAAGTATCCTTACTATTATGAGGATGAAGTGAAGTTGCATTAGGTTAGAGGAAAGCAGCCTTTAGCGGGTTACATACCGCTTAAAGGCTGCTTTCTTAGTTGTGTATGTGGAATCGTTCCCGCGAGCTTCCAAGGTATATATTAACGGAAAAATACACATCAAATCTGGACACCCAATACCGTCAGTATCAGGACATTAGCAACGGCAATTTATGGACAGTTTATACCGTCAGCTTTCGGTATATGAGTGTGCCAAAACATTGAAATTAAAGACCAACTTACTCCGCAATGTATGAATGAAAAGGAAATAGACAAGGACGCACTTGTCTTAGAAGCTGTGTCAATACTTCAAGATAGATTAGAGGGAAAAAGTATTAAATAAACGAAATAGCCATCGACGATTCGGTGTCGATGGCTATTTATAAGAATAAATAGAAAGTCGGCTCTGAGCCAAGCACTGACTGGCTCAATTGTCCGCCACCAGTGGCTCTTGCTCTTACAAATACACTTCTTATGTGGACTTCTCAATGGCTGAGGTGGAACAATTTGATGTCAGAAGTGTAACAAAAACATTGCAACGATGGAACAATCGTATGGCTGTAGTCAGATGGCAATCAACCGTCATTTTATTGCTTCATCGACAAAATGCGGGGAGTAACTGGACCTGAACTTGATTCTTGCTTGTGGCCTGCTGTTTTATCTTGGAAGCAGGGAGTACCGTCCCCGATGCTTCGGGAATAAGAGATTGTTATTTTTCTCGAAATTTGAAATAATTATGATTGAGCTTAAAAATAATGAGTGACGAATCCATTGGGATACTGCATTCGAAAATTTTTTCACTTTAAAGATTGATATATAATACTTTTAAAGAGGGCTTTTATTAATTAAAGGGGGCTATCACCTATTATGATATCTGAAGTAGCTTTAAAGGAATATTTAGTTTTAGAGTATATAATAAACAATCAAGATACAATAGCAAGGTACAATTATATTTTCACTGGAATAATACAAGAAAGAAACATTATCTTAAAAATAAAAAACAAAGCATATATTAAAAAAAATGAATACCATAGATTAAACATTCATTTAGTATCAGGAAGCAAATATTATGTACATTCCACTGCTTTTACAGTATATGATCCAAATAAATATTTTAAAGAAATAATGCATTATTTTGAAGATGGGGACTGCTTTGATATTACAATTGATCAGCACGAACTTTTAGAACTAATTAAGATTCAGATAATTAACTTACTTCCTCAAGGGAAAAAGATCCTTCATTCACTGAAAGAAGGACCATTTAAAATGGGTAGTGTATATGTATTGTCTATAGTAGTTGTACTACCAATAATCCTTAATCTCACTATTTTTCAATTTACCACAAAAGTTACAGTTGGGAGTTTGAGTGATTGGATGACCTTTTTTGCTGGGATTATTGGTGGAATTGGCGGAGGATTTTTTACATTTTTAGCAATACAATATACTGAAAGAAAACAAAAAGGCGAAAAAACTCGTATTGATATCAATTTCTTATCTTATTATACATATTTTCTAAAAGAAAAAAATATCTCCTTATTATGGGATATAGACCAAATTGGTACAAAAATTACTCACTCCAATGATTTTAGATTTTTGGTCAATAAATTTCCTGTTTGGAACCAAGATTTGATAAAAGCATCAATAGAGATAAGAGAATTCTGCAATCAAAATATCCATAAACTTTCAACTTATGATAATAAAATTTATATGCTAAATCTTAGGATTTTAGACGCATATAAAAATATTGAAGAGTGGTTAGGAGTACTGTCACTAAATAACGAAAAATCTTTCTATGAAGACTGGGCTCCGAATTTCACAGATAATGTAGGAATAAGTAAAATTATTAAAGATATTGTTAGAGATTTACAGTTTCTCGAAGCCGAATACAATATCAATTCAAAAGACATATGGATGAATTATATATTACATAATGATATTCCTCATATTAAAGGTTAGATTTTTAAATGTTTATAGAATTTTCGTGTACGGAGCCTGATACCTTCATCTAAGAAATATCCAATAAATAATCCCGATCCCATTCATCCGCAAGAAGTAGCCACCGCATGAGAGGGACATTGTATCGAAAAAAATCTTTCACAGACACATTCAGGAACTTTTAAGGAGATGTGTGATAAGTTTCCTTATTTTTATAAAGATGAGGTTAAAATTCATTAAGTTAGTAAAAAAAAACAGCAGGCTACAAATGGATGACAACCATTTTGTAGCCTGCCGTTTTAGCCTTGGAAGCAGGGAGAACCGTCCCCGATGCTTAAGGTATATATTAACGAAAAAATACACATCAAATCTGGACACCCAATACCGGCAGTATCAGGTCAATAGCAACGGCAATTTATGGACAGTTAATACCGTCAGCATTCGGTAATATAATGGTGCCAAAAGATTGAAATTAAAGACCAACTTACTCCGCAATGTTTGAATGAAAAGGGAATAGACAAGGACGCACTTTTCTTAGAAGCTGTGTCAATACTTCAAGATAAATTAGAGGGAAAAAGTATTAAATAAACGTAATAGCCATCGACGATTCGGTGTCGATGGCTATTTTTAAGAATAAATAGAAAGTCGGCTCTGAGCCAAGCACTGACTGGCTCAATTGTCCGCCACCAGTGGCTCTAACAAATACACTGTAGACGTCAAGTTGAATTTTACACTTTTTGCTCGTTTCCTTTTTACACTTCTGCTGAAAAAATGCTCTTCCGATTTTTCATCCGATGACTTTC